>NZ_BAABDQ010000046.1:0-118863 GCF_039539705.1 Nonomuraea rosea | reverse complement strand
AGGCGGTTGACCCCGGGCAAGACACGCGGAGAGCCCGGTGCATGGAGACATGCACGCCGGGTTCGGCGGGCGGGTCAGGGAAACGGACTGATCGCAAGTCCAGCACCGCGCCCTGACCCGACCCAACCACGCCCTAAAGCGACGGTGCGTAACCGGGGGCTCCGGGACGGCTTGACATAAAAGCACTTAGCGAGCAACAAGTCCTGCGGAAACGTCCGATCCAGCGTTATCAAGCGGCAGCGCGCCTGACTCATTCCCGAACGTCCGGACCGAAACCGGCCTTCGGCGGATGGCACAGTCGTACACCATGACCTGCGGCGATGCCGCTCGTTTGGGCCGTGTGGTGCGATTCTTACCAGCGGCCCGACTAGCGTCCCACTAGCGCGCTCCGAGTGGTCTGATTGGGACATACCTCCGCCATACCGCGTCTCCGTATGGTCTCACCTCGACGGGAGATCAACGGAGGGAACCATATGAAGATCATGCGTACCGCGGTCGTCGTCGGGGCCATGGGCGCCGTGGCCATGATGGGCGCGTCGGCGTCGGTGACCGCGTCCGCCTCGGCGTCCGCGCCGGCGGCGTCGGTGACCACGTCGGCAGCCAAGGCCCTCGTCGCGACCTGTTCGAAGGGGTCCTACAGGCTGAAGGTGACCGTCACCTACATCAACACGACGGTTGGGCACCGCTTCAGCCGTGTCCACTGGACGGCCTCCGGAGGCCCCACCACGGTCAAGGTCAGCCTCGTCCAGGATCGGGGCGGCCTTCCGGACGCCGAGTTCCTGGCGACCGTGATCACGGGCAACTCCGGCAGCAGGGCGATCTCGGCGACCCGGCCGATGGCGCATCGGGTCTTCGTGAAGCTGGCCGGTAGGAACGGTGTCACGAGCTGCGTCGGGCAGAGCGGCGTCATCTGATCCGGACCGCTCGGCGCCCGCCGTCGCGAGAGACGGCGGGCACCGGAGGTCAGGGCGAGGGGTGGGGGAGTTCGAGGTCGGCCACGATGGGAAGTGGTCGGAGGCCTCGGTGCCGATGACGGCCACCGAGGTCGTTTTGATGTCGCGAGAGGTCATGACGTAGTCGATGCGCTGGTACGGCCTGCTCACGCTGTAGGTGAAGCCGTCGCCCGCACCGGCCACGTCCCAGGCGTGTACGCAAGCTGGAGCCGACCGGGCGGGAACCGGCGCGGTCCCTTGGCGCTCCAGCCTGGTGCCCGCGGTCCGGATCGCCATGCCCGCTGTGTACACAAAACGAGCGCCGTTCTTGATCAACTGCCGTTAAGCCTCGCCCCGGCGAGCCCTGCCGGCCTTCTGAGCAGCCACGACCCGGGCCAGCCAGGCACGCTCCATGGCCGGCGTCGGATCGCCGGGGTGCGGCCTCTGGTCGTCGAGCTGGCCCTGCGGGGCGTGGCGGCGCAGGACGTCCTGCTGGAAGATCTCCGGCGGCTCGGTCATGATCCACGCGGGCCCCGGCGAATCCTCAGGGCCCTGAGGACACCGCTCGGCGCCGATCTCCGCCCGTCCGCGAGCGCGGCGACCCGTTGGGCCGCCGTTCCTGGTACACCGCCGCCGAGCTGGCCGATGTCCAGGTGGTGCCGACCGGGCTGGACGATGGCCGCTACCTCGTGGTCGTCGCCGGGGACCTACGGCACCCTCCAGGCCGACAATGTCCAGGTGGCCGAGTCGTACGGCGATGACCTCAAGGGCTTCCTCGACGACGATGAGTTCGAGCCTCTGTTCATCCGCCTGGTCACCAAGCGGCGGGTGAAGAAGGCGCGGGCGTTCCTCCGGTCGGTCGAGGAAGGAGGCGCGTGAAGGCCGTAACGGTGTGGCAGCCCTGGTCCTGGGCCATCGCGCTCGGCGGCAAGGACGTGGAGAACCGAACGCGCGGCACCCGCCACCGCGGTGAGATCGCCATCCACGCGGGGAAGCCCTGGGACGAGTACGGCGCGGCCGACCCCCGCGTCCTGGAAGCCGCCGGGCTCCTGGCCGGCCCGCTGCTGCCCGACGAGCGATTTGTGTTCGGCGCGATCGTGGCCGTCGCCGACCTGGTGGACGTGGTCCGGGACTCGTCGTCGCCGTGGGCGGCGGAGGGCCAGGTGCACTGGCTGCTCGCAAACGTGCGCCCACTCGGCGAGCCGGTGCCGTGCCGAGGCTGGCAGAACGTGTGGGAGGTGGCGCCGGACGTGGAGGCGCTGGTGCGCGCGCAGCTCCGACTGACCGCCCTCCCGGTCACCCTCAGCGCTGGGTGGACGGGAGCATCCTGTCTCCGCGGTGCGCCGATCCCATAGCGATGGGGCGGGATGGACTCTCTCAACGTGGTGGCCGCCGCCATCGTCTGCCACGGCCTGATGCGCAACAGTCCCGGTTGTAGCGCCCCCATCGGGTGAAAGGTTCAGCGGCAGGTCTTCCGATAGGCCAGTTCTGGGATGTGGTCTTGCCACTCGGCAGGGGACAGGTCGCCGTCCTGGCGGCAGATCACGGTGGCGGCGGTGCCGGGATCGACGGTGATCTCGCGCAGGGCCCCGTCGGCGGTTGAAATGAGGAGAGCCGACCTGTTAAATGCCACGGCTGGCTCGGACTGGTCGTTGTAACCGATCGGTGAGGCGATCCGCTGATATCTCCGCCAGTCCCACAGCTGGATGCCTGATTCGCCTCTGCTGGCGACGGTGGCGAGGAGTTCGCCCTGCGGGTAAGGGACGAGAGTCCCGATCCCTCCGGCGTCCGCGTTCTGCGGCGGGGCCAGCGGCCGGCGCAGCTCTCTGTCCCAGAACGTCAAACGGCCATCGAAGTCGCCGATGGCGGCGATGTTCTTGATGAAGAGAATCTCTCCGTCGGTGCGGGCGTCGGATGGGTACCGGCGTATCGCCCCGGTGGCCGTATCGACCCACGTTCGGTCCTCGACAGGTCCGTCCACCAGCAACCGGCGCCCGTCCGGCTCGAAGAACAGAGCCCCTGCTCCCGCTTCTGAGATGGTGCGAAGCCATCTTCGAGCTCCTACGTCCCACAGCTCCAGGTCGTAGCGAACTTCGCCGTCCGTCGCTTCGTCGCTACCCGGTATCGCCGTGGAGGGGGTCACCGCGACGGTTCTGCCGTCGGGGGAGAAGGCTATGGCCCACACTCCGACGGCGTCCGATCTCCGGACGCGCAACGCGCCGATGCTGTGGCCGTTCGTGACGTCCCACAAGGTCACCATAGGAGACCAGGGGTGGCTGAGCGCCAGCGTGCGCCCGTCGGGACTGAACACCGGATCATACGCCGTCTCCGCAGGGTCCTCTTCGGGGACATCGTCGACGGGTAGCGGCCCGCTCACGGGTTTGCGCGCGGCGACATCCCAAAGGCGTACCTCCGGCCGGCCTTTTCGGCGATTCGTCGTCACCAGGAAGCGGCCGTCGGGGCTGAACAGCCGCTTGTCACCTCCTGGAGCGAGCATCTCGGGGTGGGTGTAGGGGGAGATGTCCAGGACATTCACCGTGCCGTACTGGCCGATCACCCGGAGAAGGCGGGCATCCGGCGAGATGCGAGCATCGACCCCCACAACGTCGGAGAGCAGCGGGGATCTCATCAGCAGCGCACTGTCACCCACCCGCCACAGGGCCACCCACCCCCCACCTCGCGTCCCAACTAGGAACCGGCCGTCGGGGCTGAACTCCACTCGTTCGGGAGCCGGAAGCAGCGGGGGTAGGGCCTCCTTGCCCGAGGAAACGTCGAACAGCCGGATGCCGTTGTTGGTGGAGATAGCCAGGCGCTTGCCGTCTGGACTGAACACGCCTTCCGTGGCGGTTCGCGGTAGCCAGGGGGCCCGGAGCGGCTTGCGTTTCTCGAGGTCCCAGATCTCCACGCGCCGCCCCGCGTTCGCCACATCGACGGGGGACTGCGGGGTGGTGTTCGCTTCATTGGCGTCCGCTGGGATGACCAGCGCCAGCCGGCCGTCCGGATTGATGGCGCTGACCGGCTCGTCGAGCACGCGTGTCCGGTCCGCGACGCTCCAGGCCTCGCTCCTGCCGTCGTAGAACCCGATGAGAAAGCGTCCGTCCGGGCTGAACTCCGCAGGTTCGAGGCCGGGGAATGTCACGCCGAGGTCGGTCAGGTGTCCGCCGTCGACGGTCCACAGGTGTGCGCCGGTCCCGTCGATGTCGTTCAGCGCCAGCGTACGGCCGTCGGGACTCCACATCAGCTCCGTAACATCCTGGCCCGTCCATCGGGTGCTCGCGACCTCTTTCTTCGTGGCCAGGTCGAGCACGCGCAGAGCGCCCGGTTCGGTTGCCGTACCAGCTGCGAACACGGCCAGCCTGGTGCCGTCCACGCTGAGCGCATGCACCAAAGCTGTGGTGTCGTACGGGATGGTGACGACGTCCACCAAAGGCAGCGCCATCGAGTCGATCAGCTCGCTCCTGGCCTCGGGGACCGGGGCGATCCGCCACGCCGCGGCGCTCAAGCGGCGGGCCAGCTTCGGGTCACTCATCCGCAGCGCGGCGGCGCGCCGGGCGACCAGCCGGGCGGTCGCCTCCTGCAGCCGGTCGTCGGCGAGGTCGGCCTGCCGGGTGGCGACGCCCGCCGCGATTATGGAGGCGATCAGCAAGACCACCAGGACGGCCGAGACGGCGACCCGGACCCGTGAGGTGCGCCGGGCCAGTGCCGCGCTCGCCTGCACGAAGTCCCGTTCCAGGGGTGTGAGGTCGTCGCGGTCGCCCGGCTCGAGGAAGAGTTTGTCGGCGACGGCCAGGCGGGTGCCCCGATACAGCAGCCCGGTCTCGCGGCCGTGCGCCTGCCAGGCTGTGGCCGCGTCGGTCAGCTGCCGGTGTGTGCGCAGCCGGTCGCGTCCTTCGTCCACCCAGCCACGCAGCCGCGGCCATGACTCGATCAGCGCCTCGTGCGCGAGTTGCACGCCGTCCTGGTGCAGCGTGAGCAGCCGGGCGGCGGCCAGCTGCTCGATGACCAGGGCGGTGTCCGGCTCCCCGTACGGGTCCAGCTCCGCCCGGGCGGCGGGCCGGCGGGTGTCCTGGGCCTGCTCGCCCGGCTGGATCAGCCTGAGCAGGATCCGCCGGGTGATCACCGCCTGGGCGGGCGTCAGGCCGGCGTAGAGCTCTTCGGCGCTCTGGCTGATCGCCCCCTGGATTCTGCCCACGCTCTGGTAGGCGTCCAGGGTCAGCATCTTGCCCGTCCGGCGACGCCAGACCTCCCGCAGCGCGTGCGACATCAGCGGCAGCGCCCCGGGCTCCTCAGCGACGTCGGCGATGATCGCGGCTGTCAGCGTCCGCTCCACCGTCATGCCCTCGGCCATGGCCGGCCGGACGATCGCCTCCCGCAGCTCCTCCTGGTGCATCGGCCCCACGAGCAGGTTGGCCTCGCGCAGCGCCGCGGTGAGCTCGCGGTGCTCGGCGCAGCGGCCGTAGAAGTCGGCGCGCACCGCGATCACCACCCGCATCCGACTCTGCGGCTGCCGCGCGCCGAGCAGCAGGTCGATGAACCGCACCCGCTCGCGCGGGTCACGGCAGAGCGTGAACACCTCCTCGAACTGGTCGACCACGATCAGCGTCTCGGAGTCCCCCTCGCCTGGGAGGAGCTGTTCGGCGTGCTCCATCGGGTGCTCCCCAGGCGTGAGGATCGCGGCCTTCGCGAAGGACCCACCCGAGGACGCCGTCTCCCCGCGTGCGGCAGGCACGAGCCCAGCCCGCAACAAGGACGACTTTCCGCCGCCGGAAGGGCCGAACACCGCGGCGAACCGATGCCGTCGAAGCAACTCGTGCAATTCCTCCACGAGCTGATCCCGGCCGAAGAAGCGATCGGCATCGCGGGTGCCGTAGAAGGCCAGGCCCAGGTACGGCCCGCCGGCACCGTCATCGGCCTCTCTCTCGCGGGCCAGTTCCTGGACCACCTGCTGCCAGCGGCGTTCCCAATCGGAGACGTCGCCGCCGCAGGTTTGCACGAACGCCAGGACGACGGGCAGGGAAGCCAGCCGTTCACCCGCCGCCGCCTGCGACAGCGTGGTGACCGAATAGCCCGCGCGTTCGGCCATCACCCGATAGGTGAGCCCGCCCGCTTCCTGACGCAGCTTGCGTAACTCGGCGGCGAAGCGTTGCACCGGTCCGGCTGCCGAATCCACCGGCCTTTCGCGACGACCTGCCACCGTTACAAGATTCCCTTCGCTCCAGGAGAGGAGCCACTCGCTGAGAAAAGCATTGTTTGCCTGCCTGATCAGGGGTGCCGAACAATGTCCGCCGCCATGATCCTGATGCCATCGGCCCCGGCGGGCAACGGGTCGCTCCTGGGAGCCGCCGGGCCGGCCACCTGGACGTGTGACCGGTCCGGCCTGCTTGCGGGGCCGGTGCTGTTTCTCATCCCCACTCGAGGAAGGACATCCATGCGTAGGAGTTCCAAGACCGCCGCCGTGGTGGTGAGCGCCGTGACCGTGCTGTCGCTGTTGCCCGCTGTGCCGGCACAAGCCGCCGTGGTCTCCGCCGGGCCCGGCCGGGCCTACGTCAACGGCGCCACCGGCATGTGCCTGGCCGTGGGCCGGGGCGAGGTGAAGGCCGGCAAGCGAGTGATCCAGTGGCCCTGCATCGGGAGCAAGTCGCAGCGCTGGATCTACCGGTCCGACCGGCGGCTCGTGAACGTCAAGACCGGGCTGTGCCTGGCCATCGGGCGAGGTGAGAAGAAGCCGGGCAAGAGCGCGATCCAGTGGCCGTGCACGGACGGCGGCCTGGCGCAGCAGTGGGACTACGACGGGCGGCGGCTGCGCAACAGGGCCACGGGCATGTGTCTCGCCATCGGGGGCGGCGAGAAGCGCAAAGGCAAGAACGCGATTCAATGGCCCTGCAAGACCACCTCCTCGCAGTCCTGGCTCCGGTGATGACCGTCCGCTCCGTACGTCCTGCTCAGGGCCGCACGACCAAGCAATGGAGAGCCAAGGGAGCTCGGAACAGGTAGGCGCACCGCCTCCCCGGCTGTGGCGGATCACCTGGCGAGATGGTCGCTGCGGGCCGGGATTACGGTGGAGATTGGGGCCCTGCCGAAAAGCAGCTGCTTCCCGCCGAGATCGTCCTTGGCACGCTCCGCGTGGGCCTGCCGGACGTGGAACGGCAGGGCTCGGCCCGTAGGGTCTGCATCGCCCTCACCGGGACCGCGAGCAGTCTGCGCTTGACCGTCAGCAATGACGGCGACGGGATGCCGGCGGAGGCGTCCGTGGCCCGGCTATGCGGCCGGCGGGCCGAAATCGCGGGGCCGGGCGGCCACACCACACGGCACTGGGCGTACGGGGAGAAGGCACCCCGATAAGCGCTCCCGTTCCCTGAGAAACGGCTCTCTTCGCCTGATCCAACACCCGGAAACCGAATACGAAAGGCGCACGTATGCATGCTGTTCATGCTCGTCTGCCACGGCGAGCCGTCACAGCGGTGGCGACCGTACTCATCCTGCTGATTTCACTGATGATGGCGGCCTCGTCGATTCATCCGGCCAGAGCCGACGCGGCCCCGGACAACCAGTTCGTGGCCGTATCTCCGGCCGTGCTCGCAGACACCCGCAATGGGACCGGCGGTGTCGGCTCCGCCAAGGTCCCGGGCAAAGGCCAGGTCACCTTTCAGGTGGCCGGCCAGGCGGAAATCCCGGCTTCCGGGGTGTCGGCGGTGGTCCTGAACATCACCGCGATAGGCGCGGAACAGGCCGGCTGGTTCACCGTTCACCCCTCCGATGCCCCGACCACCGTGTCAACGCTGACCTTCTACCCGGGCGAAAATGTCACGGGCGAGGACTTCACCCGCCTCACCAGCACCGGCATGGTCTCTGTCGTCAACAACAGTGACAGTCCGGTGCACATCGTGGTCGCGGTCCGCGGCTACTTCCTCAGCGCCGCGGACATTCAGGCGGGCAACGAGTACTACCCGGTCGGCGCCGAGTATGTGTACGACACCCGGCCCGGGCATGTCACGGGATCCCCGGTCCACGACGCCACCGCCATCCCGGCCGATTCGTCGGTGACGATCGACGTCGCCGGACAGGGGAGCGTCCCGGCCGCCGGTGCCACCGCGGTCGCGCTGAACGTCGTGGCCTGGTCCCAGGGGCAACAAGGCTGGTTGAGCCTGCACCCATCCGACCAGCCGGGCAACAACGTGGCGACGGTGGACTACGTCCCCGACGAGACCAACAGCAGTTTCACCGTGGCCCAGTTGACCCCTAGCGGCAAACTGATCCTCGACAACCGCGGCAGCGGCACGGTACACGTGGCACTCACCCTTCGCGGCTTTTTCGAGGCGACGGCGGAAGAGGACGGGGCGGGTTACGTCACCGTCCCGTCCAAGGTCATCGTCGAGACCATCACCGGGGCCGGCGTGCCAGATGGAAGCACTCAGGCCCTTGCCCCAGGCACGTCCGTCACCTTTGACGTCACGCAGGGCATCGACCTCGGCGACAAGACCGTGGCCTCCGCCGCCCTCACCATTCAAGCCCGACGCCCCACGGACAAGGGCTGGCTCACCGTCTATCCGGCCGAGGACGGCGACTCCGACATCTCCAGCGTCAACTACGACCAGGCGGAGAGCACTACCGGATTCGACCTGGTCATCCCAGACTCCCAAGGGCATGTGACCATCACCAACCGCGGCCCGGGCACCACCCACATCCAGGTCTCACTGCGGGGCTATTTCATCGACCCGCCGATGCCCGTTGAATACGACAACCCACCGGAGCTGCCCATCACGGAAACCATCCCCGAAGAAGACGAAGCGGCCACCGTAGGTGCACCCGGCCGCAAATTCAACGCCAAGGCGCGATTGGGGTTCGACCGACTCACACTTCCTGGCCTGTTCGAGGGAAAGGTGTGGTGGCATGGACGAGCACCTTATGAGATCTACATCAACGCCGAGGTATCCGACAACCGGAAGGACGGGCGATGCATAGGTGCGCTTGTCCGGATGGACGGCAAAGTCTACTCAAATTGGAAATACTGGGTGGCTTGCGGCAGCCAGAAACCCCCAAGAAAGCTAAAAGGATGGTTTCCGAGAACGGCTAACCGGATCGACTTCAAGGCGTGCCAGGTCAACCCGAAGACCCGGCGCTACGCCTGGTGCACCACCGAATGGAAATAGAACCGTAGGTTCTCGATAGGGGCAGAGGTGGCGGTGCCGCCGGGTGTGGTTGCGCAGCTTTGGCAGCCCTCAGGTGATCACCGCCACCGTCACGGTGGTGAGCAGCCCGCCGACATCGACCGCCACGCGACGGTCGAGGATCGATAAGGACTGCTGGAAAACTGGCCGAACACGCCGAGCTGATCGGCCCGCAGACCCTGCAGCGGCTGCTGCGCACCGTGCGCTGGGACGTCGATGTGGTCTCCGATGACGTCCGGGACTTCGTCGCCGACCGGCTCGGCCGGCGTACTGATCGTCGATGAGACCGGCTTCGTCAACAAGGGCACGCTGCTGACCTGCTGGCGTGCTGAAGCGTCGCTCCGCCACCAGGATCTTGTAGGCGCCGTCACGGTTCGGCATGATGCAGCTCCGTGATCCGACGATCAGCGTCCGTGCTGGCCCTGCTGCTCGCCCTCACCGCCTGCGAGCAGGCTCCCCAGGGGACAGCGCACCGTCCGGCGAAGGGCGTAGCGATCTGTGACAGGGCCACGCCGCGCGACTTCGACGGCGACGGCGCCGACGACGTAGCCGTTGGGCAGCGGGACGGCGGCAGCCTCCATCTGCTCACCCGCGACCGCCTCGTTCCGATCACCGTCCCCGGTGCGGTGCCGAAGGATCTCGGCCACGCGGTCGCGCTGGCCAGGGTGAACGACGACAGGTGCGCCGACCTCATTGTCGGCGCGCCGGCCACGCCGGTGAACGGCGTGCCCTCGGCGGGTGCCGTCTACATCGTGTACGGCGGCAACGCCGCACGCCCATTGAAGATCGAGGCTCCCCGTCCCACCTCGTACGGCAGTTTCGGTTGGTCGGTCGCCGGTTACGACGGCTTCCTCGCCATCGGCGCTCCGGCTGAGAGGGTCGACGGCTTGTGGGGCGGGGGCGCCGCCTACAGCGGCAAGCCGCAGCAGCTCCGCAGGATCATCCAGGAATCGCCCGGCATCCCTGGTAGCAGCGAAGAAGGCGACGAGTTCGGCTCCAGCGTCGCGATCGGCCCGCTGTGGGACGGCCGCGTCCAGCTCATCGTCGGCGCGCCGGGTGAGCGTACGGACGGCGCAGGCCGCCAGGCGATGGGAGAGCAGGACTCCCTCCACGCGCCGGGAGCGGTCACGATGATCTCCGATGTACGGGCGGACGAACTCGACGCCAGCAAGCACAATGGGCAAGGCACCTGCCGTGTCGGCCAGGAGGTCGCCTATGTGCCGGGAGCGGGACGTCGGCGTGCAGTTTCGCGCATCCTTGGACCTTTCCGGTTTCCACGATGCATTCGAGGTGAATGAGCGACCAAGTTCAACGCCCTGGCCGCTGACCTGGTCATGTATCAGGTCGGCAAGCGACCGCATTCTCCTCAGCCCGGCAGAGCGTCCTCGAGCTGCGCCAGCTCCTCTGCACTCAGCGTGAGCTCCGCGGCCTTGGCCGAGTCGGTGATGGAGAGCGGGCGGCTGGCTCCCGGTACTGGGATCACTGCCGGAGAGCGGGCGAGTAGCCAGGCCAGGGCGATCTGCTGGGGGCTGACGTCGCGCTCGGCTGCGATGCGGTGGAAGGCGGTGCCGACGGAGGTGGGGCCGGAGGGGCCGTCGAGGGAGCTGCGGGTGATGCCACCGAGTGGGCTCCAAGGCAGAAAGGCCAGACCCAGCTCTGTGCTCAGCCGCAGCTCGGGCTCGCTGTCACGGACGGCGGGCGAGTACTGGTTTTGCACAGAGACGAGTCCCTCACCGAGGATTTGATGCGCCTGGCGGATCTGGGCGGTGGTGACATTGGAGATTCCCGCGGCGCGGATCGTGCCGGCCTCCAGCAGTTCGCGCAGAGCGCCGACGGACTCCGCCCAGGGCACGGCCGGGTCCGGCTTGTGCAGCTGATACAGGCCGATCGCGTCGACGCCCAAGCGCTTGGCAGAGGCCTCGGCAGCCTGCTTGAGGTGGGCGGGAGTGGCGGTGATGGTCCAACTGCCGTCGCCGGGGCGGCCGCGGCCGCCCTTGGTGGCCACCAAGACGCCGGAGGTGTCGCCGCCGTAGCGGGCCAGGGCGCGGGCGATCAGCAGCTCGTTGTGTCCCGCCTCACCTGCGTACCAGTGGTAGCTGTCGGCGGTGTCGATGAGCGTGACGCCGGCGTCGAGGGCGGCGTGGACGGTGGCGATGGCCCGCGTCTCGTCCGGGCGCTGCTCGATGGACAGCGGCATGGCGCCCAGACCGATGGCGCTGACGGCGGTATGGGCGATGGTGCGGTACTGCATGGTGGCTCAGTTCCTCGCGGTGGGTGACGGCTCGGCGGTGAGGGTTTCGGCGACGGCCCCCGGCAGCCAGTCGGTGGTGTGGCTGAAGGAGAAGCCCAGTGCCTTCGCGCGGGCGTTGCTCATAACGTAGTGGCGGTCGAAGGAAAACGCCGAAGCCTCCTCGCCCGCAGCGACGGTCCTGTAGACGGGCTCCTGGCCGGCCTGCGTGGCGATGATCGCGGCAAGGTGGTGTACATCGAGTGGGCCATCGGAGCAGGCGTTGACCGGACCGGTGAAGTCGGCTGTGGCAGCCCACAGCAGCAGGTCCGCCAGCTCCTGGTAGTGGATGAAGACCGTGGGCAGCGCCTTGGCGTGCACAGCGATCTCATCGCCCTTGGTGATGCGCCCGACGTAGTGCGCCAGCCGGCCGGTGAACTCCTGCGCACCGCCGCCGAGTACATGGGCGCTGCGTACACTGGCGAACTCGAAGCGGCCGGCGCGGGCGAAGACGGCCTCCGCCTGCCGCTTGCCCTCGGCGTAGTGCGCCTCCAGATAAACGTCGTCGTGCCAGGGAAGGTCCATGGCCACCAGCCAGGTGGCCGGATCCACGATCTCCTCCGGCACCGGCATGCCTGCAGGCACCGCCGGCAGCGCGGCGGTCGCGGGGTCGTAGACCTCGATCGTGGAGGTCATGACGTAGCGCCGGGCGCCGGCAAAGGCGCGGGCGGCGATGGCGGCCTGCACCGGTGTGTAGCAGACCTGGTCCACCACGACGTCGAAGGTGCGGGCGTCGAGCGCGGCCATCAGGGCGGCCTCGTCGTTTCGGTCGACAACGAGGTGCTCGACGCCGGCGGGCGGCGGCGTGGAGCCGCGGTTGATCACAGTGACCCGGTGGCCCGCGGCCTGCAGGCGCTTCACCAGGAGCTTTCCGAAGTACCGGCTTCCGCCGATGACGCAGATCTTTTGCATCCCCTTATCCTGGAGCCCTATCGTCATCAGCAGAAGTCCTGGCTTACTGGATAGATATTAAGGAAAACTGTTGATCGATGTGCAGCGGCTCCGCGTCCTGCGGGCGGTGGCGGAGCACGGCAGCTTCAACCGGGCGGCCACGGCTCTCCGCCTCACTCCCTCGGCCGTCTCCCAGCAGGTGGCCGCCCTGGAGCGCGGCCTCGGCGCCCAGGTCGTCGCCCGCAGCACCCGCGGGGTCACCCTCACACGGGCCGGCCAGATCATGGTCGGCGCCGCCGAAACCGTCGCCGCAGAGCTCGAACACGCGCAACAGCAGGTCGCCCAGCTCAGCACCGGCCGTACCCAACTCACCGTCGCCACCTTCACCAGCGGCGGCAGGCTCCTGCTGCCCGCCGCTCTCGCCCGGCTCATGGCAGTCCATCCCCGCACCGTGCTCCACGTCAGAGAGGGCGAACCCGAGGACACCCTGCCGCTCGTCCGCCAGGGCGCCGTGGACCTCGCCCTTGCCTACCACTTCGACGGCCCGCTACCCGTTGGGCCGGGCCCCAGCTCCAGCCTGGAGTGGACACCGCTCCTGGAAGACCCTCTGCATGTCGTCCTGCCGCAAGGGCATCGACTCGCCCACCGCGACGCGCTCGACCTTGCCGAGCTGGCGGCTGAACCCTGGGTGCTCGGCTGCCTGAAGACCGAGACATACCTGCGCCGCTACGCCGAGCGTGCCGGCTTCGATCCGGACGTGCGCGGCACCACCACCGACTACTTCTTCGCCCGCTCGCTTGTCGCCGTAGGCGTGGGAATCTCCCTGATCCCCTCTATCGTGCTCGCCCCGGAGATCCCTGGCCTATGCGCCGTCCCGATCAAGTCGCCGACGCCGATCCGGCACATCGGCGTCGCCGCAATCAGCCGTAGCGACCGGCCCCACGTCACGACGCTCATCCACGCCCTTCGCGAGCAGGCGATACAGCAGCACAAGGGGCGTTGATCCCGCCATGGGTAGCCCCGGCCGAACGCCGACCGGACCGGCGTTTCACAAACCCTGACACAGCACCCGCTCGGCGACCGCCCCTTTTCAGCGCGCAGCGACTACCGCACGCCGGGTCGACGACGCGGTGCGCGGTGGCTCCACCATCGCCCGCGCCGACCTCGCCGACGCCGTGCTCCGCGTCCTGCCCGACTCAGGCACCCACCGCCACACCGTCGACGTGGTCTGCTGATCAGCGTGGTCGGCTGAGGGCGGCCTCGGCCAGATCCGTCCATTTCTCGGCCGAGGAGTGGGGCACGACCACCCAGTCCTTTATCGCCCTGCCCTGCCCCGAGGGGTCGAACAGGGACGCCCCAGGCAGATCGAGCGCGGCCGTGTGCTCGGGGGTATCCCTGACCAGCCGGAACACCATCGCGCCGTCGCGCTGCAGGCTCGCGAACACCTTCCCCGCCTGATCTTTGAGCGCGGGACTCCCCATCATCCTGGAGACCCGTACACCCAGGTCGGCCAGCTCGGCGCCGACCTGCTTGAAATCGTCTTTCGCGCTCATCGTCAGTCGGTCCCAAACTTCATGGCGGCGTGATCGAGCAGCTCGTCGTGGTCGGGGCTCTTCCCGCGTGACGCGATCGCCTCGGCCCTGCCCTCTGGCGGCACGGCGATCAGGCTAGTCGTCCTGACGGCACCGATCAAGGCCGGATGCGAGGCGCCGCCCAGGCCGGGTCTCGCCGCCGGTCCTCGACTCGGCACGATAGATAACCATCAGCGCCGGCCCAGGGCAAATGTGAAGATCAGAGGTCAAAGACGAGCTCAGAAACCCTCTATCCAGATGTGGAATGCAGCATCGGTCTCCCATCACGCCGCGGATGCGCCGCCAGAGTGTCCTGCCGCGAGGCGGCCGACTACTTGCCGACGATCAGCGAGATCCAGCGCTCGCCGGGTCATCCCCAGCCTCGCATCCGCTCCAGGTCGGCGCGGAGCTCCTTTTGGCAGGGCGAGGTGCCGAGGTGGCATTGCGAGTGCCGAAAATCACGTCCGACGGACTCTGCGCCTGCCGAAAACTGCATGTGAGTATTCGTGGAGGACGCCGCCGAGCCGGTCTCGTCGCCGTATGTTCAGGTCGGTGATTCGCTCGGGGTCTGTGATCGGGTCCGGGACGGGACGCAGCGGGGCGGCTTGGTCCAGGGCTTGGTGGGCTCGGTGCTGGTTGTACAAGTGTTCGTACTCGCGCAGGGCGTGCCGCGGGTGGTGTTCGTTCCATATGAGGCAGCGGTCGAGGAGTTCGCGGCGGCATGACGGCACCCACCGTTCCATGATCGAGTTCATCCGCGGCATCCGGATGCCGGCCTCGGTGAGGATCTCGTCCATGAGGGCGGGGAACTTCCCATCCCGATCTCGGATCAGGTAGCGCGCTCGACAGCCCGCATCGTCCAGGTCCATCGCCAGATTCCTTATCGCCTGGGTGACCCAGTTCGCGGTCGGGTGAGCGGTGGTGCCGAGCACACGAATGCGCCTGCTGGCGTGCTCGATGACGGCCGGCATGTACTGGCGTTGCCCCTTCAAGGTGATGGTCTCGATGAAATCGCAGGCCAGCGGGGCGTCGGCTTGGGAGCGCAGGAAGTCGGCCCACGTGCTGGATGCCCGTTCGGGCGCCGGATCGAGGCCTACCGGTCTGAGGGTCTCCCAGACGGTGGAGGGCGCGACCTTGATGCCGAGGGTGGTGAGCTCTCCATGGATCCGCCGGTAGCCCCAGCCGGGTTCTCCCGGACCAGGCGCAGGATGAGGGCGCGGATGGAGCGGACCGTGGGCGGGTGCCCAGGCCGTTTCGGCCGGCAGGTACGGGCATGACGCTGTCTCATCAGATCGCGGTGCCAGCGCAGGACGGTGTTCGGCCGGACGAGGAGTCGCAGCCGGCGCAGAACCTCGCGTGGCAACGATGCCAGGAGGGCGGTGAGGAAGGTCCTGTCCTCCGGGGTGAATCTCACCTTGGTGTCGGCGCCGAGTTGCCGTTCAAGAACCGTGATCTGATGACGCAGGGCCAGTATCTCGACGTCCTTGTCCCGATCGCTCATCGGTGGCAATCGCAGCGCAGCGAACGCGTTCGTGACGGTCAGGTAGGCCAGGCGAAGGAGCACAGCCGGTCATCATGCCGCAACCGCCTCCCTCTCCTGATGGCCGGAACTCGCGCATGCCACGCGAAGACCTGGGCGGATGCAATTATCGGCAGGCGCACTGATGCTGTCAGCACCGAACCGATCGGGAAGGTGCGACTGCGCCGGCTCCACTTCACGCTGCCGCGCTGACGGCAGGTGCGGGGAACGTGAACTGCCGACGGTGATCGAAGAGCTCGAGGCCCTGTTCCCGGACGCTCAAGCTGAGGACGGGCTGGTCGGTTGCGGCGGTAGGTGCAGGTCTCCGATCTCGACCGCCCACAGGAGGTCGGTGAGCTGTTCTAGTGCCTTCACCAGGTAACGGCGGTAGGTGCTGAGTGGCAGGTCGAGGATCTGGGCGGCGGCTTCTTGGGTGGGGGTGGCGCGCAGGTAGGTGCGGTGCAGGACGGCCTGGAGTTGTCCGCCTTTGGGTTGGTGGCCGAGGTAGGCGACGGCGTCTTCGATCGTGGCGCGTAGCCGGTCGGTACTCGGGCCGGCGGGGCCGGCGGCCAGTGCGGAGGCGATGAGCGGGTTCGCGGCGAGCTGGTCGGATCGGTGCAGGGTCTGCAGTGCCGCTTTGACCGCCGCGCCGAAGCGGGCGCGGTCCAGTGGCGGCGGGCGTATCAGCGTGGCCGGTGGTGGTCCGGTCTCCCCGGAGTGCGCGCGTTCGCAGAGCAGATCGAGCCAGTCGTCGACGGGCAGGCGGCGCCTGTCGACGCCGTAGGCGACGTGTCGCAGGCCGGCGACGTCGGCTTCGACCAGCGGCGCGAAGGCCAGGTAGCGGGCGAAGGGTGCGGCTTCTTCGGTGTCGATGACGATGTGGACCGACCAGGCGGGCGGGCTGGTCAGATCTTGGATGAAGCCGGAGACGTATGCGGCCAGCAGGGCGTACCGGTCGCGTTGGTGGTGGCGGGCTCCGCCGCAGAAGCGGACGATGCGGACACGTTCCCCGGGGCGCAGCGGTCCTTCCCGCGTGACATGGTCGAGTACGGCTCGCACGACCGGGTCCCGGTCCTCCAGCGCCGAGCCGCTGGGGCACAGCACGTGGCAGGCGAAACCGGCGATGCCGTCACCGGTACGCACCACGCTGAGAAGGCCGGGCTGCTCGGAAAGCCAGGCGCGGGCGAGCCGGGCACTGGCCGTCCCCTCGAACTGTTCGATGATCGTGCACACCTGGTCGTGTTCGTCGGGGCGGCCTGGGACGACGGTGACGGAGCCGCGCGTCCGCAGAGCGGAGATCCCGCTGCTGAGGGGGCTGTTTCGGGTCAGGAAGAGCAGCTGCTGGGCGTGCAGCTGCTGGTCAAGGCCGGTGCCGGCGCGCAGGCCGGCCACCGTGTGGGCGTGGATGGTCCGGCGATAGGAGCGGTACCGCTCGGGTGAGCGACGTTCGAACTCCGCGTCCAGTATGTCGCGGGCCAGGTCGTGGGCGAACAGCCCGCGCGGGCCGCTGGTGACGAACGGCCGCCGGGCCAGCCACTGCCACACTGCGGTGGCGTCGGCGCCCACCATCTGCGCGAGGAGGTCCTCGGTCGTCAGCCAGGCGATCGCGCAGGTGGCTATGCCGATCAGGTGCGCGTCGTCGGGCACATCGCGCAGGAACGACGCCAGCAGCGCCGAGATGAGATCCGGTGCGTCGGCGAGGGCGTCGGGCACCTGCCCGGCCGTGGCCAGGTCGGCCAGCAGGGCCATGGTCAGCGGATGCCCGCGACCGAGCATAACCAGATGCGGTCGCACCGGCGCTTCCACGTCGGCGTGGGCGAGCAGTTGCTCGCTTTCCGCCGCGTCGAAGTGGTCGAGGCGATGGACGGTCATCAGCTGCCGCCATCCGGGGTCGGTACGCCAGGGAGCGGCGGGCGGGTCGCGGCCGGCCAGCACCACGACGGTGTCGGCGCTCAGGCCGGGGATCAGCTCGTCGCGAAGCCAGGCGTCGATCGGGGCGAGCTCCTCGTAGCCGTCAACGAGCAGGACGGCGCCGGCGAGCAGCTCCGCGATCGGCCGGCCGTCAGGCTCGCGGCTGGGCTGGTGGTTCAGGGCGTGCCGGACGGCCCTCTGCGCTCCCTCCGGTGAGGGGTCGACATCGCGGCCGTCGAGCAGGACGACGCGACGGCCGGCCGCCCGGGCCCGGGCGCGGAATTCCAGCAGCAGTGTGCTCTTGCCGATGCCTCCCTGGCCGTGCACGAACAGCACTCGCCGTCCAGAGCGGCGGTGCAGGCGTCGTCGAAGCCGGTCAGCTCGCGCCGGCGTCCCACGAAGCGCTCGCGCCGCGCGGTGTCCAGCAGATCGCCGAGGTGCGTAGACACGCAGGCACCTCACCTCCAGCGGTTCGGGCAGCAGCGCAGCCGGGTCAGCCCCTAGTGTCCGCCGCCGGGCCGCGATTGGACAGCGATTAACGACCAACTGACCTGGAGAGTGAGCGCCTGTTCGACCGATCCTGGGCGTATCGCTTCACCGATCGGAAGGGCACGGGGATCAGGTATTGCGGCCGGCCTGCCGACCGCGATGCTGCTCGCCCACGACGGTCATGAGGTGACGCTGTGGAACGCGATCCGGCCCAACCGCCGCCGCTGACCAGCTAGTTCGCTCGACAACCCAGACAAGGGCCGCAGCGCCGTAGTGGGGTCATCGGGCACCGATCGACGGAGCCCGATCATTCACCAACCAAGGGGACAGATGAGTACACGGGGAAACGACAGACGCTCAAGAACCACCATCGTGCGCTGGTACGGCGTGCGTGCGCTGACCGCGGGAGCCGCGCTGACCGGCACGCTGCTGGCCATCACCGGGCCGGCACACGCCGTCACCGGCGTGAACGTGGCCGGCGGCGGCACAGTGCTGCAGATCATCGCGGGCAACGTGCCGGACAACATCACCGTATCCGTCGTCGGCGGCACGCTGCACGTCAGCAATTCCGCCGACACGGTTCCGGCGGCCGCGCCGTGCGTGGCGGTGACCGCCAACGAGGTGGCATGCCCGGCTGCCGGGATCCTCCGGATTGGGGCGGCCACGAGCAACGGCGACGACACGTTCATCAACGACACCGCCCTGCCATCGAGGGTGGACATGGGCTATGGCGACGACACGTTCTTAGGTGGATCGGCCACAGACGAGGTCCGCGGCAGGGACGGCAACGACAAACTCCTCGGCCGGGCAGGCAACGACAGACTCTTCGGCAACCCCGGCGACGACATCGTCGACGGCCAGGGAGGCAACGACCTCGCCAATGGCGGCACCGGCGTCGACGCGTGCACTGCCGAAGTCACGGTGCTCTGCCCCTAGCAGATCGGCGGCGCCGTACTGGTCATCGGGCACCGATCTACGGAGCCCGATCATCCATCCACAGGGGAACCGTCGAGTACACGGGGGAACGACAGACGCTCAAGAGCCGCCATCGTGCGCGACTCCGGGGTATCTCCGTGCACTGCCCGGCCCCATGTGAGAAGCGGGGGCATGATTGTCCCCCTTTACCCAGAATGAGGACCTGCTGTGGCACATCTCAACATCACGAACCTGCACTGCGTCAAGACCCGCGACGGCTTCGGAGGGGGCGGCGACGAGCTCGACATCTTCCTCAAGATCGACGGTGGGGCCGAGCGGCACGTGTCCGGCCCGCACCGCCTGGACAAGTCCAGGAACGATGAGAACGTCACGCTCAACATCCACGAACCGTTCCGCACGGAGGTCCTGGTCCGGCTTCGGGAGCGCAACGGCGCCCTCGGCGGCGCCAACGATCTCGACCTCGGGATCCAAGACATCGGCCCGGCCCTCCAGAGCGCCCGTGACCTTTCCTTCAGCGGCAACAACGGGCGGGTGGTCTACACCGCGAGGATCGGCGTCTCGGCCTGAACCCTGGCCGGGAGACACTGCCGCCCCGGCCGCCACCGGCGGCCGGGGCGGCTGGACGTGATCACGCTATCTGTCCCGCTCGGCCGGACCCCTTCGTCCGATCGCATCGAATCATGAGCCCCACACGAGCATGATCGCGGGAACCAACGCCCCAACCGTTGCCATGCCGATTCTCTTCAGGAAATGGCCCTTCCGTGAAGTAATCTGGCGGCATGATCGCGCAGACGCCCAGCTCGGCCGTTTCGGCTGTCCCGTCTCACTGGACTTGAGGCAGTCTCATCGATCACGAGGCATCCTGCCGTTGTCTCACCTATGTGAGTCATGATCGCAAAGGTGTTGGTCACCAACACGGGCAATCTTCGCGACGGATGAGGTGGGCGATGCCGCACGGGCCGTCGCGGACGGTGGGGGTTCGAGCTGCTGTCCATGGTGACCGGCGCCGCGGCGTCGTTTGCGGTGGGAGGTGACCCGACCGCGGGTTCGGATCGTCGCACCGGTGCGACCCGGATTGCTTGATGACGGGCGGTCGGACGCTGTCCAAGGCGTACGGCAGAATGCGCGGCATGGATCTCAACGAAGCGCTGCACTGCCTCGCGGAGACGGACGGGGACCGGTGCCGGCCCGAACTGTGCGGCGGCGGCTACCTTGCGATCGCGTACGGCGAAGGCCTCGAACTGGACGTCTCGCGCCTCCGCGCCCGAGGTGTGGAGGAGTTTGCGGCCCGGGGCGGCGCCGCGTCCCTCTACGATGCGCTAGACCTACTGGTCGACGACATCGTGGCGGCCAGCGGCGACACTGTTGAGGAGCTGCTTGACCGGCTGGACGACGACGGGCCAGCGAAGGACGACGAGACGCTGCTCGCCGGCATCGTCTCGCCGCGGCGCCGCCTCCTCGCGCTGCTTCTGCTCGGCTTCGGCGGCCCGATGGACATCGTCACGGAGCGGTTCGAGGAGGAGTTCTACCTCGGCGGCGCCTTGGCCGACCTCCCGGACGCCCGATTCGTCCTGCTCGCGAGCGCGGACCCCCCGAACCAGGACTTCGCCTTCGGCGTACTCGAACTAGGGCACGGCGAAGGCGAAGCGTCCACGGGTGAACAGCCATAGCGGACCAATGCGGAATGAAGCTGATTCGTCTCATGAGCGACGAGCCGGTTCCTGTGCCACTTCGTCTCATCCGTTCTGAGGCACCGCAGGTCAGGGGCAGGACATGCCTCAAGCCGAACGAGACGGGACATCGGCCGAGAGGCGGGGACGGCGCACCCGGGCACGGCGCGACTCGACCTGCTCGGTGGTGTGTGCATCGGCTGCTTAGGCCGCATTCGAAGCCTTGTTTCTTAACCGCGCACGTTCCCGCGGCGATGGTGCCACCGAAGCCGGACCCGTCCACCTCGATCATGCGTCCGGGCCCTGCAGGCTCCACTCGCCGTCTTCACGCCTCAGGCACAGGTCGCTGTCCCCGCCTGGTGGTCCGGGGCCCGGGACCACCAGAAAACCGTTCGCGGAACCCGGCTGGCGGCCCGCACACTGGGCGGCGTGGAGAGAACCGTGACCGCCCTGGTCACCTGTGGTGATGAGGATCTCGGCGTCGTCGGCCCGTTCCCGGTGGCGGTCCCGTGGTGGGCGATGGTCGAGCCGGTGGTCGAGTATCTCGAAGCCGTGCTGGGCGGGCCCGTCGTGGTCCTGCGTCTGGTGAGCGTCGAAGGCGGCCATCCGCCGCGCGGCGGCCACGTGACCTATCACGCCGAGTTCCTCGGCGATTCCCGGCGAGCTGCGTCGCGTGCCTGTAAGAGGCCTTCCCCGAGCGTCCCGGCTGACCTGCGGGACATCCAGGCAGGGCGCTCCGCGTGGGCCACGCCCCACGGCGTACGAGACGCCCTGGCCTGGGCCGATGACGCGCTCCGCGCCGCCGGACGACCCGCGCTCGGCCCGTCCAGGCAGGTCAAGACGTGGAACCTCGCGGGGCTGTTTCGCATCCCGGCGCTCGGCGGCCCGGTCTGGTTGAAGATCACGCCGGAGTTCGCCGCCGACGAAGGCAGCGTGATGGCGGCGTTCGCCGAGGCCGACCCGGCGATCGTGCCGACCGTGATCGCCGCCGACTCGGCCGGCCGCCGGGTCCTGCTCGATCACGTGCCGGGCGAGGACTGCTGGAACGCCTCACCCGATGTCATCCGTACGACCATCACCCGCTTCGTCGCCGCCCAGGCAGCGGCCACTCCTCCTGCAAGCCTGCCCCGCCGTACGCCGGAGGGCCTGGCCAAGCGCGTCGGCGAGGTGATCGACCGAACGGATCTCACGCCTGAGGAACGAGAGCAGGCCCACACGCTCGTCCACGCCCTGCCCGCTCTGGTCGCGGAACTCAACGCGTGCGGGTTACCCGAGACCGTGGTGCACGGCGACTTCCACACGGGCAACTGGCGCTCCAACGGCGGGACCACGGTCGTGCTCGACTTCGCCGACGCGCACGCCGGCCATCCCGTCCTGGACGGCCTGCGCGCCCGGATGTTCATGCCCGAGGCCGACTGGCACCTGCCGACCACGGCCTGGATCGACGCGTGGCACAAGCACGCGAGCGGCTCAGATCCGGCCCGAGCCCTCGAACTTGCCGAGCCCTACCAGCATCTGTTCCACGCGGCCCGCTACCAGGAATTCCTTGACGGCATCGAGCCCAGCGAGCACGTCTACCACGACGGAGATCCTGCCGGCGAACTCCGAGAAGCCCTCCGCGCTGCCCGTCCTTGAACGGCGTGAGCACGGTCGTCCCTGGACGGCTCTCACGCGCCTCAAACGATTTTGAAAAACCGGAACCCTGCTCGCTTGGGGCCCTGAAGGACTCTGCTGGTTAACTCGGATTGGTAGCTCCGGTTCATGATCTGATGGCGCCTGTCCTGATCATGAGCGGTGTGGCAGCAGTCGTCGGTGTCTTCGTCCTGGCTGCCGGGGGTGGATGGAGGCGGCGATGTCGATGCAGCCGATGCCGTGGCCGGAGCCGGCGCCCGAGGTGGCCGCGGCGATCCGGGCCATCTATCGAGGCAAGCGGCAGGTGCCGTTACCGGTCCGGGTGCGCGATGAGCTCGGCGAGGTGTTCGCTGATGAGTCATTCGCGGGCGCCTTCGGCAGGGAGGGCAGGCCGGGCTGGTCGCCGGGGCGGCTGGCGTTGATCACGGTGTTGCAGCGGGTGGAGAATCTCACCGACCGGCAGGCCGCTGAGGCGGTGGCCACCGATGTGACCTGGAAATACGCGCTCGGCCTGAGCCTGGACGATGCGGGTTTCGATGCCAGTGTGCTGAGTGAGTTCCGCTCCCGGCTGATCGCCCATGAGCTGGAGGAAAAGCCGCTGGATCTGCTGCTGTCGGCGTTGCAGGAGCGAGGGTTGCTGGCGGCGGGTGGCCGGCAGCGCACCGACTCCACACCCTGCACCCACGAGCGATCCAGGAAACCCTCGACGCCGCCCGCACCGAACAGACCACCCCCGCCTGGCGCGACCAATACGTCATCCGATGCGGCATCGAGGCCACCATCCACCAAGCCGTCACCGTCACCGGCCTGCGCCGCGCCCGCTACCGCGGCATCAAGAAAGTCCACCTCGAACACATCGTCTCCGCCATCGCCATCAACCTCATCCGCCTGGACGCCTGGTGGAACGGCCACCCCCGGGAACGGAAACGCACCAGCCACCTGGCCCGACTCGAACCAGCCCTGACCGCCTGAAACGAGTTAACCAGCAGAGTCCTTCAGGCGAATCTGACTCTGGTGTCGGCGCCGAGCTGCCGTTCAAGGACGGTGATCTGGTGGCGCAGGGCGAGAATTTCCACGTCCTTGTCCCGATCGCCCATCGGCAGCAATCGCAGCGCGGCGAAGGTGTTCGTGACAGTGAGACAGGCCAGTCGAAGGAGCACGGCCGATCATCATGCCGCACTTGGTCCCTCTCCTGGTGGCCGGAATCGCGTCACACCGCGCCCAGGCCTGAAGGCCATGGCCTGGGCGGATGACATTATCGGCAGGCGCACACACGCTGAGCTCCCGCCTGAGCTTGGACGCCGCTCTCAGCACCAGCTCCGCCGTCTCCCGGGCAGCTTTGTGGGCCACCTCAGGCAGCACCGAGACGTAGGAGTCGGTCGGTCAGCATTCGCGCCAGTGCAGTATGTCTCCTAAGCCAACGCGAGTCAGGTCGCGCGCCAGCGCAGTAGGTCTCCTGCGCTGATGAGCCGGCCGGCATGGGCGGTGATGGGGCCGTCGGCCGTGCCGTACTCCTTCCAGAGCGAATCGGGGGGCAGTCTGGTCAGCAACCGTCCGGTTATGTCCACGCCCCACAGGCGGCCGTTCGCGGCTGCCAGCCAGATCACGCCGCCGGCTGGGCCGCAGGACTCCCACTGGCTTGCGCCGAAGTCCAGCCGCCACATGACGTCGTCGGCCACCACATAGAACGCGCAATCAGCCGTGGCCAGGGCCATCGCGCCGGTGGGTGCTTCGCCCATCACCTGCCACGTTCCGTTGTCCCGAAATTTCAGCATGCCGTTGGGCGTCACGCCGAACAAACCCTGCGGCACCCCGGCCATGGCTTCGCGCGGTGCGGCCAGCGCACAGACGCCGCCACCGGAGCCTGTCGCGCGCCAGGGCAGGTTCTGCCCGCACAGCTCGCGCTCGACCAGCTCACCTTCCTCGTTCACCCCGTAGAGCGTCCGGCCCAGCACGGCCATGGCCCGTACGCCGCCTGGACCGATGACCTCCCAATCGGGTCGTGGTTCCGACAGCCGATCCAGGACGTTGCGCGTGATGCGGGTCACGACGGGGTCGCTCAGGGTGTTGCCCCAGTTCACTGTGGCGGCCGTGAACACCGTGCCGAGTCCGCTGGTGAATACCCCCATCGTGGCCATGCCGCCTTGGCCGTACCGGTTCCAGTGCCGTAGGTCGGCGGTGGCCAGTACGACGAAGGAGGCGGGTGTGCCGTCGCGTCCCGTCACCCGGGGCACCCCGTCGATCTCCTCGAACTCGGCGGCGTCGGTCTCGTAACCCAGGCAGCCCTGGCCGAACGGGGAGCCGTCAGCCAGCCCGGTGCCCTCGAACACCCAGTGGTCGGCGAACCGTGCCATGTAGGACTCGCGCAACATCAGCTTCATGTACGGTCCCCACGCGCCGGCCCCGGCACGGAAGCTGACGCCGGTCAGCGTGTTCTCCGGTCTGCCCACGGTCGACCACTCCGCGGTCGCCAGGCGGCGGTCGCTCACCGGGTCCGCGTGCGGATCGCGATAGCAGATCATCGTGCGGCCCTCCAGCCGGATCTGCCACCACGCGGTGTTGCCGGCGAAGAAGGCCACGTTTCCCCCGCGACGGACGAACTCCTCGACGGTGTCGCGCATTCCGGCAGACCAGTATTCGTCGTGGCCGTTGACCACCAGCAGGCGGTGGCCCGACAGGAACTCCAGCCCGTCGTGCAGGTCGAGGTTGGAGCAGTAGGCGACGTCGTAGCCCGCTGGGCGCAGCCAGCGCATCAGGCCCTCTTCCCAGCGTTCCGGCGGCGGCCCGCCGCCCGGCCGGTCGAAGCTGACGCAGCTCGCCCGGGTGGGAGACTCGGTCCAGTAAATGCTCTGGCCGGGCTCCCCTGCCCGGTTGTAGGCCTGCCATGTCGTGAACGGCACGCTCACCAGGATCGGAGAGGTCGGTACGGCCTGCCGTACTACGAAATAGACCTCGTTGTCCGGGCACGGGGTTTCGCCGGGGAGCCCGTACGGCCAGGCCACCTCCTCGCCGAACACCGCCCGGTAGAGCGAGCTGGGCCAGGAGTCGGGGATCGGCAACTGCCAGTCGGGGGTGGCGTGGCCGGTGAAGACCACCCGGTCATCCGTCGCGTCCCGCACCACCACCGGCACGGGGCCGGAAACCTGGAATTTCAGCGTTTCGCCCTGGGCACAGGAGGTGGCGGTCGCATACGCGCTGACGCTCACCTGACGGCCTCGATGAGGGTGCTCTCCAGCGAAAGAAGGAACCGCTCCATCTCGGGTTTGGGCAGGAACCGGGTGTCGGCGGTCACGGAGATGTTCAGCGGATCCGTGATGTGCACGCAGAAGCGGCAGTTGAGCATGTCCTGACTGAGCGGCCAGGACAGGGTGGACAGGGGCCGCGCGACTGCGATCTCCTCAGGGGAGACGTCGATGGGTTCCGGGTGGCTGGATCGCATGTCGTTGAAGCAGGCCAGGGGCTGTACCCAGGATCCGTTCGCCCGGTCGGCCGGGTCGTGATAGGCGCTGCTGTACGCCCGCAGCGCCGCGGGGCCCGCCGCACGGAACCTCTCACCGAGGTCCTCATGGATGTCGAGGGTGAACAGTCCTTCTTGAGACAGGGTGCTGACCATGCGGGCCGTATCGGATCTGAACCTGTTGTGCACGATGGGCAGGATAGCGACCTTCGCGCGGCCGGTGACCTGCCCGACGAGCGCGGCCACCGCTGTCAGCGCGACCGTGGAGGTGCTGGTCCTGTGGCGGTGGGCCAAGGCGCGTAAGGCCAGGTCCAAGGCGGGGGACGCCAGGTCGGCCCGCCAGATCGGCGGGCTGGCGGGAGCGCCGGGTGGGTTGTCGAACATGACGACCGGTTCGCACGCCTCCCAGTGCTCGGCCGCCGTACGGGCGACCTGTCTGCCCTCGGGACTGATCTGCCAGCGGGCCAGGTCCAGCGGCTGCGGCGGGAGTGGCCCGGAGACTCTGCCGCGAACCAGTAGCATCCGAAGATCCCGCAGCGCGATGTCGCCGCCCAGGCCATCGGTGGCCATGTGGCAGAAGACCAGCACGATGCGGGTGACCTCGCCGCCGTCGGTGACCAGGCCGACGCGAAGCGGCCACTCCTTCTCGTAGTCGAAGGCCGGAGCCTCCAGTTCTTCCGGCGCTGCGCCCGGCCAGATCTCGGGTTCCGCGTGTTCTTCCACGATCTGGTACGGCTCGCCGTCGAAGCCCAGCCGGGTGCGCAGCGCGGCATGCCTCGTCACCAGATCCTCGACGGCCTGGATGGCGCGGGCGGTACTCAGCGGCCTGGCCCGTTCTGGAACCTCAAGGATCTTGGTGAAGTTGAAGTAGTGGTCATCCGGCCTGGTGCGTTCTACGGCTTGCCATATCGCCTTCTGGCCCCAGGTCAATGGTCCGTTCATGATCGCTCCTTCCGATCAGGTCGTCGGGGGTCGCGTCCGGGACGTGGGTGTCGAACCTGGACAGAACCCTCATGCGCAGCGCTCCGGCGACCAGCAGGGCGATGAAGAGGCCGAAGGCGAGGTAGATGAGGGCGATACCACGGCCGGGTCCCGTCCCGATGATCTGGCCGACCGTTGTGGCGAGTGCCCCGCCGGGCAGCAGAAGGGGGTCGAAGGCCCTTTCCGCCAGCGGAGTCAGCACCCCGACGCCGAGCGGGATCGTGGACCAGGCCACCATCTGGTTGAGGGCGAACACCCGTCCATGGAACCGCTGAGGGACCTTGACCTGGATGATCGTGGCGTAGACGCCGTTGACCAGAGCGAGGCCGAGCGACACGCCGAATGCGCCGATCCCGATGAGGACCAGGTCACGGGTGAGGCCGATCAGGACGCAGCACACGGCGATGATCAGGGTGAGCAGCAGCATGCCGGTCATGCGTCTGCGGCGCGGCCCGCCCCACACGCTCATGGCCAGGCCGCCGGTGGCCGCTCCTGCACCGCCGCACAGGGCGATGACACCGACATCCTGCAGCGTGGCGAACGACAGGACCAGTGGCGGATAGAGCATGAAGACCGGGGAGAGCACCAATGCCAGCAGGGCGAAGAACACCACCATGGCGCGGAAGTTCTCGTTGCCGATCGAGATGCGGAAGCCTTCTTTGATCTCTGTGACCACGGGTTCCCTGCGCCGGCGGGCGAGAGTGGCGGGGAAGGCGGTGACGGCCAGAATGGCGGCTGCGATCACATATCCCGAAATATCGGCGATGAGGATGCCTTGTAGGCCGATGGTGGACATCAGGCCCACGGCTGCCAGGGGTGCGACGAACTGGGCGACACCCGCCGCCATCTGGGCGACACCATTGGCGTGTCCCAAGTAGCGCTTGGGCACCAGCTGCGGGATGGCCGAGTTGTAGCCGACCCGTTGGAAGGCCAGTGCGATCGACAGCAGGGTGAGCAGGGGGTACAACGCCTCCACCGTAAGATTTCCGGTGAACAGCAGCCCGGCCGCAGTGGACTGGATCACCAGCCCGGCCAGGGTCGCGGCCAGCATCACGCCCCTGCGGCTCGACCGGTCCACCACTGCGCCTACCAGGGGAGCGGCCAGCACGCCTGGGATGACCGCCAGCACGGTGAGAAGCGCCATCTGAACCAGCTGCCCGGTTTGCAGATAGATCCAGATCGGCAGCGCGAACTCCGTGATGGTCCCGCCGGCGATCGTGGCCATCTGCCCCAACGCCACCACCAAGAACCGCCCCACACTCGGGTCCGGCAGGTCCGACCCTTGGCGGCTCCCCGGGCCCAAGTGGGTGCCGGGGGGCGCGGTGAGGATGGCGGCCAGCTCAGCCGTCCGGTACTTCTGGAAGTAGTGGCCGGCTTCGGGAATCACCGCCAGGCCGGTCCGATCGGTCAGGAACCCCCACTCCTGGTAGCGCTCCTCGTAGTAATCCGTCGTCGGATCCCGGTCGCCCACCACGGAGATGATCGGCGCGCTCAGCGGACGGGCACCTGACTCGAGCAACTCGGTGAAGTACGTCTCCGCCTGCCGCCCGTCGTGGCGCATGTTCCTGATGACGAACGCCTGTTGTTCCTCATCCAGGTCACTCAGGTCGGCGCCCATCCCGGTCAGCCAGTTCAGCTGTCCCCGGTCGCTGCGCCAGCGGTCACTCCCGGTCAGGCGTGCCCATACCCCCAGGAACCCCCGCGTGGGTTTGGCGAAGGGGAACACCCCGCCCAGGTAGACCGCCTCAACGGGCCGACCGGCGCTGTCCAGCAGGCGCGCGATCTCCACGATCAGCGCGCCGCCCACTCCGCAGTGGCCGTAGAGGAAGAGTGGGCCGGAGATCTTCTCCAGGATCTCGCTCACGCAGCTCTGTGCCACCTCGGCCAGCGGGCGTGGCTCTTCGGCCAGGCCGAGGTCGTGCCCGGGGACCGCCACCGAATACAGCGCCGTGTCGTCGGGTAGCCCATCGGCCAGCGGCTGGTAGACGACCGCGCTCGCGCCGCCGTACGGAACGCAGACGAAGGTCCTGTCCACCGCGCGGGGTGGTGTAAGCCGATACAGCAGTCCGCGCGGCCCTCCGCCGCCTCCTGCGATCCCGGCCAGCCCACGGACCGTGGGGTGCTGGAAGAGATCCATGACGCTGACGGGCACACCAAGCTCCCGCGCAAGCCGGGCGATCACCCGCATCGCCAGCAGTGAGTGCCCGCCCAGGTCGAAGAAGTCGTCCAGCACGCCCACGCTGGACACGCCGAGCACCTCGGCCCACGTCGCCGCGATGACCTCTTCCACGCGGTTGACGGGCTTCTCGTACGGCGCCGCCTGATCGGGCCGATCCCCGGAGGGCTCAGGCAGCGCGGCCCGATCTACCTTGCCGTGCGTCTTGAGCGGCAAGCGGTCCAGCCAGACATACCGGGTGGGCACCATGTAGTCGGGGAGGCGGGCGCCCAGCAGCTCGCGTAGTTCGCGGGCCGGCCTTTGCTCTCCGACCAGGTAGGCGACGAGCTCCTTGGCGCCAAGCTCGCCGCGCGCGTCGACCACCGCGTGCGAGATGCCCGGCACCTTGGCCAGGGCCTCGTCGATCTCGCCGAGTTCGACCCGGTAGCCGCGGATCTTGACTTGGAGATCCCGGCGGCCCAGGAACTCCAGGTCGCCTGAGGGCAGCCAGCGGGCCAGGTCGCCCGTGCGGTAGACGCGCTCGCCGTCGTGCTCGACGAACTTCTCGGCGGTGAGGTCCGGCCGCTTGAGGTATTCGCGTGCCAGGCGGTCGCCGCCTACACACAGTTCGCCCGCCACGCCGATGGGCACGGGTCGCAGGTTCTGGTCCAGGACCATGATGCGGGCGTGCCCGAGCGGGCGGCCGATGGGCGTGATCGGGCCGCTTACGTCGTCGTTGGGTTTGACCGTGTAGGTGGTGACCCCGACGGTCGACTCGGTGGGCCCGTAGTGATTGACGATCTCGCACCCGCCCAGCATGGCCAGATCGCGGGCGTAGGCCCAGCTCAACGCCTCTCCGCCGAAGATCAGCAGGCGCCGGGGGAGGAGGCGCTCGGGGGTCACGTCGGAGGCGAGGGCGCCGAAGTGCGATGGAGTGATCTTGAGGTAGTCCAGCCCGTGATCGGTGAGCTCTGGGCCGGAGATCCGCGGGGGATACAGGTGGAGGGTGCCGCCCGTCATGAGCGCCAGGTAGAAGACGGTGATCCCGAAGTCGAAGGACAAGGATTGCAGCAGGCCGAAGCTGCGGCCGTCCTCGACACGGAAGCGCTCCTGGACGTCCGCGAGGTAATTGAGCACCTGCCGATGCTGGATGGCCACGCCCTTCGGCTGTCCGGTCGACCCGGACGTGTAGATCACGTAGGCGAGATCGTCGGGCCCGGCTGTCCGCTGCGGTGCGGATGGTGCCACCTCTTGCGGGATGCCAAGGACCGGGCCGGAGAAGCCGCCCACCGGTCCCGTTGCGACCAGCGCCTTGGCAGCGGAATCGGCCAGCAGATAGGCCAGCCGCTCGGCGGGTTGTTCTGGGTCGATGGGGACATAGGCCGCGCCCGCCTTGAGCACGCCGAGCACCGCCATGGCCAGCTCCGGCGACTGCTCCAGGCAGACCGCGACCCGGTCATCACGGCCGATGCCCAGTTCCCGCAGCCGGTGCGCGAGCGCGTTGGCCCGGCCGTCCAGTTCCTCGTAGCTCACCCGGCGGGAGCCGTACACGAGTGCGGTCTTCCCCGGCCTGACGGTGATCAGCTCGTGCAGGGTGCGTGCGGCGGGTGGGACGGGTTTGCCGCGGCCCCACTGATCGAGCAGCGCGAGTTCGGCGTCGTCGGCCAGCCGCAGGTCGGACAGGCGGATCCTGGGGTCGGCGGCGACCTGGCGGAGAACGCTGGTGAAGTGCGCACAGAACCGCTCAGCGGTGGCGCGTTCAAACAGGTCGGTGCTGTAGATGAGGAAGACCCGCAGGCCGCGCGGTCCGGCCGCGACCTCCATGGCCAGGTCGAACTTCGCCCTGGCGGTGCCCGGGTCGTACGGCTCGGCCCGCACTCCTTCGAAGTCCAGCCCGCCTGCCACGTCTTCACCCATGACGAACTCGACCTGGAACAACGGCGTCCGGCTCAGGTCCCGTGGCACGTCCAGGGCGTTCACCAGCCGGTCGAACGGCACGTCCTGGTGACGGTAGGCGGCAAGACACGTGCCGCGCACGCGGCGAAGTACGTCGGTGAAGGCAGGGTCATCGGTCAGGTCGGTACGCAGCGCAAGCGTGTTGATGTGGAAGCCGATCACCGGCTCCAGTTCCTCGCTGGTCCGGGTGGATGCCGGTGTGCCGATGCAGATGTTCTCCTGCCCGGTGTACCGGGACAACTGGGCGGCAAAGGCCGCGAGCAGCGTCATGAACAACGAGCAGCGCTGCCGCCTGGCCAGCGCGGCGATGTCACCGGCGAGCCCGGCGGGCACAAGCATCTCCACCCGGTCTCCGGCGGAGCTCTTGATCTTCGGCCGTGGCCGGTCGGTGGGCAGTTCCAGCGGCATGACTCCGGCTAATCGGTCGAGGAGTTCCTGCGGCGGATCGGTCGGCTGAACGTATGAAATTTCCGGCAAAGGGGGAAGGAGGGCTTCTGTGCCACGGACGGTGGCGTTGTAACAGGCGGAGAGCTCGCGCATGAGGATGCCGAGCGACCACCCGTCGGCGGCGATGTGGTGCATGACCACGATCAGGATGTGGTCCTCGGCGCCCAGACGCAGCAGGCTCGCCCGGATGACCGGATCTTCGGCAAGGTCGAAGGGGCGGGAGGTGCGGTCGGCGACCGTCTCGGCCGTCGGCGCTTCCACCACTTCGAGGGGAATGCGGGGAAACGGGTCGACCACGGCTACGGGCTCGCCGTCGTCGTCGGTGTAGCGGGTGCGCAGCACCTCGTGGCGGGCCACGACCGCGTTGAGCGCATTCTGGAGGGCGTCGTGGTCGAGCGGCCCGATCAGCCGCTCGGTGATGAACATGTTGTAGGCCGCGTTGCCCGGATCGAGCCTGCTGAGGAACCACAGACGGCTCTGGCCCGACGTCAGCCCCTTGAGGCTGGTGGTCATCGTCCGGCCGCCCCCTAACTGGAAACCTTGTTTCCTATTTTGGTCAGGGTCAGTGTGGCATTTGCGGAACCTAGTGCGCAAGGCGCCCAAATTCCCTAGTTTTACGGGCTTGCGGCCACGTTTGTGATCATGCAACACTGAACCAAACCCAAATAGTAAAGATTCTTTCTGATTATGACGACTCTCCTCCAGCTCCTCGACACCCGGGCGGCCTCCGAGCCGGATCGGGTGGCCTTGATCGTTCCGGGTGCCGAGCCGCTGACCCATGGACAATGGGCAGAACGGTCGCGCCGGGCGGCGTCCGGGCTGGTGGACAGGGGCGTCAAGCTAGGGGATCGGGTCGGCCTGGTGTTCGGGGCCGCTGATTGGCCGGACTACGCGGTGGCCTTCATGGCTGTGCTCAGGGCGGGTGCGGCAGCCGTACCACTGTCTGCTCGTTTGGCCCCTGCCGACCTGCGGTTCAAGCTGCACCACTGCGACACCGCCGGTGTCATACACACCGGCGGCGCTCCGGACGCTCCAGGCTGGACGGCCAGGCTTGATGACCTGTGGGGGTCCGCCGAACTGCCGGATCCCAAGCCGGCGGATCTCGCGCAGATCCTCTACACCTCAGGCACCACGGGGAGCCCCAAAGGGGTGACCGCCACGCATGCGAATCTGGTCTGGGGACGCGGCGGGCGGCGCCGGCCCTTCGCTCACTCCCGGCATCTGGTCCACGGCTTCCCCATCGGGACGAACGCCGGCCAGCAGATGTTGACCAATGCGCTCGACGCGCACCCGGCCGTGGTCACCTTGCCGTGGTTCACACCCGACCGATTCGCCGCACTGATCGAGACTCACCGTGCCGGTACGGTCTTCCTCGTTCCCGCGATGGCCATCGAACTGCTCAGCGCCCGCGTCCACGAGGAACACGACCTGTCCAGCGTGCTCCTTCTCGGGTCGGCCGCCGCGCCGCTGCCCGGCCGCGTGGCCGCCGACCTGTGCCGGGTCTTCCCGAAGGCGACGATCGCCAACTACTACACCTCGACCGAAGCGGCGCCTGCCCAGACCGTCATGATCTACGACCCAGAGCGGCCAGGGAGCCTGGGACGTGCGGCGGCGGGATCCGCCGTGAAGATCGCCACTGCCGACGGCGAACCGCTGCCGTCCGACACCACCGGCGAGGTGTGGATGCGCTCGCCCGTCTCCCGCTCCTACTACGGCGACCAGGGGTCGAAGGTGTTCCAGCGCGGCTGGGTGCGGATGGGCGACCTGGGATACCTGGATGAGGAGGGCTACCTCTACCTCGTCGACCGGGAGAGCGACGTGATCAAATCGGGGGGATTCAAGGTCTCCACCATCCAGGTCGAGGAGGCCGTCTACGCCTGCCCCGGCGTCGTCGAGGCCGCTGCGGTCGCGATCCCGCACGCCACGCTCGGTAAGGCGGTCATGGTCGCGGTCGTCGGCAGCGTCACGCAGAAGGACCTACGGATCTTCCTCAAAGACCGGCTGGCGGCGCACGAGCTGCCTGTCAAGGTGATCACCGTCGACTCCATTCCCCGCAATCACAACGGCAAGGTCGACAAGCTCGCACTGCGTGAGGCTGTCACGTGAGCGAGGTCAGCTTCATCCAGCACGGCATCTGGATCAACGAGCAGTTGGGGGCGGGTACCGCCTACCGGATGCCCATCGTGATCACCTTCGCCGCGGCGCCCGAGCCCGCAGCCCTGGCCAAGGCCATCGACCAGCTGGTCGAGCGGCACCCGATGCTGGGCTCGGCGATCGAGGAACGAGACGGCGTGCTCCACCTGGTGCCCGCGGCCCGCAGACCCGCACTGGGCGCGTCGTACGAGCTCGACATCGACACCGGGCCGCTGATCACCTTCACGCTCAACGGACGGACACTGACGATCGTCGCCCACCATGTGATCTTCGATGGTGCGTCCAAGGAGATCCTGGTCGACGACCTGGCCGCATTCCTCGACGGCACTCCGCCGCCGCCTCTTGCCGCGCACGACCACGCGGCCGGCCTCCGGCAGCGGGTCGCTGCCCGGCTTGAGGCCGCCAAGGAGTTCTGGGCGAGCAGGTGGCGGGAGCCGCAGGAGATAGTCGTCGCAGGGAAGACGGTGCGCGGCCGGAGGTTCAGCGCAGGCCACGAGCACAGGTTCTCGCTGGAGGTGCCCAGGGTGCCGGGGCTGACGCGGTTCGAGGTGTTTGTGGCGGCACTGCACACGCTGCTTCGTGAGTACGGCAACGCCGAGATCGTCACCGCCATCGACCTGTCGACGCGCTCCGTCGCCGAGGAGGGACACATCGGTCCCTTCGTCAACGAGGTGCCGCTGTTCTCCTCGCTTGATGGACCTTTCGAGAATCTCGCGGCCGGGCTGCGGACCGAGCTGCGGCAGCTGTACCGCTTCCGCGAGGTGCCGCTGGCCAGGGCCGTCCCGCGCATCAGGCCGCACGCCTCGCTGGCGCCGATCTCGGTCAGCTACCGCCACGGGGGACGGCAGCCGCCGTGGGGAAACGTGGAGTGGCTGGCGTTCAACGGCGCTGTACGCGGAGCCTTGCAGCTCCAGCTCCTGGATGCGCCGAACGGGCTGCTGGCCGGCCTCCGCTACAGCCAGGAGGCAGAGGATGTGGCGGAGATCTTCTCCAGGGATCTGGCTGACGTCCTGGGGCGCGTCGCGGCCGGTTCTCCCAGGGAGCTGCCCGCATTTCCCGAAATATCCGACAAGTCAACGGGTGGGTTCTGTGCTGGACAACGCTGTCGTAGATCCGCGAACTGAGGAGATCCGGTCCATTTGGGAGGAGGTCCTGGAAATCTCGCCGATCGCCTTGGACGACGACATTTTCGACCTTGGCGCCCACTCCCTGACCATCACGCAGATCATCGCGCGCATGCGCAAGCGCCTGGGCGTGGAGGTGAACATCGAAGACTTCTTCGACAACCCCACCATCCGCGGCGTGCTCGAGGTTCTGAAGTGACCGAGCTGCTGGATCGCAGCGTCGATGAGGACCTGGAGCTGATGCTCACGATCAGGGCCTTCGAGCGCAAACTCCTGGAGCTGTACGGCCAGGGCCTACTCAACGGCACCACCCACACCTGCCTGGGCCAGGAGTACGTGCCGGTCGCCTTGGAAGCCCTCCTGCTTGCCGACGACTACGTCTTCAGCAACCACCGAGGCCATGGCCACTATCTGGCTCGGTTCGGCGATCTCGAGGGGCTGCTGGCCGAGATCATGGGCCGCCAGGGCGCGGTCTGCGGTGGCGTCGGCGGCAGTCAGCACATCAAGCGGGGCCGCTACCTGTCCACGGGAGTCCAGGGGGAGTCGCTCCCGGTGGCCGCGGGGGTGGCGCTGCACCTGAAAAGAACCGAGCCAGGCCGCCTGGCCTGCGTCTACATCGGCGACGGAACGCTCGGCGAAGGCGCGGTCTACGAGGCTCTCAACATCGCCGCCCTCTGGCGGCTACCGCTCCTGGTGATCGTGGAGAACAACGGCATCGCCCAGACCACCCCCGCGGGCATGCACCTGGCAGGCAGCGTCGCGGGACGGGCCGCCGCCTTCGGGATCGCATATCAGCGCGTAGACACCGTCGACGTGGCCGCGATCCGTGACCGACTTGCCATGCCGGTGGCCGCAGTCCGAACCGGATCGCCGCTGGTCGTCGAGTTCGTCACCCATCGCCTGGGCCCGCACAGCAAGGGCGACGACACCCGGCCGCCCGAGGTCCTGCGCGCGGTCGAAGACTGGCAGGCGGCGGTGGATCCGGCGCAATCGGAACGCCTGGAGCGCCGGGCACGCGCCCGGGTGGAGCAGGTCGTCGCCGAAGTGATCATGCGGGGACCGGCATGAGAGTGGCCGAGAACCTCAACGCGGCCCTGCACTCGCTGCTGGCCGCCCGGCCCGACCTCTACGTGCTCGGTGAGGACATCCTCGACCCGTACGGCGGTGCCTTCAAGATCACAAAGGGATTGTCCAGTAAGTTTCCCGACCGGGTGCTCGCCACCCCCATCAGCGAAAACGCCATCACCGGCGTGGCGGCAGGGCTGGCCCTGGCGGGCGACGAGGCGATCGTCGAGATGATGTTCGGCGACTTCATCGCTCTAGCCTTCGACCAGCTCGTGAACTTCGCCAGCAAGTCCGTCACCATGTACGGCTCGCGCCTGCCCTTACGCATGGTGGTACGCTGCCCGGTCGGCGGTGGCCGCGGATATGGCCCCACCCACAGCCAGAGTCCGCAGAAACACTTCATCGGGATCCCGAACCTGGCGCTGTACGAGGTTTCGCCGTTCCGCGACAACCTCGAGGTGTTCGCCGAGATGCTGGGCCGCGGTGAACCATGCATCCTGTTCGAGGGCAAGGTGCTCTACACCCGGCAAATGCACGCGGTGCCCGAGCCGTTCACCGAACGCCTCGATGACGGGGTGGCAACCGTCTTTGTCGAGAAAAATCCGGATTTCGTGCTTATCGCTCCGGGTGGGATGGCCTATCAAGCCCTCGAGGCGATGCAGACGTTACTCATGGAGGACGATCTGCTCGGCACCTTGATCGTGCCCTCCCGGCTTTATCCGTTCGAGGTGGACGTGCCGGACGTGCCGTACCTCTTCGTGGTGGAAGAGAGCACCGCCGGGGGAACGTGGGGGGCAGAGGTGGCCCTTGGCCTGAACCAGGAACGCTGGGGCCGGCTGGCCCAGCCGGTCACGGTGATCCACTCGCAGGACAGCATCATCCCGGCGGCGGTCCACCTGGAAGACCAGGTCCTGGCGAACGAGGCGGCCATCCGGCGCGTGATCAAGGAGACCCTCCGTGGCTGAGCTTCGCATGCCCAAGCTGAACTCCAATGACGCCGCATATCTGGTGGTGGAGTGGCTGGTCCCCGACGGAACAGAGGTCAAGGCCGACGACGTGGTGGTGTCGGTGGAGACCTCCAAGGCCGTCGAAGAACTCACCGCGGACGCCGACGGCCCCCTTCACCAGATCGCCGCTCCTGGCACCTGGTGCAAACCCAACGAACTCATCGCCAATATCGGCCCCGCGCCGTCCCTATCCCCTGCGCGCCCGTCCGAGAAGGCCTTGTCCAGCACTGGGACTTCGCTCATTACCGCACCCGCGCAGGCCCTTATGGACGAGCTGGGTATCTCTCGTGAACAGGTCGAAACACTCGGTCGCAAGGTGATCCGCAGGACGGACATCGAGCAGTTGAAGCCGCACGGCATCAAGCTGTCCAAGGTCCAGCAGGCTGTGGCCAGGGCTGTGGAGCTGTCTCACCAGGCGATCCCGGCGGCGTACACCGTCGTTGGGATGAACCTGTGCCCCGCGCTGGAGAGAGCGGCCGCGGCAACTCGCGAAATCCGCCGCCCGGTCGGTGTCGCAGAGCTCTTCGTCCAGGCCGTGGCCACGATGCACGCCGACTTCCCGCTGTTCTTCTCCCACATCGATGGCGATCAAGCCATACCCGCCACAAGCCCGAACGTCGGCATCACGGTGGACGTGGGCGAGGGCCTGTACGTCCCGGTCCTGCATGACCCGGGCGACCTGAAGGAGATCGCCACCACCCTGATGAAGTACCGGGTGGCCGCCGCGTCCGGTTCGTTCAAGGAAGCCGACCTCAGCGGCGCCAACTTCGTGATCACCCTCCACACCGAAGGCGAAGTGGTATTGGCGATCCCCTTTGTTTTCCCCGGCACCACTTGCGCGCTGGCCGTCGCCTCTCCCGGCGAGTCCACCTACGTCGGACTCGCCTATGACCATCGCCTGATCAACGGCCGGGAGGTCGCCCTCTTCCTCGCCGAGCTCCGCCGCCGCATGGAAGCGCTGTAGAGCGGCCTCGCCGTCGTTGGCCATACCTGGCCGTGGCTCCGCATCTCAGCCCCATGGAGTTGTCCGTCACCCTGGAGATCTCGTGGCCGCCCAGCAGGAGTCACCTGGCCATTTGCCGGGAATGACATGTCCGTCCACCTGGGTATCCACATGACCGCTCGCGCTCCATGTCCGAAACGGTGCTGGCACTGACCCCCGAAGCCTTGGCGAGCTGCTTCAGGGTGAGACGTGTCGCGCCGGCGCAGTAACTCCGCGAAGCTGGACGGGGTGGTGCTGGCTCGCTCCTTGTCCGCGCCCTGGTGCAGGCCTTTCCGAGCTTACAGCTCAAGCAATGACCTGCAGCGGGTCGAAGGCGATCGAGGTGGCGAACCCGTCGGCCGTCCACCGGATCGTGAGCGTGTCGCCGTCCGCGTGAAAGGCGACGGCGGAGCTTGGCACGGGTTCGGTGGTAAGCGACACCAGAGAGGCAAGAATGCGTGTGCCGGTGATGTCGGCAGCAAGCCGTGGGACCCGGGCCGATCGTGTGAAGGCGGTCCCGTAAGGCGCGGGAATGTTGTCCCGCTCAGCCCAGCCGTACAGGGACTGGATGTCTGAGAAGTCACTTGCCCAACCCGTCTCCGTCACGCGGGTTCCGGTCGGAGCACCGACGATTCGGTGGACGCGCACTTCGAGCGGTCCGCGGACGATCGTGACGCTCTCCACGCGCAGGCCGGGCAGCATGGGCGAGCCCGTAGGGAAGACCGGCCGGTGCCAGGAGGCGGCCCAGCCCCAGCCATCGCCGAGCGGATGGATTCGCCTCCTGACGCTGGTCGAGCCGGAGAACTCGATGCCCAGATGGTTGTCCGCGACATTGCCGAGCGCGGTGGGACCCGTCCGGGTGGAGTAGGCCAGTCGGCCGTAGTGCGGGTCGTCGCCGTCGGCGGTTTCGGCTTCGTGCGGGCGGACGTGGTCGCTGCCATGGTTGTGCAGCCGCACGATCCCATCGGCCCGCGTGCTCTGGATGAGCAGGCCGGGACCCGGTAGGGCCAGCACCCGATCGCCGATCTCGTTCGGGACGGGTTCCTCAGGGGCGGTCCAGAGCGGATGGCCAGCGGGGGCGAGGAGCGCGACGAAGGCCTTCGAGGCCCAGTACGGCGAGGCGGGCCCGGAGTAGAACTGCAGCGTTGGCTCATGAGGGCCGTGCCAGCCGGGAACGAGCAGGCCGTCGCTGTCAACGGCGCCGCGGTCGAGAAAGTACCGCAGGCAGCCGTTGATCAGGCGGCGGGAGGCGCCGGGTGAGAGCGGGGTGTGCCCGGTGACGGCACCCAGTGCCACGGCGCCGGCGGCGGCGAACCGGTAGGTCAGCGAGCGGCCGAAGTGGATCGGTGCGCCGTCGCCTCCGAAGAGCAGGGCGTAGCTCTCCAGGTGCTCCCGCAGACGCTCCCCGAAGACGTCCGGGCTGTCGAGCATCGGGTAGAGGTGCAGAGCCCAGCCGTTGTAGTGGTCGAAGGCGCGACCGTCGCCGTCGGAGTACCAGCCCTGCCCCTGATACCAGTGGTCGAGCAGATCGAGCGCCCGCTGCCGGGCACGGGCCGTCTCCTCGTCACCCCGGCCCACGGACTCCAGGAAGCCCGCCACGGTCAAGGGGAACAGGTACCAGTTGTTGGGCGAGGGCAGGTGTCGCAAGGCTCCGCGCAGCCACGTCTCGGCTTGGTCCTGCACGTCAGGGTCGAGCCGGTCCCACAGCCAGGGCCGGGTCAGCCGAAGGCCGAGTGCCACCGAGGCCGACTCGACCATCGGCTGGCCCTGGCCGTAGTAGTCGCCGATGGCGGGCCAGAGGCGGGGCCCGGCGGCCAGGCCGGAGGCGTAGCGGTCGAGCCAGCCGTGCGGATCATCACCCTCCGCACCAGCCACCCGGAAGGCGGCGGCGAGGAAGGTGCGAGCGTAGCCTTCGAGCCCGTCTGAGAGCACGCCGTTGGCGGAAGGCTTGCCGGGCAGATGGAGGAAGGCCTGGTCCGGGCTCGCCCATCGCCAAGCCGCCCGGAGCAGGTCGTCGGCGACCCTCTCCCAAGCGTCACGGTTCATGCCAGGAAGGCCAGCTTCTCGCGGAGGACCGGGTGCGTGAAGCCCTCGCCCGCGGCCCATCGGCCGATCTCGGCCACGGCCAGGTCGCCCAGCCGCTGCCACTCGTTCTCGGTGACGTCCAGCACCGCGTGGATCCTGCCTGTCAGGACGGCCTCGATCCCGCGGACCTCCTCGACCGAGTCCCGCACGGATGGGGTGAGTACGGCTGCCGCCGCGACGTCGGACATGGCGAAGGCAGCACACGGCTTGGTGCGCATGGGTTCTCCGAAAAGGGTCAGGCCGAGTCGCGGATGACCAGCTCGGTGGGGAGGATCAACGAGGTGGGGCGCTCGTCCCGGATGAGGGCGAGCAACATGCGGGTCATCTCGCGGCCGAGCGCCTCGATCGGCTGGCGGACGGTGGTGAGCGCGGGCTGGGTGTACTGGGCGGTGACGATGTCGTTGAAGCCGACACCACGGCGACCTGTTCCGGCACGTCGATGCCGCGCTCCTTCAGCAGCACGAGCGCCCCGGCGGCCATGATGTCGGAGGCGACCATGACCGCGTCGAGGTCGGGGTGTTCCGCCAGCAGATGGGCCATGGCGGCCCGGCCGCCGTCCTCGGTGAAGTCGCTGTGGACCACACGCTGGTCGGACAGGCCCGCGAGCGCCATCGCCTCGCGATATCCCAGGTAACGCGCGACACCGGCGTGCATGTCCTGCGGTCCGGTGATCGTGGCGAAACGGGTGCGGCCGGCGGAGATGAGGTACTCCACCGCCTGGCGGGCGCCGCCCCGGTTGTCGGCATCCACGTACCACGGGGGATCGACGTCGAGTGAGCGGCCGCCGTGCACGACAGGTACGCCGCTGCCCTCGGCGATTTTGGTGAGGGGGTCGTTCTCGCGGAGCGCGAGCAGCATGACGCCGGCGGCCGCACGCGACTGAAGGATTTTGGACAGTCTGCTCCGGCCCCGCTCCGAGGCGGCGAGGACGAGCATCAGCTCCAGGTCCGACTCCTCGATGACGGCGTTGACCCCGGAGATGACCTGGGCGAAGAAGAGGTTGGCGAACAGCGCGGGATCGTCGCTGGAGATGGCGAGCACGACGGCGCCGCTGCGCTGGCTGGCCAGGGAGCGGGCGGCGACGTTGGGGACATACCCGAACTCCTCGATGGCCCGCTCCACCACGTCCCTTGCTTTGCGGGACACGTGGGGCGCGTTGTTGATCACTCGCGAGACGGTCCCGACGGATACGCCGGCGAGCTTGGCCACCTCGCTGAGCGTGGGCTGGCGGTTCGTCATCGTGCGGTGTGCTCGCTCTCGACAATCTCTCGAAGAATACGCTGGGCGTACCACTTGGCACTGTCCTTGGGGGTGCGCACCTGGGTCTCGTAGTCGACGTGGACGATGCCGAAGCGCTGGCTGTAGCCGAAGGCCCACTCGAAGTTGTCCAGCAGCGACCACGCGAAGTATCCCTGCAACGGCACACCCCGGTCGATGGCCTTCTCGCAGGCCCGCAAGTGTGCGTCCAGGTAGGCGATCCGTGCCTCGTCGTGAACCGGTTCGTCGTAGGCGGCGCCGTTCTCGGTGATGTAGATCGGCAGTGGCGGATAGTCCCGCGTGAGCTGTACCAGCAACTCGAGCAGCCCGTTCTCGTCGACTTCCCAGCCGATCGACGTCTTGGCCAGGCCCCGGTCGATGAAACGCACAGACTCTGACCCAATAAAAGGGGAAATTTCTGGACGCACGATCCCGGGCTCCACCACCGCAGGTGTGTAGTAGTTGACCCCAAGGAAGTCCAGCGGCGCGGCGATCGTCTCCAGGTCCCCGTCAAGCACGTGCCCGAAGCCGGTGATCTCCGCCAGATCGGTCACCACATCGGCGGGATAGGTACCGCGGAAGAGCGGATCCAGAAGAATCCGGTTCTGCAGCCCGTCGATCCGCCGTGCGGCGTCGGCGTCCTTCGATATCACGTGCGTGGGATTGAGCACGATCCCGACCGTCCCAGACCTGGTGGGCCGCGATTTCACCGCCGAGGAACCCAGAGCCAAGCTGGTCGGCGATATGAGATCAAGACTGGAGAAGGGCCTGAAGGGAGTCAGAACTGAGCCCAAGGCGCTGACCTGGCTCCTTCATGACGGCGCCCCGTCGGTCAGCTCGCTCGCTGGTATTCGTTGATCAGCCCGCCGAGGACTTGGCGGCGCTTGACCAACCGGTAGACAAGCGATAACAACACCTCGAGATGGTCGCAGTCGCCGCCCTGATGACGCAGCAAAACCCCAGCTCACAGCACGCAACCGTATTTCCGAGCGGGGCACCTGTCGGACCATATTGGTAGCCAGAGATCTGACAGAACCACAACTCTGATTCGTTCTAACGAGTGATGCGTAGGGCCCACTCGACCGAGTCGGGGGCCTGAATCCGTACCGTCAAGGTTTTCCTCTGGCCCAAATCTAGACGGTTCATGATGGGGCTTATCATGTCGTCGAGGCAGGTGAAGGGCATGTTGATGCCTGGCTCCAGAATGATTTCCGCCTTGCCTTGCCCTCGACACCTGAACAGGACCCACAATTCATCCCGGCCGGGTGGGATATCCCCGACCACCATGGACCCTGTCCGGGGGCCCGCCTTGAGGACGGTGTTCGTGCCGGCGTCCATGCCCGGCAGGCGCAGTGGCGCACGTTTGGGCGGCGGTGTGGTCGCGGGGGTTTTGGTCGGAGCGGCCGACGGGGTGGCGTCTCGCTGCTGCGTCACTGGATTGGCCGGAGGTGAGGCTGCGCAGGCCACTGTTATGGAGACGAGGACGTAGGAAACCAGGAGAGACGCTGCCCGTCGGCTTGTCATGTTGAGATCACCTTTGCTTGATGTACCAGCCGACGCGCCACGGACTCCACGCGGTCACGTTTCTCGGCCTCTGGCCGCATACCTGGTAGACGCCTTTTGTCTTCTTTCGCCAGACGCCGTACGTGGCGGTGGTCGTCTTGCGCGCCGGGGTGGGGACCGCGATGCTGTTGCCTAAGGAGGCGGTCATGCTGGCAGTCAGGTTGACGCCTGTGGCCACTTCGGCACCTGCGATGAGTCTGTCCACCTTCAGGCTGCCGGAGACGTTCCAAGAGACCGAGACAGTCCCGGAGATGGTGGCGGTGAAGGTCGACGTCGCAGTGCGGGAGGTTCCGTTGTGATTGGACTGCGTTGGGCCGACCGCTTTGTGGCTGTTGCTGTACGTGGAGACCCGGTAAGAGACGTCTCCGCGGCGGCAGGCCATGGTCAGCGTAGGAGGGGTGGTTTCCGCGCGGAATACCTCCGTCTCGTTTTCGTAGCCGACGACAATGTCAGGGTCGCCTGGAAGGGGCTGTGGATCATCGGCGAAGGCCGGCGTCGCGCCCAGCACCGCGAACGGCGCGATGAGCACGGATGCCGAGAGCGTGCGTTTCAACGACATTGCAGGTAGGCTCCCTTTGCATCGAATGGTGCTCCACGGGCGGGGATCGTTGGTTGCGGCACCCGTCCGTGCAGCTCGTAGATCTTTCCCCGGCTCGCTGCCGGGTATTAGCCGACAGTTACTCATGCTGGCGCATGGCAGGCAACCTCTTGTGTTGTGCCGACTCGCCTGCTAGGGGACATTCGCAGGGCCGTATTTCGGCTACATGCGCAGCTCGGAGGCGCGATTAACGGTCGTTTGCAGATTTATCAATTGCTATTCTTGTTGGGTTATGGGCGTACATGTATCGGCTATCTATAACGAAACTGCTCACTGTTGCCGGAATTGATAGGCAGCATCCCGTTTCTGGTTGGGTGAGCGCAGAGGGCGGCATCGACTAGCTGATCTACAGCGTCGCCCCGCCGCACGGCACTGACCCCGCCGCCGGCACTTCTAATTCGACGGTCGCAGGTTCGAATCCTGCAGGGCGCGCTTCTCCACCTGCGGAAACTCCAGTCGCGGTCGCGACCGGTGGCGGCATGGGGCAAATGTGAGGCAAAGCTGAGTCAGCCGCCGAGCGGCCGCCCCCAGCGCGGACGCGGCGCTGATCACCAGCCGAGCCGTTTCCGGGCGGCTTGGTGGGCCACTTCCGGCAGTACCGAGACGTAGGTGTGCCACTCGAATATTGAGTTACGTGGTCTGAGCTCCGGTTAAGCGGTGTGGCGGCATTCGTTGATCGTGCCTGTGGCGACGGGTTTTTCGGCGGATGGGTCGTTGAGGTCGGTCACGTCGTGGGGGGGCTGCGTTGCGATATCCGCGGGACGCTGTTGCCGGGACTGGTGTGGCCGGTGCCCGTTGTAGCTGCGCCATGAGGCGCTCTGTCGTATCCCCGGTTCAGCCGGGAGGGACTCGGAGGGAGGTTCCTGGGCCTGATGGCTTTGCGTCTGCCGAAAATTCCATCCATGCAGGTCAAGCGGCATGTGAGTACTCGTGGAGGACGCCGCCGAGTCGGTCTCTCCTACGTAGGTTCAGGTCGGTGATTCGCTCGGGATCCGTGATCGCGTCCGCAGCGGGGCGGCTTGGTTCAGGGCTTGGTGGGCCCGGTGCTGGTTGTAGAACCGTTCGTACTCGCGCAGGACGTGTCGCAGGTGCCGTTCGTTCCATACGAGGCAGCGGTCGAGAAGCTCGTGGCGACACGACTGCACCCACCGCTCCATGATCGAGTTCATCCGCGGCATCCGGATACCAGTGAGCACCGTCTTGATGCCGGCCTCGGCGAGAATCGCATCCATGAGGGCTGGGAACTTTCCATCCCTGTCTCGGAGCAGAAAGCGCGCCCGGCAGCCCGCATCGTCCAGGTCCATCACCAGATTCTCCATCGCCTGGGTGACCCAGCTCGCGCTCGGGTGCGCGGTGGTGCCGAGCACGCGGACGCGCCTGGTGGCGTGTTCGATGACGGCCAGGATGTACTGGCGCTGCCCGTTCAAGGTGATTGTCTCGAAGAAATCGGCGGCCAGCAGGGCGTCGGCTTGCGAGCGCAGGAAGTCGGCCCAGGTGATGGAAGCCCGCTCGGGCGCCGGATCAAGACCTTCCTGCTTGAGGATCTCCCACACCGTGGACGGCGCGACCTTGATACCGGGTGTGGAGAGTTCACCGTGCATCCGCCGGTAACCCCAGCCGGGGTTCTCCTGGACCAGACGCAGGATGAGAGCGCGGATGGACTGGACGGTGGGTGGACGGCCAGGCCGCTTCGGTCGGCAGGTTCGGGCGTGACGTCGTTTCATCAGATCGCGGTGCCAGAGCAGGACCGTGTCCGGGCGGACGCGGAGCCGCAGCCGGCGCAGGACCTCGCGCGGCAGTGAAATCAGGAGCGCGGCGAGAAAGGCCCGGTCCTCGGGAGCGAATCTGACTCTGGTGTCGGCGCCAAGTTGGCGTTCGAGGACACTGATCTGGTGGCGCAGGGCGAAGATCTCGATGTCCTTGTCGCGATCGCCCATGGGCAGCAACCGCAGCGCGGCGAACGTGTTCGTGACGGTGAGGTAGGCCAGGTGAAGGAGCGCAGCCGATCATCATGCCGTACTCGTTTGCCCTTCCTGGTGGCTGGAGCTCGCGTCGCCACGCGAAGCCATCGCAGAGTTATGACCTGGGCGGATGTGGTTATCGGCAGGCGCAGAGCTGGTCGCGGGCGGTCAGCGAGGCGTTGAGCGCGGCGATCACCTGGGCGCGCGGGTGCGGGGATTTCGTCCAGGCCGTCCAGAACGGGCAGGATGTGGCCGCGTTCGGCGAGCGCGGCGGCGGCGCCGGCACCGAGCTGCGGGGCGGCCAGCGCCGGGTAGTCGGTGGCCAGGCGGACGGCGAGCCAGTCCTGCAGGCGGGGATGGGCGTCGGTGTCCCAGCCGGAGACCGGCAGCAGCACCGGCACCGGCACGATCTCGCCTTCGGAGGCGCTGGTCTGGTCGGTCGCGCGGGTGGACAGCAACTGCAGCAGCAGCTGGATCGCCAAGGTGGTCTTGCCCATGCCCGCGCCGCCGGTGATGATCAGCCGCCGCCGGGTCAGGGTGCGAAAGTCGCGCGCGAGGGTGGCGATGTCGTCGCTGCGGCCGGTGAAGGTGAATGCGGTGGCGGCGCTGATCAGCCGAGGGGTGCTCATCACCGCCTGGTTGGCGGTGAGGTGCCAGCGGACCGGGATGGGTTCGGGGTCGTCGAGCAGCCGGTTGCGGGCCTCGTCCTGCCATTGGCGGCGCACCAGATCGGCCAGCACATCGACGGCTTGTGTCACGTCGGCGGGATGGCCGGCGGCGGTGTTGCGGCGCCTGGCCCAGGTCACGACGGCGGCCGCGGCGACCGCTGCGGCGATCGCGACCGCAGCCAGATCAGCCACATTGACCTTGTCGGTCCGGTCCAGAGCGCGCCCCACCAACACCACCGTCGCGACCAGCGCGACGATGGCCAGCAGCGCGGCTGGATTCCACCAGGGGATGGGACGTCGGCTCACACCGACATGATCGCCGCCGTCCCTGCGGCGACCAGGACGTTCTGGCCGGCCAGGCCTGGGTCGATTGCGTCAGGAGACCTTGGACGAGGCTGCCGCCCAGGTGTTGCAGGAGGCCGGGTCGGCGGTGCGGAAACCGGCCTTGACCCATCGCTTGCGGTTGGCGGCCTTGCCGTACTCGGCGGAGTCGCGGTAGAAGGACGATGCGACCCTCTCCCAGTCCCGCGCGGTCTTGCCCGGCAGCGGCCAGACGCTCTTGGTGAAGGCCGCGCCCAGGCATTCGACCTGCTGGTACTTGCGCCGCCCCTGCTCGAGGTGCTCGGCCTTGCTGCCGGCTCTGAGGTCCTCGCCGGCGTCGTAGAGACCGGCCTGCTTCTGCACGTGGTAACCGTACGTGACGGCGATCGTGTTGAAGAGATCGAGGGTGGGAAGCCCGAGGAGCCAGTACTTGCCGATCTTGAAGGACAGGGTGCGGTCCCAGTCGCAGTACCACACCGAGGACGGCTGGATCGTCTCGCCGTCCTCGGACGCGCAGTAGTTCTTGGGCAGGCGGGTCACGTACCGCACCTTGACCGGCTCATAGGGCAGGCCGGCCTTCTTCAGGTGCTGTCCCCACGTGTTCTCCAGGCAGCGCAGGGCCTCGTTGATGTAGGTACGGGCCTCGGCGGGCGTCATGGGCTCGTCCGGCAGGTCGTTACAGGTCGTGGTGGGCAGCGGCCCGGCCTGGTATAACGCGTTCTTGACGAGCACGGGGTTCTTCACGGGATACGCCGAGGCGTGCGCGGCCGCCGTGACGGTCAAGGGGGTGAGGAGGGCGCAGGCGAGTGCCGCGATCTTGAGGGGCTTCACGATGGGTGAGAATAGGGCTTGCGGGGTTGGAGCGCCATATCGGTACCGGCCTGGAGCTGGAGCCATTGATCCGCGACGCACGCCGCCCGCCGGACGAAACGGCTAAGCGCTCACCGGCGGACCATCGGCTCAGGATCGTTCTCGTGCAGGCTTTCCACATCTGACCCATGCGGATCTGCCGCGATCCGGGCGCTAGCCCACGTCCACCGATTGCTCATCGTGAGTAGCGGACCTGGGTCGCCGGGCAGGCCGCCATCGCAGCGTCCCGAATGCTTCGCGCTCCCGACCTCTGCACATCTGGTGTATCCGACTCTGCACCGGAATCCGTACGCCGGCACCGGGCTGAGTTCGGTCAACTTGCCCTACCTGAAAGAAGAGATCATCATCTTCTGACCTGCTGGAAGGGTCCGACACCCTAGATAACCATCGGCACGGCGGTCATTCTCAGCCGGCAGAGTTGAACTGTAGGGTGCGCGTTCAGATGTTCCTTTCCGCAGGTCGGCGTCCCCTGGGTGACCCTTGGGCCGCCATCCGCGGACTCGCCGGTCTCGGCCGAATCGCTGGCGGTCGACCTGGAGCTGGCCAAAGCCGAGCTCAGGACCTTGCGCGCGGAGCGCGACCGGCTCAAGGCCGGCATGGCCCAGCTACGGGCAGTCGAGGCTGAGCGTGATCGGTTGCGAGAGGCGCTCACAGAGTTCGAAAGGAAGCCGGCCGCTCTGAAGAACCGCTCACCTTCAAGGAAATGACACGAAACCCACGGAACGCGGATTCAGAAGGACGCCCAGCTCACGGACTCGCCATGTGACAACAGAACGCGGTTCCTACACGCCCACTCCACTTCGGCCAGCGACGGGGTGAACAAGCTCCCGAGCAGACACGGCCCGCGCGAACCTCGGGTAGGCTGCCCGATCGATCGACGTCCCCCGAACCTCCATAAGCTGTCACCAATCAGCGCGAACCCTCAGATCCTACGACCGGTGATCAAGCCCGCGGCCCGTTCCTGCCAGTGGACCGCCACCCGCACCTGGGCCGCCCGGCACTGGACGATCAGGGGCGGGCGCGAGCTCTCCTTGTCCGGCACGCTGGCCTCCATGGCCAACGGCCTGCCGTACGCGATCGCCATGCAGCACGGCTTCCCCGGCCGCCAGGTCATCGCCTACGTCGGCGACGGCGGCTTCTCGATGCTGATGGCCGAGTTCCTCACCCCCGTGCAGCAGGACCTGCCTGTCAAGGTGATCATCATCAACAACAACTCGCTCGGCCAGATCCTGTGGGAGCAGATGGTGCTCGGCCATCCGGAACACAGCGTGCGCTACGCCGCCCCCGAGGCCGACTTCTCCGCCTGGGCCAGGTCGTGCGGCGGCTTCGGGGCCAAGGTCAATGAGTCCGGCGACGTAGCCGGGGCGATCGCGCGGGCGCTGACCCACGACGGCCCGGCGCTGGTGGACGTGGACGTCAACCCGAACGAGCCGCCCATGGCCGGCAAGGTCTCCTACGACCAGGCCAAGAGCTTCGCGCAGGCTTTCCTCAAGGGCCAGCCGCACAAGGCATCCATCGCCACCACCCTGTTCAAGGACCGCATCCAGAAACTCGGCGACTAGCCCTTCACGGCGATGCCGCAACATGCGAATATACGTTCGAAGAATGAAGATCGTCTTTCGGAACGGAGTACATGTGCGTCCATCAGCCTCTGAACGCATCGGCCGATTAGTCGCCTCGGCCGGGTCCTTGCTCCTGACGGCGAGCCTGCTCGCCGCCCCAGCCCCCGCCGCCGCGGCCGCCGATCTCGTCGCCGACCTCGGGGTCGCGGGCAAGGGCGGGGACCTGGTGGCCGGCCACGGCAAGGTCTTCGTCGCCGCCGACGACCGGATCGTGGTCACGCACCTCGACGGCGAGGCCGTCACCACGATCGGCGGCCTGTCCGGAGTCACCGCCCTGTCCGCGCCGGACGGCGCCAGGAAGGTGTACGCGACGCTGAGCGGCACGCATGAGGTGATCGAGATCGACACCGCCACGGTCGCCGTCACCCGGCGCATCGATCTGTCCGCGTATCCGTGCCCGTCCACGCTGGCGCAGGCCCACAACCGGTTGTGGATCGGATACGGCTGCGGCGGGGCGGGTGAGGGAGGGGTCGTCGCGCTCGAGGTGCGAGCCACCCCCATCCTCGTCAAGGTCGGGCCGGCCACGACCCAGCCTCCGCTGGTCGCGGTCGCCGGCGCCTTCCTCGCCGTGTCGGAGCCGGGAGTCAGCCCCGCCACCGTCAGGCTGTACGACGTCAACCGCGACCCGGGCAACCCGCTCGGCGAGATCCTCGGCGACGCGGACGGGCTGCCGCCCCTGGAGGACCTGGCCCTCGCCTACCAAGGGTCGGCGGTGCTGCCGGTGCCGTCCGGCGCCCACCGCTTCGACGCCTGGGACACCACGACCTTCGACCGGGCCCACGCCTACGATGAGAAGGGGCCGGCCGGGCACGACCTGGCCGCCACCGTCGCGGCCAGCGAGAACGGCTACTACGTCGTGGGCGGCTGGAACTCCGCCGCGGGTGACGCGGCGGAGCTCGTGGTCTACGACGCGACCACGAGAGAGGTGATCTACACGGCCGGCCACCAGGGAAAGGCGCTGGTGCCGGGCAGCATCGGCTTCTACGGCATCTACACCTTCGCGGTGCTGAAGGAGCCCGGCACCGGGCGCATGCACCTCTGGCGGCTGCCGTCCGCGCCCTACCACTCCTCGGCCCTGACCCTGATGGCGCCCGCCGAGGCGAACGCGCTCAAGCCGCTGACCATCAGCGGACGGGTCACGCTCAGCACTGGGGCGACCCCCGGCGTGCAGACGCTGGAACTGTACAGCTGGCTCCCCGACGGCACCGACCGGCCCTTCCGGGAGGTCACCACAGCGGCGGACGGGACCTACGAGTTCACCGACACCCCACCGGGCCTCGGGGCGTTCAGGTATCGCCTGTCCTGGCCGGGCAACTCCTGGTACTACGGGGCCTACGCGACGGCGACCGTCACGGTGGCCAGGTACGAACCGGCGCTCACCGTGACCGGGCCCGCGACGGGCGCCGTCGGCGAGCTGCTGGAGTTCAGCGGCACCTTTGCCGCCGAGGGCGTCGTCTACCCGCGCACGACGGTCACCGTCAGCCGCAGGGCCGTCGCGCCGGACGGCACCGTCACCACCAAGGATCAGAAACTGGCCGCCGCCACCGACGGGACGTTCGCCTTCACCGACACGCCGGCCACGGCCGGGAAGCACACCTACACCGTCACGCTGGTCGGGAGCTCGACCGTCAAGGGAACGAGCACCAATCACGTGGTCACCGTCGTCGATCCGGCGGGATAGCGTCCCAGGGAGCCAAGGCCTACCTCTCGTAGGCCCCGGCGATGCCGGCCGCGGCGGCGCGCAGGGGCTCCAGGCGGTCAAGCCGGCGGGCCAACTCCGCCCAGCAGGGCCTCGAGATTTTGGCCGGGGCCCCCGGCCGGACGGCGGGGCTGGGCCGCCTGGCGGCTTGCGCGAGGCACGGCCCGGGCATCGGCCCGGCGGCCGAGCGCGGCTCGGCGTTTGGCCTCCTGCCTACCAAGCCGGATACCTCCAGCCGACCGGTCGCGACCTGCCCGCGATGGAGATCGAACGCTTCGTCTACGCGACGAAGCCCTGACCCGAGCAACCCCGCCGATCCCCGGTCACCCCGGTGCCGTTCATGCGCCACGTGCGCGGCCAGTTGCTGAAGGCGGGAGTGGCCGCCCGCGACATCCACTACGAGGCCTTCGGCCCCGACCTCTGGCTGGCCGCCACCCAGAAGATTCGGCCCCTGCCTGTCCGGCCTACTTGAGCAGCCATTGCTCGACCGCCGCACTCATCCTGCCGCCCGCCTCCAGCGCCGCGGCCTTGGCGGCGGCCGGGTTGGTGTGGGCCGCCTGCCCGAGGATCACGCCGAGCGCCAGGCGGCCCCGTACGCGGGAGGCCCACATCAGGTTGCCGCCCGCGGCGGTACCGGAGCCGGTCTTGATGCCGATGACGCCGTGCTTGTTCAGCAGCGTGTTGGTGTTGGGCAGCCTTCTCGCGTCGCCAGGGACGGCCGTGGCGTCCTGCGCCACCACCTCGCGCAGTACCGGGTCGCGCATTGCCTCCTTGGCCAGCTTGAGCTGGTCGGCCGCGGTGCTGACCGTGCTGTCCTCGTTGCCGCTGGCGCCCGTGTACGTGGTGCCGGCCATGCCCAGGCGGCCGGCGGCGGCGTTCATCAGCTCGACGAAGCGCTCCTGCGAACCGGAGTCCCAGCGGGCCAGCAGCCGGGCCACGTTGTTGCCCGAAGGCACCATCATCAGCTCCAGCAGACGGCGCAGCCGTATCCGCCGGCCCTCCGTGACCGGGGCGGTGGACTCCAGCCGCGCGTAGGACTCGTCGGCGGCCGTGCGGTCCACCGTGACCAGGGGGCCGTCGTCGCCGGGCCGGAGCGGGTGGCGGCGCAGGATCACGTAAGCGGTCATGACCTTCGTCACGCTGGCGATGGGCACCGGGTCAGGGCCGCCACTGACGCCCAGGCTGCCCACGCCCTCCACCTCGACCGCCGACTGGCCCTCGGCCGGCCACGGCAGGGACACTCCGGGCACGGTCGCCCCGGAGACGGACGGCACGGTCCCGCAGCCGTACAAGGTGCTCGCCAGCAGCAGGAGTATGAAAGAACGTCGCATGCCGACCACGGTGGGCCACCCGCGTGTCCGTCCGGCCGTGGCCGGGTCTCCACCCGCGCTCGGCCGCGTATCACCTGTGCATCAGCCCGACGGCCGGTGGGGGAGGCGGAGGACGGCGACGGCGCCGGGAGCGCCGTCGGTGGCGTTGGCCAAGGTCAGGCCGGCGCCTATGACCTGGGCCTGCCCGAGCGCGATCGTCAGCCCGAGTCCGTGACCGCGGCCGCGTTCTGCGGCACCCGTGCGGAAGCGTTCCGGGCCGTCGGCGAGGAGCTCAGGAGGGAAGCCCGGTCCCCGGTCGCGGACTTCGATCACGTGGTCCCGGACCGTGATCTCCACGGGGGGAGCACCGTGGCGGTGGGCGTTGAGCACGAGGTTGGCGAGGATCCGGTCCAGGCGTCGCGGGTCCGTCTCGGCCACCGGATCCCCCGAAGCCAGCACCCGCGCCTCGACCCCCACCCGGGCCGCTGACTCCTCGGCCACCTCGGCCAGCGGCACCCGTACCCGCTCGGCGACCTCGGCGCCCGCGTCCAGCCTGGAGACCTCCAGCAGGTCCTCCACCAGCGAGCGCAGCACCCGCACCCGGCCGCGTACCAGATCGGCCGCCTCGCCCTCCTCCAGCAGCTCGACCACGGTGACCAGGCCCATCAGCGGGGTACGCAGATCGTGCGCGACGTCGGCCGTGAAGCGCTGCTCGGCCAGCAGCCGCCGCTGCAGGCTGGCGGCCATGGAGTCGAGCCCGGCGCCGATCTCGGCGATCTCGTCCCGGCCGCGCGCATCGGTGCGCGCGGCCAGGTTGCCGTCGGCGATCTGGCGGGCGGTCCTGGCCATGCGCCGCAGCCGCCGGTTCGGGAGCTCGGCCGCCAGCACCGACAGCGGCACCACCCCGGCCAGGGCCAGCAGCCCGGCTTTGACCATGTCGCGGTCCAGCGCGTACAGGCTGCGCAGCTCCGAGCCCATCGAGATCTGCACGCTCACCGCCTGGCGGCCGTCGCCGCCGTACGGCTGGGCGGCCCACACCCACGGCTCGTCCCGGTGATCGACCCCGTACCAGATCACCCGCCGGCCGGGCCGCAGCTGGGCGGCCAGGGCGTCGGGGAGCTCCTCGACGGGCACCACGTCGTCGGGCACGCCGGACCGGTCGGCGGGGGCCAGCGACTGGTCGAGGGCCATGTCGGCGCGGGTCTCGCCCGTGTCCAGGGCACGCTGCCAGGTCGCCTGGTGCACCAGGAGCCCGACCACGACGGCGACGACGGAGGAGGCGAGTGTGACGAGGGCGGCGATCTTCCATCGCAGCGAGGCAGGATTCATGTGGCGCTCAATTTGTAGCCGAACCCGCGCACCGTCTCGATGCGCTCGGTGCCGATCTTCTTGCGCAGGCGCTGTACGCACAGGTCGACCACGCGGCTGTCGCCGTCCCATCCGTAGTCCCACACGGTGCGCAGCAGCGTCGCCCGTTCCAGCACGATGCCGGGATGGGTGGCGAACTCCAGCAGCAGCCGCAGCTCGGTCGGGCTGAGCTCGACGCGTCGCCCGGCCCGCCATACCTCCAGCGCGCCGGTGTCGATGCTCAGGTCGCCGAAGGTGAGCTTCGTGGTGGCCTGCCCGGTCGCCGGCTGGGCGATGGTGGCCCGGCGCAGCAGCGAGCGGATCCTGGCCACCAGTACCGGCAGGTCGACCGGTTTGACCACGTAGTCGTCGGCGCCGCCCTCCAGTCCGGCGACGATGTCCAGGCCGTCCCCGCGGGCCGACATCAGGAGGATGGGCACCTGACTGGTCTCCCGGATCCTGCGGCACAGGCTGATCCCGTCGAGGCCGGGCAGCATCACATCCAGCAGCAGCAGGTCGTGGCCGCCCGCCTGGGCCGCCTCCAGGCCGCTCAGCCCGTCGGCAGCGGCGGTCATCCGATAGCCGTAGCGTTCCAGGGCCAGGCTGACCGACGCGCGGATGACGGCGTCGTCCTCGACGAGCAGCAGGGATGTCATGAAATCGAACCATACCTAGCGAAGTGCATTGACCGGCTCCATGCGAGCGGCCCTCAGCGCCGGGTACAGGCCCGCGAGCAGCCCGACGACGGCACCAGCGGCAGGCGCCATGACGGCCAGCCGTACGTCCATGACCGGAGTCCATTGCTTGACGGCGCAGATCATGACGATCACCACGATCCCTCCTGAAGCTCCGATGACGCCGCCGGCCAGCCCGGTGAGGCTGGACTCCAGCAGGAACTGTGCGGCGATGTGGCGGCGGGCTGCGCCGAGGGCGCGGCGCAGGCCGATCTCGGCGACGCGCTCCATCACGGTCACCAGCGTGACGTTGGCGATGCCGACCGCGCCGACGACCAGGGAGACCAGCCCGAGGATCAGGAAGAGGGCGTTGACGTCGCCTTCCACCGCGTCGCGTGCTCTGGTGGGGCTGGGCGGCGCGATGACCTGGAGGAGGGCCTCGTTGCCGGGGCTGAGCGCGGCCGGCGCCTGCTCGGCGATCAGCTCCGCGGCGCCGAGGCCGGTGTCGACCAGGACCCGGGTCACGGTGCCCAGGCCGTAGCGCTCACCGACGGCCGGCGGCAACAGGACCGCGCTCGCGAGGCTCTTCTCGCGTTTCAGCTCGCCGAGCACGCCGATCACGGTGTAGGCCTGGGTGCCGATGAAGACGGCCGGGGCCCGGGTCAGCCGGGTGATGCCCAGCAGCTTGGCCGCGTGCTGGCCCAGCACGACGACCTTGTCCCCGCGGGCGATGTGCCCGGCGTCGAAGTAGCGGCCCTCGATCATCCTGCCCTTGACCACGGCGGGCAGGCCGGGGCCGCTGGAGAGCACGGTCAGGGTCTGGTCGGTGATCCGGGCCGGGTCCACGATGTCGTTGGAGCGGACGCTGAGGTTGGCGCTCTGTTTCGACTCGGCGAGCGCGGCGGCGGAGACCACCCCGCGCAGCCGGGTCACCCGGCTGACGTCGGCCCAATCGACCAGGGGGAACGGGTGCTCCGGGACTTCGACCGTGACGGACGTGGCGATGAGCTCGTCGAAGCGGCCGACGATCTGGTTGCCCGCCGTCGCGGCGACGCCCAGGGTGACCACGAGCGTGGTGATGCCCAGCACGGTGCCCAGCGTGGTCAGCGCCGAGCGCACCGGGCGGGCCAGCAGGCCCGCCACCGCCTCGTTCAGCAGGTCGCGCGGATGCACATCTACTCCTCCGTGAGGACGCCGTCGGTGATGCGCACCCGGCGTCCGGCCCGGTCGCTCACCTCGCTCTCGTGAGTGATGACCACGATGGTCATCCCCTGAGCGCGCAGCTCGTCGAACAGGTCGAGCACGGCGCCGGTGTTCTGGCTGTCGAGGTTGCCGGTGGGCTCGTCGCACAGCAGGAGCGACGGCTCGCCCAGGAGGGCGCGGGCGATGGCGGCGCGCTGCCGCTCACCGCCGGACAGCCGGCCGGGCGGGAAGTCCACCCGATGCGGCAGCCGGACCCGCTCCAGGGCCCGCATCGCGCGCTCACGCCGCCCCGCGCGTGGTGCCGCGCCGTAGACCTCGGCGAGCATGACGTTCTCCAGGACGCTGCGGTGCGGCAGCAGGTGGAAGGACTGGAAGACGAAGCCGATCCGGCTGCCGCGGATGGTGGTCCGCGCGCCGTCGTTCAGTGCGGTGGTCTCGATGCCGTCGAGCCGGTAGCCGCCGCTGGTCGGCCTGTCGAGCAGGCCGAGCGTGTTGAGCAGGGTGGACTTCCCGGACCCCGAAGGGCCAATGACGGCAACATAATCCGATTTTTCGACTCTTAGGTTGATAGCGGAGAGCGCCCTGACGGGAGGATCCGCGGGAAACTCCTTGGTCAGGTCGTCGAGCACGATGACCGGCTCAGGCACTGTTGATCACCACCTGGTCGCCCGGTTCGAGGTCCCCGGTCACCTCCACGGCACCGTCGGCGGACAGTCCGGTGCGCACCTCGACCTCCTCGGCCCGGTCGGGAGCCACCTCCACCTGCACCCGGGCCTTGCCGTCCGCCGCGGTGACGACCGCCGCCGCGGGGACCACGAGCACCTCCTGATCGGTGGCGCCGATGGTCACGCGAACCGTGACGGGCGCGCCGGAGAGCCGCTTGAGGCCCTTCATCGAGACAGGGGTGATCGTCACCGGCACGGCGCCCTGCGAGACGCGCCCGCCGAGGGAGGTCACCGTGCCGCGAACGGTCTTCCCGGCCTCGGTTTCGATGCTCGCCTCCAGACCCGTCTTCAGCCGCCCGGCCTCGGCCACGTCCACCGAGCCGGCGACCACGAAGCTGGAGCTGGTCACCGTGGCGATCGCCGCGTCCACCAGGTCGCCCGCCTTGACGGCCGGCTTGTGCAGGCGGGCGGGCAGCCTGGGCAGGAAGACGACCTCTCCCGGCGGGACGGTCGTGCCGTACGTACGGGACAGCTCGGCCAGCAGCGCCCGCGCCGCGGCCAGGTCGCTCCGGGCGTTGGCCACCTTCAGCTCGACGGGGGAGAGCTGCCGGGCCTGCCTGAGCGCCTGCTCGGCGGTGACGACGGCCTCGCGCGCCACCCGGACGTTCTTCCCCAGCTCGGCCAGCCGCTTCGCCCGCGCGATCCCGGCCTCCTCCCGTACGCGCTGCACCGCCGACCTGGCGGCGGCCAGATCCCCTTCGGCGTTGGCGACCCGGAGTTCGAGCAGGCGGGTGTCGGCAGGGGGCCCGGCCGTGGCGCCGGTGGCAGGGCTGGGGGTGGCGCTGGGCACCGGAGCGGGCGTCGCGGTGGCCTGGGCGAGCTCCTGCCGGGCCGCCAGCAGCTTCTCCTCGGCCGCCCGTACGGCGCTCTGTGCGGCCTCGGCCTTGGCCTCGTCCTCGGTGGTGAACTCCTGCGCCCGTGCGCTCCTCAGCGCCTGTTCGGCCTCCTTCAGATCCTGCCGGGCGCCGGCGAGCCTGACCTTCAACGGGAGCACATCCTTTCCCTGGTCAAGGGCCTTGCGCTCGGTCGCGAGCACTTCCTGCGCGGTCCGTACGGCCCGGCGCAGGTCGTCGCGCTGCCGCCGCAGCTCCAAGGTGGGCCGCTGCGCCTCATAGCCCCGCCTGGCGTAGAAGCGCGACACCGCCGCGATGGTGGCCCGGTCGAACACGCCGGTCACGGGCGCGGGGTGGCCGAGCCTGCGCAGCGCCTTCTGCAACTGCTTGACGTCGGCCCCCTCGGCGCCGGGGACGATGCCGCGGTGCATCGGGACCGTGCCGGAGAAGACGAACACCGGGCGCCCGTTCACCTCCATCAGCACCGAGCCCTCCGCGAGGGTGCCGCGGCGGGGAGCGCGGGTGGCGCGCTGAGCGGTTTCGCCGCCGCCCGCCACCCCTTCGCCGCCCACCACCCCGGCCAGCGACACCGGGTGCGGTGAGCCGTACTCCAGCGTGCCGCTGACCACGACGGTGGCGACCAGTTTGCGTCGCTCGACCGCGGCGGTGACCAGCGATGGTTCGGGCGGTTTGCGGGCCGCCGCCTCGTCCGCGGGGGAGCGCAGCAGGGTGCCCACCCCCCAGCCGGTCCCCGCGACCGCCAGGATCACGGCCAGCACGAGCAGCAGCTTGCCACGTGGAGTACGCATCACCGCTCTTGGAACCCGTACTTCACCCTGGCCTCGTTGGTGAGCCGCTTCTGCAAGGGGAGGAAGGCGGCGTAGAAGTCCTTGCCGCACTCCAGGTCGGCCAGCGCTGACGTGATCTCCTTGGCGAGGTACGGCCTGACCGCTTCCGCCGTGACGGTGCCCGGCTTGCCGAGCCGGTCGGCCTGCTCGCCCCACACCTCCATGCCCCGGATGCTCAGCGCGAGCGGCTTCGCGGAGGTCACCCGCTCGCCCTCGGACTTCAGGCACTCGGCGAACGGCGCCGCCAGCTCCAGCAGCTTGGGATCGCCGTCGAGCAGCTTGTCGATGTTCTCGATCTCGGTGCTCATCTGGTCCTGATAGTCGGCGACCGAGGTGACCTTCAGTCCGTCCACCTGCCGCAGGGCGGTGACCCGGCACTCGTTCAGTGCCTTGAGGTAAGCATCCCGCCTGCCACCGGAGAGAGCGTCGATCGCCGCCTGGTTCGGGTCCGGCGCCTGCGTCTCCGGCGGCTTCGGATAGACGATGGCGGAGAAGACACCGAAGCCGTTCTTAGCGCGGTCCGCTTTCATGGCGGCGTAGTCAGCGGGGTTCGCGCTGGACCTCTTGGGGCTGCTGACCGAGGGGGTGTAGACGAAACCCCGCTGCTTCATGCAGGTGGCGACGACGGTCTCGCGCTCGCGGGCCCTGTCCACGGTGGCACCGGCGGCGCCGGTCGCCGGGGTCGCCGGGGTCGCCGGGGTCGCTGGGGTCGCGGCCTCCCCGCAGCCGGTCAGCGCCGCCAGAGCGAGCAGACCGCACATCAGCACACGCATCAAGGACTCCTTCTCGGTGGGACCGCGCCGCCTTCAGCACGTCGTGGCCACTCTGGAGCCCCTTTCCCGCCGTCCTGTATTCGCCGGGTATCGCGGGGCACTCAACCGTGTATCCGCTGGGTATCAACGCCGCGGCGCTACGCCCGCAGCCGGCCGGCCCGGGACTCCAGGTAGCGTTGCTCGGCGATGCCGGCGGTGGCCTTCGCGGCGCGCCGGTAGTGCTCGTACGCGCCTGCCGTGTCGCCGGCCTTCGTCCAGCAGATGCGCCCGTACGGACAGCAGCCGGTGATGCCCGGCCATCCGCTCGTCACCGTCCAACGTGGACAGCAGGGCCAGCCCCGCCGGGCGGGCCCCCTGTCTCGGCGAGGGCGATCGCCCGGTTCAAGGTGACCATCGGGTTGGGCGCGATCCGTTCGAGGATCAGGTAGAGGGCGTGCACCTGCGGCCAGTCGGTCTCCTCCGCCGTGGCCGCGTCGGCGTGCGTGGCGGCGATGGCGGCCTGCAACTGGTACGGCCCCAGCACCGGGCGGCCCAGCGACGTCTTGACCAGCTGGGTGCCCTCGTGGCGCGGTCCTGCTCGTCCAGCGGCACCAGGTCGCCGGCCGCCGTCGTCCGGGCCTCACGGCGGGAGTGGGTCAGCAGCATCAGCGCCAGCAGCTCGGTCACCTCGCCGTCCTCGGGCAGCTGCGCGTGCACCATCCTGGTCAGCCGGATGGTGTGCCGCTCGAATATTGAGTTACGTGGTCTGAGTTGCGGTTAAGCGACGTGGTGGTATTCGTTGATCGTGCCTGTGGCGACGGGTCTTCGGCGGATGGATCGCAGGTCGTTGGGGTCGGTCGCGTCGTGGAAGGGCTGCATCATAGCGTCCGGGGGTCGTTGGTGCCGGGATTGGTGCGGCCGGTGCCCGTTGTAGTGGATCAGATACTCCTGGAGGACGAGGGCCAGGTGGTGTTCATTGAGGATCAGGATGCGGTCCTGGAGTTCGCGGCGCAGGGTGCCGATGACCCGCTCGCAGATGGCGTTCATCCTCGGCGTCCGTGACATGGTGGTGATGTCCCGTAGCCCTTCGGCGGTGAAGACCTTCCGGAAGGCGGAGGTGAAGAGCGGGTCGCGGTCGTGGATCAAGAACCGCAGCCCGGCGATACGATCATCCAGGTCCATGACCAGGTTGCGGGCTTGCTGCACCGTCCATGCTCCGGTCGGATGCGCGGTCACTCCGGCCAGGTGCAGTCGCCGGGTGCCGTGCTCGATGAAGACCAGCACATACAGCCGTCTGAGCAGCACGGTCTCGACGACCAGGAAGTCGCACGCAATGATCGCGTGGGCTTGTGCGGTCAGGAACTGCCGCCAGGTCGGCCCGGCCCGGCGGGGCGCCGGATCGATACCGGATGCGTGCAGGATCTCCCACACCGGGGAGGCCGCGATGTTGTAGCCCAGGCGGGCTAACTCGCCTTGGATTCTCCTGTGGCCCCAGGTCGGGTTCTCTTGCGCCATCCGCACGATTAGCGTCTTGACCGGCTGGCGGGTGCGAGGCCGTCCTGGGTGCCGCCTGTCGGTGAAGGTCCACTTAGGCGCCACCAGGTGACGATGTCAGCGCAAGATTGTCGCTGGGGTGACCGGGAAGACTTCCGTCCACCGGCGGCGGTGGATCAGCCGCGACAATGCCGCCAAGAGCCGGTCGGTGTGGTCCCACCGCGGTCGGCCACCGAGCTGGCGTCGAAGCACCCGATTCTCATGACGGAGCACCAGCAATTCAACGTCCTTGGACAGATCAGTGCGGACCAGTACCGCCAGCAGGGCGAACAAGCCTCTCACCAACCGGTAGACGAGCGACAACACCACCTTGCGATGGTCGCAGCCGCCGCTCTGATGGCGCAGCAAAACCCCAGCTCACAGCACGAAACCGTGTTTTCGAGCGGGACAGCCTGGAATCGGCCGCACGCGAAGATCAGAGGGAGCGGTCCCCACAGGACGTCCGGCGCGAGCCGTCCTTGGCCGCGCCCATACGGCTGCCCGCAGCGGCAGCGTGGTGCCACGCCCGGGTGCTGCGCCTGATCGCCGACAACCTGTACCGCTTCATAACTCATCGCGTGGTGCTTGATCTGGGGCTTTGAACCCTGCGCCTGCCGAAAACTCCATCCATGCAGTTCAAGCGGCATGTGAGTATTCGTGGAGGACGCCGCCGAGCCGGTCTCGTCGGCGTACATTCAGGTCGATGATTCGCTCTGGATCGGTGATCGGGTCTGGGACGGGACGCAGCGGAGCCGCTTGATTCAGGGCTTGGTGGGCTCGGTGCTGGTTGTAGAAGCGTTCGTACGCGCGTAAGGCGTGCTGAAGATGGCGTTCGTTCCAGACGAGGCAGCGGTCGAGAAGCTCGTGGCGGCACGATTGCACCCACCGCTCCATGATGGAGTTCATCCGCGGCATCCGAACGCCGGTGAGCACCGTCGTGATGTCGGCCTCGGCAAGGACCTCGTCCATGAGGGCCGGGAACTTCCCATCCCGGTCTCGGAGCAGAAAGCCCGCCCGGCAGCCTGCATCGTCCAGGTCCATCACCAGGTTCCTGATCGCTTGGACGACCCAGTTTGCGGTCGGGCGCGCGGTGGTGCCGAGGACCTGGATGCGCCTGGCGGCGTGCTCGATGACCGCCAGGACGTACTGGCGTTGCCCGCTGAGAGTGACGGTCTCGATGAAATCACAGGCCAGCAGGGCGTCGGCTTGCGAGCGCAGGAAGTCGCCCCACGCGGTGGACGCCCGCTCGGGCGCCGGATCAAGACCTGCCTGCTTGAGGGTCTCCCAGGCCGTGGACGGCGCGACCTTGATGCCGAGTGTGGCGAGCTCACCATGGACCCGTCGATAGCCCCAGTTGGGGTTCTCCCGAACCAGGCGCAGGACGAGAGCGCGGATGGAGCGGATCGTGAGCGGGCGGCCAGGCCGCTTCGGCTGGCAGGCTCGGGCGTGACGTCGTCGCATCAGATCGCGGTGCCAGCGCAGGACGGTGTCCGGCCGGATGAGGAGCCGCAGCCGGCGCAGGACCTCGCGGGGCAGCGACGTCAGGAGCGCGGCAAGGAAGGCCCGGTCCTCGGGCGCGAATCGCACTCTGGTATCAGCGCCGAGTTGGCGTTCAAGGACGGTGATCTGGTGACGCAGGACGAGAATCTCCACGTCACCATGGGGAGCAACCGCAGTGCGGCGAAGGTGTTCGTGACGGTGAGGTAGGCCAGGCGAAGGAGCACAGCGGATCATAGTGCCGTACGCGCTTTCATCTCCCGGGTGACCGGAGCTCGCGTACGCCAAGCGAAGCCCTCGCAGAGTCATGACCTGGGCGGTGTAATTATCGGCAGGCGCAAAGTTCTACCGGACCGCGCTGAATGCCTTCCTCAAGCGCATCAACACCTACCTGGTGCGCTGGGCACGACGGAAGTTCAAACGGCTGCGGTCGTTCAAGAAGGCCCACCGGTGGTGGACAGGGCTCCTGCACCGGCAGCCGACCCTGTTCGCGCACTGGGCCTACATGACCGAGTTCTGACGGACTGGATGAGACGAGCGGAGTGACGAGAGATCGTCACGCTCCGTTCTGTGGGAGCCCGGAGGTGAGACTCCTCCGGGCCACCCGGCGGCCGCCGTACCCCCATCCCGGCCTGCGGGAATGCGCTTACCGTACGAAAGGGTTCCGTTGCAGGTCCACCTCGAGCAAAGGAACGAGGAAGGCGGTTTTGCGGTCGTGGGGTTGCAGCGATCCGGCCGTGCCGCATAGGAAGATATGAGGTGCCAGATTTCTGGGTGGCGACATCGAAAGGCAGTGCCAGAGATGACAGAGTACCGGCGGCTGATAGTTCACTACGCAGGTCGCTTTGACGGCTTATATGCGAGCCGTTCGAAGGAAACCCGGAAACCTGTATTTCCGCTCGCGCCCCTGGTAGAGCAATTCACCTGCACCTGGCCATGCACCTGCCTCGTGCGATACGCAAGAGTACGGCGAGCGGCAGTGATCCGTTCGGCAGTTTTGGCATCCGAGCCCTAATGAAGTCGGGGAGTTCCACATGGATGACCTAGAAATGGTGCGCCGGCTCAGACAACTAGCCCAGCTGCATTCCCGTGGTTCTCTCACGGACGAGGAGTTCGCGCTCGCGAAAGAACGCCTTCTTTCCCGAGCCGAAGGCCCTGTCCACATTCCAGGGCCGAGGAGTACGGGAGTCCGCCTGGCTGCCACCACATTTCTCGCCGGAGGAGTTCTCGCGCTGTTCGCCTTCTTCGCCATGCCCATGGGATCCCTGCCTCTCCTGGGGTCGGTCACCGGCCCGGACTTGGCAGGCATGGCCTCCGAGGAGGGTGGCTCCGAGGTGGGTGCGTTGGCCCTGCTCTGGCTGGTTCCGATGGCGGCCGCCACAACTGCTGTTCTGGGTGCGTGGCTACTCAGGTCCAACGTGGTACCCAGTTCCCGCACCGTGGCATCCAGCGTTGTTCTCGCTTCCGCGGCCCTGGTCGTGGCCATCTACGTCATCGCCCTCGGCTGGGTCCAATACAACCTGGACCAAACAGCGACCTCGATCCTGGGGTACAGCGCCATAGACCTCGCGGGAGCCGGCTTCTGGCTCGTCCTCTGCGCCATGGCCGTCGCCGGAGGCATCGCGATTGCAGACCTGGTCCAGTCCTCTTCCGCGGTCGGCAGAAGTACCGCTCCGAAGCCCGCACCGGCTCCACCGCGGGGACCACCACCTACATATTCTGCGGTTGCTCCCGCCATTCAGGCGAACACCGCGACCGCGCCGCCAGACGGCACTGGCACCCGCCCTGACACGCAATCCTCCGCTCAACCCCAACCAGGCGGACCACAGAAACGTCCGTCCCTCAGGAACATCCTCCTGCTGGGCGTTGCGCTGCTGTTCCTGATCGCGCTGACCGCGAACCTTTGGAATGGCCGGAATAACGAATCCACGAACGACACGGCGGAGACTCAGGCTCCGATGCCGACCTCTTCTGAGACCCTGCTCTCGCAGGGCCAGGCAGCCAGCGCTTCGTCGATCGAGGAATCTTCGCTAGGGCCTGAAAAGGCGTTCGACGGCGACACCTCTAGCATCCGCTGGGGATCTTTCGAGGGCGCCGATCCTCAATGGCTCCAGATCGACCTCGGGTCGGTCAGGGAGATCTCCCGTGTGAAGCTCTTCTGGGAGACCGCCTTCGCGCAGAGCTACCAGATCCAGGTGTCGGACGATGCGGCGAATTGGACGACCGTCTTCGAGACCACCACGGGAGACGGCGGCGAGGATGACCTCACCACGAGCCCCGCGAGCGGCCGCTACGTCCGGATGTACGGGACCGAGCGCGGCACGGAGTATGGATACTCGCTCTACGAGATGCAGGTGTTCGGCACGTGATCATGCATGCCATCGGACACCGTTCCCGCATGTTCGCGCGGTCGATTCTGGCTTTGGTGTTGCTCCTGGCGCTCGGCATCGGCATGCCTGGCCTCGAAGCCGGGAGAGTCTCGGTAACCTCCACTGACTTGACCGCAGGGTGGTCGCTCAGGTCGGCCGATGGCATCTCGGACAGCGGAGCCGTCATGTCCCAGGTCGGCTACAACACTGCCGGTTGGCATCCGATCTCGCTGCCCTCCACTGTGCTGGCTGGCCTGGTCGCCAACAATGTCCACCAGGACATCTTCTTCGGCACCAACCTCAAGAAAGTTCCTGACCTGACGCGCCAGAGGTGGTGGTTCAGGGGTGAGTTCTCCGCCGTCGCCACCTCGCCAGGACAGGTGTACTGGCTTCGTTTCCAAGGGATCAGCTATCGCGCGCGGATCTGGCTGAACGGGACGCTGCTCGACGCCAACGCCGTCGGCTCCATGGTGGCCCGCGAGTACGAGGTCACCAGCCTGATCCATCCCGGAGAAGCCAATGCGCTGGCCATCCACGTCACACCCCCCGCCCATGACTGCAAGGACCTCTCCTTCTGCACCGTCGACTGGAACCCCGAGGCGCCCGATATGAACGCCGGGCTCTGGGGCAAATCCGTCATCGGCACGACAGGCCCCGTCGCGCTGAGAGACCCGTACGTCAAAACGGTGCTTCCCCTGCCCGCGACCACGACCGCTGATCTGACCGTCTACGTCGACGCGGTCAACGCGGCGAGATTCCCGGTCACCACCACCGTCAGCGGCTCTGTCACCAAATCAGGCCACTCCCCGATCTATTTCAGCAAGGAGGTGACCCTGAACGCCGGTGAACGACGGGAGGTCTCCTTCAACCCGGCGACTCACCCACAGCTTCACCTTGCCAAGCCCTCCCTGTGGTGGCCCCACCAATTCGGAAAGCCCGATCTCTACAAGCTCTCGCTGGCGGCCACGGCTTCTGGATCGACGTCGGACCGCACAGCGATCGACTTCGGCGTCCGCCAGTTCACCAGCCACCGCGCTATGGTCAACGGAACCTCGTTCGCCTCCTACAAGATCAATGGAAGGCCTGTCCTGTTCCGCGGTGGGGGTTACGTATGGGACCTGCTCCAACGCTGGGACACCAAGACCAACACAGCCCACATCCGATACGTCAAGGACATGGGCCTCAACACGATCCGCTTGGAAGGCACTCTCGGCAACGAGGAACTCTATGACCTGGCCGACAAGGCCGGGATCATGATCATGTCTGGCTTCGCTTGCTGCAGCGCCTGGGAGAACGACGGTGGATGGTCCGCCGAGCAGCAGCGAGTGGCCTACGCCTCCATGGAAAGCCAGATGCGGGCCATGCGTCATCATGCCGCCAGCTTTCTGTGGACGTATGGGAGTGACCGGCCGCCAAGCCCAGCACGTCTCACCGGCTACAAGCGCATCGCCACCATGCTTCATTGGCAGAACCCCACCCTGGTCAACGTCGCTACGTGGGCGAAAGCCAGTGCTGGTATGAAGATGGACGGACCATACGTGTGGGCGCCGCCGGCCCTGTGGTGGGACACCGGCAAGGCGGGCAGCGCATTCGGCACCACGGCGGAGGAAGGCACAGAAGCCCCACCACCACTCGAAAGCCTGGAACGATTCATCGCTCCTGGTGACGTGTGGCCGATCGGCCCGGTCTGGAATTACCACGCGGGCAAGCCGGGCAGCGCCTTCGACGACATCAAGCCATTCACCGACGGTGTCAACAAGAGATATGGCGTGGCCACCGGCGCTGCCGACTATGCCAGGAAAGCGGAGCTGCAGAACTACGAGACCGCCAGATCGTTCTTCGAGGCATGGAGCGCACGCCAGCACACCCAAACCTTCGGGACCATCTTCTGGATGCTGAACAACGCCTGGCCGTCGGTTCACTGGAACCTCTACGACTACTACTTCAAACCAGGCGGCGGCTACTTCGGCACGAAGAAGGCGACTGAGCCGATTCATATCAGCTACGACTACCTGACCAGGAACATACATGTAGTCAACTCGACTTTGATGGCACGCAAGAATCTGACTGCGACGGCGACCGTATACACCGTCCCCAGCTTGACCCAGAAGTACACGACCTCGGCTCGCGTCACCTCCGTGGCCAGCACCTCGACGAAGGTGATACGGCTACCGGCCCTTGCCGGACTGCCAAAAACATACTTGGTGCGACTTCAACTCAAAGACGCGAACGGCGCAACGCTCAGCAACAACCTGTACTGGTACTCCACCAGCCCTGACATGCTCGGCGACAGCAGCACGCCCAGCAATACCGCAGTCGACCGCTACGCGAATCTCACAGGCCTCAACCGCTTGGCCCCGAACACCCAGCTCGACGCACGGGCATCCCGGGCTGTCTCCGGCGGGCGAGAAACCGTCACCATTCTTCTTACGAACACCAGCGCGACCAACCTTGCCTTCTTCGTACGACCGGAAATCACGGCTGCCAACGCTGGCAGGGAGGTTGTGCCGGTCATCTACAGCGACAATTATCTCTCACTCTGGCCAGGCGAATCCGCAACGATCACGGCTGCTTATGAGACGGTCGATCTGCACGGCCAGGTGCCGCACCTGCGAATCCGGGGCTACAACGTGCCTACCGCCTCGATACCAGTGCGCTGATACGTCCGCGAACCGAGCCCACGTGCGTACCCCGCTTGCCGCGTCATCGTTGGAGCGGGCCGCCGGGGTGCATGCTCTGCGCCAAGAGCCAGGGCGTTCGGGCTCGTTGACGCCCACGGTTGTGAGCCGCCTGCCCGCGGAGTATCACAGGGGTGCCATATCTACGTCAGGTTCGAGCGGTTGACCTTGCTCGGGCCTGCCCCGGCTGCTTAGCGTAAAAGCTGCCTGCCCTTGGCGGCGAAAACACATGACGGTGGTCAGCTTTGCGGTTTTGCGCGGCGCGCTACTCGTTCTCATACCAGCAAGCGGTGAGCGGACTCGCAGAGGAGCGGGCAGCATGGTCGTACGGCGATTTTTCGAGGTGATGGTCTCGGTGACTGCGATATTTTCTGGGATAGTCGCCTGCGGCTCGGGAAGTATGACTCCGGAGCCACCGGCCTCCGGAGTTGAAGAATCTTCGGCCTCGGCGCGGCATGCGGATGAGAGCGAGGAAAAGTATCTGCGTGAACTCACCCCGGTAGCAGGGAACCCTATGGTAGAAGCTGCCGATGTGAACGGCCGACCTTATCTGAACAGCGTCATATTGAATGCCAGCAGCGTGGGGGCGGATGCTGTCGAGTACAATCTGTCACGCGATTGGCAGAACCTCAAGGTCACGGTAGGTATGCGGGATGACGCCCCGGCCAATGCCAAAGCGCGGTTCGAGATCTTTGGTGATGGAAATCAGCTCTACCGAAAAGATCTTACCTTTGGCGAGTCGGAAGAGATCGACATCGGCGTAAAAGGGGTGCTGCGTCTTAAACTCCAGACCGCATTGCTGTCCGGTGACGATGCTTGCTACGTCGTTTGGGGAGATGCCCTCTTGAAGCGCAAATAACGTGACATCGGTTATGCGGCGTGGTGGTATTCGTTGATCGTGCCTGTGGCGACGGGTTTTCGGCGGACGGATCGTAGGTCGTTGAGGTCGGTCTACGCCTCGGCCATCGACCGCGTCACCGCACTGCTCGGCCGCGGGATCCTCGCCGGGTGCTGCTCAGTCGCGGTGAGATGCAGCGGTGGAGCCTGTCCACGGTCGCGGCGCGGGTGGTCCGGCAGCCGCCCGACGGGACCGCCTTCGACCTGCGTTCCGCCGCGCTCTGGCAGAGCAGGGGCAAGTTCGGCTGCCTGATGATCGTGGTCACTGTGCTCATGCTGCTAGTGGTCGGCGCCATCGGCGCGACGCTGCCGGCGGACCGGGGGACGGACTCCCCGAACTAGATCGTCTTTATGGTGGGCGTGGTGCTGGTGGTGCTCGCCGGCGTCGCCGGATACGTCTGGATCGACGTCCGGGCCAGGGCCATGGGCGTGCTGACCGTCACCGATCGGCACCTCAACGAGCATCCGTGGTCCAGGGTCCGTTCGGTCGCGCTGTCGTAGAAGGGCGAAGCTGCGGTCGTGAACGGGGTCCGCCGGCACCGGTCGGCCCGGCTCGATCTGTCCTTCTACTACGAGCCGGACGAGCGTCACCTCCGGCTGCCCGACGACGCCACTCTGCACGGCGCGATCGCGGCGGCGCCGGCGGCGCACAGCCCCGAGGGCGTCTTCCGCGGCGGGGATTCGCGAACTGGTGCCACAACATCCGGTCAGGTTGGCAGTTGACGTCCGGTCGTGCCCGCCTGGCGAGGAGGCGCAGGTCGTGAGCGGGCGGCGCATGCGGGCGGAGCGCCGCACCCGTCCGCTGAGGTGCTGTGAGCGGAGTGGCGGAACTACACACAGTTGACTAACGCGACTTAAGCGGAATACTGGTCACCCGATTGGGCCGTCGTTCTAGTGAGACGAGGATTCCGATGTCGTCGTTCGGCCTCGCGATGCCTCAGGCAGAGCCGTATCAGGCACAGCCATACCGGGCAGAGCCACGCCAGGCGGAGCCGCACCAGGCGAAGCCGCACCGGGCAGAGCCGCACCAGGCTTCCAGCGACGCCGACGACGCGGAAAGGCACGCGCCAGATCGGCGCGGCACCGACCGGCCACCGGACGGGACCGGCACTCACCGCTAGCACGTGCCTTTCGCGGCGGTCGACAGATCCCGACGACTCCCCCGACCCCAGGACTTTCATGCCGCCAGACTCCTTCAGCGTCCCGACGGTGATCGGCATCGCCGTCTTCGTGCTCGCCCTCGCGGGCGCCCTGATCCTCTACCTGCGCGTACGCGGCCAGCTCGCCCAGGCCCGCGGGCAACTCGCGCAGAACCGTCAGGTACAGGACCACCTGACCCGAGAGTCCAGTGCCTGGAGCCAGCGCCTGCTTCAGGCGGAGCGCAAGGTCCAGGAGAACGCGGACCAGGTGCGCGACGCCCGCGCCCAGCACGACCTCGTACGCGCCGAGACCGACCATCTGATCAACAAGCGGATCCCCGCCCTGCTGTCCCACCTGCGGGCCCCGCATGTGATCGTGCCCGGCATGCAGAACCAGGCGCTCGCCGGCACGGACATCGACCGGCAGCACCGCGCCGTCCTCGACACCCTCACCCGTGGCATCCGCGAGGAGGCCGAACGCATCGACGAGAGCGCCCAGGCCGTCATCAGAGGCGCCATGTCCCGCGTGCAGAGCCAGGCCCTGCGCGCCCAGGACCTGCTCGCCGGCGTGCAGCAGCGTTACAGCGGCGACGAGCACACGGCGCTGCTGCGCGAGGTGCTGGGACTCGACATGTTCAACGAGCTGATCATCCGCCGGATGCAGGTCACCGGCATCGCCTGCGGCGCCACCCCCGGCCTGTCGCGTGACGACACCTACCTGGTGGACCTGGTGGTGGGCGCCGTCTCGCGGGTGGAGAACTTCGAGCTGCGCGTCGAGGGCCCGGCCAACCACCTGCGCCGCCGGATCGGGGTCGCCGCCCGCGCCGCGGAGTCGATCCTGTTCATCACCGCCGAGCTGCTGGCCAACGCGGTGCACCACTCCCACGGCACGCTCAAGGTGACCATCGCCGTGCACGAGACCAACAGCGGCGCCGCCATCGTCATCGACGACGCCGGCGTCGGCCTCAACGAGGATCAGTACGCCCGCGCGAGCCGCCTGCTCAGCGGCAACCATCCGGTCCGCCTGGTCGACCTGGGCAACCCGCCCCGCACCGGCTGGGCGGCGATCGGCCGCCAGGTCGCGCACTACGGCATGCAGGTCACGGTCAAGAAGAGCGCCTTCGGCGGGGTGCAGGCCGTGCTGAACATCCCCACCGCGCTGCTGGTGGAGATGCCGGAGGACAGCCGGCCGTCGGTGCTCGCGCCCGAGCCGGTGCGCGCGGCCGCCCCGACCGCCGCCACGGCCATCCGCCGGGATCCCATTCCCGCCGCCATGGCCGCCCGGCCGGAGCCCGTGTCCGTTCCCACCGCCCGTCGGGAGCCGACGGCGGCCCCCCGGCCCGAGCCGGTCGCCCCTGCCCCCCGGCCCGAGCCGGTCGCCTCAGCCGCACAGCCCGAGCCGGCCACCTCTTCCGCACGGCCTCAGCCCGTCACGGCGCCCCTGCAGCGGTCGGCGGAGGAACTGGCGCCGCTGCCACAGCGCCGCCGCCAGCAGCCGCCTGACACCAGCCCTCCGCCGGCCACCACGGGCAGCGGTTCCGGCGGTACGGGCGGCAGGTTGCTCACCACCCCGGAAGAGGCCCAGAAACGATGGGGCGACTTCCAGGTCGGAGCCGAAGCGGGCCGCCGCGAAGCGCTCCCCACCGAGCAGCACGACGCAACCGAAGGGAAATGACCGTTCCATGGACGCTCACAGCGCTTCAGGCCGGGTCCAGGCCAAGGGTCGCCCGTTGCCCCTCGACGTGTCCTGGGTCCTTTCACCCCTGCTCGCGCTGCCCGGTGTCGCCAGCGGCGTGGTGCTGAGCCGTGACGGGCTGATCCTCGGCGGCTCGGCCAACGTGACCACCGAGAGCGGCGAGCGGGCCGCCGCCATGACCAGCTCCGTGCTCGGGGCCGCGCGAGCCCTGTGCGCGGGCCTCAGCAACGGCGCCGACGACGAGGTGGTGGACATCGTCATCTCCGCCGGCAACGGCTACTACTACGTCGCCCCGGCCGGCGACCGCGCCGCCATCGTGGTCGCCGCCACCGGCGGCGTCAACATCGGCACGCTGGCCTACGAGGTGCAGCTCCAGGTGCAGAAACTGATCAAGGCTCTCGACGAGGCCAGCGCGGCCAGGACGCCAGGCGTCCGGGCATGACCTCCGGACGACAACGGCGGCGGGTCGTCCCTGACTACATGGCCGCCGCGCGACTGACCGTACCCGAGCACATCCAGGTCGAGCGCACGACCCTGGTCTACATCGCGCCCGACGCCGCCACCAACGGGCTCGACCCCCCGGGGTCTCATCTGCTGACTCTGCTGCGGGACGGGCCGCTGTCGGTGTACGAGTGCGCCGCGCACCTGGGCCTGCCGTACTGCGTGGTGCGGTTGCTGGTCGCCGGGCTGGTCGGAAGCGGAACGCTGCTGACCCGCGATCCGCCAGCCACCGACCTGCCCGACATTGAGATCTTGGAGTTGGTGCTCAGTGGCCTCCGCGCTCTCTGAAAGCCGTATCAGTACCGAACACATACCGGTCAAGCTGGTCATCGCCGGGCCGTTCGGCGTGGGCAAGACGACCCTGGTGGACGCTCTCTCGGAGATCAAGCCCCTCAACACCGAGGAGGTGCTCACCCAGGCGGGCACGCTGGTGGACGACCTCACCGGGGTGAACGAGAAGACGACCACGACCACCGCGATCGACTTCGGCCGCCTCACCATGCCCGGGGTGGTGCTGTACCTGTTCGGCGCGCCGGGGCAGACCCGGTTCCAGGTCTTGTGGAACGAGCTGGTCCGTGGCGCGCTGGGGGTCCTGGTGCTGGCCGACACCCGCAGGATCGACGACAGCTTCGCCGTCCTCGACCTGGTGGAGAGTGCCGGCCTGCGTTACGCGGTAGCCGTCAACCACTTCCCTGACTCGCCGGACTACCCGCCGGACGCCCTGCGCCAGGCGCTGGACCTCCAGCCGAGCACGCCGCTGGTGGTGTGCGACGCACGTGACCCCGTCTCCGCCCGTGCCTCGCTGATCGCGCTGGTGGAGCACATCAGAGAGCTGGTGCTGTCATGACTCTGCGCTACATGCCCGACGCGGGCCGCCTCTACGGGCCGGAGTACGCCAGGGACCCGCAGGCCGTCTACGCGGAGCTGCGCCGGCGGCACGGCGCGGTCGCGCCCGTGGAGATCGCCCCCGGCATCGAGGCCCACCTGGTGATCGGCTACCAGGCCGCGCTCGACGTGCTCACCAACGTCGGCGGCGTCTGGATCAAGAACGGCAGTGCCTGGCAGGCGCGGGTCCCCGACACCCCCGAGGCCGCGGGACCCGTCGCCATGCTCGGCTACCGGCCGAACGCACTGATGTCGGACGGGGCCGAGCACGCCCGGTTCCGTAAGGTGATCTCCGACTGCTTCGATCTGGTCCAGCCGCACAAGCTGCGCCAGATGGTGATCGAGGTGTCGGACTCGTTGATCAGCCAGTTCGCCGCGAAGGGCGAGGCGGACCTGGTCTCCGAGTTCGCCCAGCCCATCCCGGCCCGCATCTTCAACTCGCTCTTCGGCCGGCCCGACTCCGACAGCGCCGGCCTGATCAAGGCCATGGCGGACCTGATGGAGGCCGACGGCGAGAGGGGCAAGCGGGGCAGCGACGCGTTCAGCCGCTACATCGGCGAGCTGGTCCAGTCCAAGCACGCCCAGCGGGGCGACGACCTGACGTCCTGGTTCATCGACCATCCGGCCGGGCTCCAGCCCAACGAGCTGGCCGAGACCCTCGTGCTCGTGATGGCCGCCGCGTACGAGCCCACGGCCAACCTGATCTCCAACACGATCTCCCGGATGGTCAGCGACGACCGCTACTACAGCTCGCTGACCAACGGCGCGCTCGGCACGTACGACGCCCTGATGGAAGCCCTGCGCGCCGAGCCCGCCATGTCGAACTACGGGCCCTATTTCGTCCGTCAGCCCGTGCACTTCCACGGCACCTGGATCCAGCCGGCCGAACTGGTCCTCGTCTCCTACGCCGCGGCCAACACCGAGCCCACCAACGTGCCCGAGGAGCTGCGTTCCGACGGCGGCGCGTACCTGGGCTTCGGCGCCGGGCCGCACCGCTGCCCGGCCAGCGACCCGGCCATGATCATCGCGATGACCGCGATCGAGCGCCTGACCTCTCACCTGTGTGACCTGGAACTGACCGTGCCGCGCGAGGAGCTCTCGTGGCGGCCGGGCCCGTTCCACCGCGCGCTGGCACATCTGCCGGTGCGTTTCACTCCCATTCGACCTGATCAGCCAGGAGAATCCCCTTGGGCAGTTCAGCCCCCGTCGTCCTCGACCCCTTCGGCACCGACCTCCCAGGGGAGGTCCGGCGACTACGCGACCTCGGCCCCCTGGTCCTCGTAGAGCTCGCCGGAGGCATCCCGGCCTGGGCGGTCACCCGGCACGACCTGCTCAAGCAGCTCATCCTCGATCCACGAGTGAGCAAGGACAAGCGGCACTGGGGGCAGCTGGAGCGGGCGTTCGCCACGCCGGGCTGGTCCTGGATCATCACCTGGATCGGCGTGTCCAACATGCTGAGCGCGTACGGCGACGAACACCGCCGGCTGCGCAAGCTGATCGCCCCCAGCTTCACCGCGCGCCGCAGCAAGGCCATGCAGCCGATCGTCGAGCAGATCGTCGCGGAGCTGCTGGACGCGATGGCCGCGCAGCCGCCCGGTCAGCCCGTCGACCTGCGCGCCGCCTACGCCCACCCGCTGCCGATGCGGGTGATCTGCGAGCTGTTCGGCGTTCCCGCGCACATGCGGGAGGAGATGGCCCAGGTCATGGAGGCCATCATGGACACCACCGCCACCCCGGAGCAGGCGGCGGCCACGGCCGCCAAGATCGCCACGGTGCTGCCCGCCCTGGTCGCCTACAAGCGCGAGCACCAGGGCGACGACCTGACCACCGAGCTGATCAACGTCCGTGACAGCGGTGACTCGCTCAGCGAGACCGAGCTGTGCGACACCCTGCTGCTGCTGATCGCGGCCGGGCACGAGACCACGGTCAACCTGATCGGCAATGCCGTGCACGCCCTGCTCACCCATCCGGACCACCTCCGCCGGGTGCTGGCCGGGGAGATCTCCTGGGACGCGGTGATCGAGGAGACGCTGCGCTGGGCGCCGTCGATCGCCAACCTGCCGCTGCGCTTCGCCATCGAGCCGATCGAGATCGGCGGCGTCCGGATCGAGGCGGGCGACGCGATCATCACCAGCTACCTGGCGGCCGGGCACGACCCCGACCAGCACGGCGAGGACGCCGACCGGTTCGACCCGACCAGGCAGAGCGCCGAGCACCTGGCCTTCGGCATCGGCGTGCACCGCTGCATCGGGGCTCCGCTCGCCCGCCAGGAGGCGCTGGCCGCCCTGCCCGCCCTGTTCGCCCGGTTCTCTGACCTTCAGCTGGCCGTGGACGCGAGTGAGGTGGGACACGTGCCGTCGTTCATCGCGCACGGGTGGAGCAGCCTGCCGCTCACGCTGCACCGCTGACCGTCATCCGCGACGCGCGTCTCCTCCGCGTGACTTCGGGGCGGAGGAGGTGGCGCGAACGGGGTCCTACCGGCCGCTCCGCACCCGCAGGATCATGAGCGCTCCGACGAGCGAGAGCAGGCCGCCGGCCACGAACAGGGCCGGATAGCCGCCGAGGGTGGGCGACGACCAGCGAGCCGCCGAACGGGGCCACGACCTGGGGCGCGTTCAACGCGATGTAGAAGACGCCGAGGTCGCGCCCGCTGTCCTCGGCCGCGGGCAGGACCAGCGTGACCAGTGCCTGTTCGACGGAGAGATAGGCGCCGAAGCCCACCCCGCCGATGACGGCGCCGGCCAGCTGGACGGGCCAGGCCGGTGAGACCAGCGGCAGCGCGAAGCCGGACTGGGCCGATCGGGCGCTCTTGGCGGCGTTGGTCCGCTGCCTGCCGACGGTGCCGCGAGCTCATCGGCTGGTCACCCCGGGTACCTTGTTGGCCTGGCATCGGCGTTTGATCAAACGCTCGTGGACCTACCCACACCGCGCTGGCCGTCCTGCGATGAGCAAGGAGGTCCGGGAGCCGGTTCTACGCCTGGCACGCGAGAACCCGAGGTGGGGGTATCGGCGGGTCCACGGCGAACTGGTCAGCCTCGGCGTGATAGCCATCACGCACCTCTGGTCCGAGGCCGCGCGGCGCCGGCGCCGTGGCAATGATCTCGCCTTCGTGGTCCAGCAGCGCCACCTCGAAGTCGCTGACCAGCCACATGCGCTCGTCTCCGGCCGGCATGGCGTATGCGCCGTAAGCCGTTACGCACGTGCCGGGCCCTCTTCCGGGGAGTGAGCCACCCAACGTGGGAGCCGCGGCCCGCCCAGCGGGCGGTGACGAGAACTCCGCCTGCCGTGGCATAGCCCGTCAGCTCGGTTTCGTCGGCACCGCCGGAATGAGGGCCTAGCCTCGTGTACTCCAGGATTGGTTTCCGAGCCCGTGCCTCAGTTATTGGCCAGGGTGCGGTCAAGGAGGGGGAGCAGGCGGTCCCAGTGGAGCTGCAGCCCGGAAGGGTTGAAGGCGTCGGTGTCGGACATGGTGAAGCCGTGGACGGTGCCGGGGTAGATCTCGGAGGTGTAGTCGACACCCGCAGCGTCCAGGGCCTGGTTGAGCTCGCCGAGGGCCTCGGGCGTGATGTCGGTTTCGGCGTGGCCGAAGTGGACCTGGGCGGTGAGCTTGGAGAGGCCGTCGAGCCCGACGGCACCCACGGGGCCGTGGAATCCGGCAACGGCCGCCACCTGGCCGGGGTGGGCCACGGCGGTGCGCACCGCCAGAAGGCCGCCGATGCAGTAGCCGGTCACCACGACCGGTCCGGCGCCAACCTCGGGCTGGGTGGTGAGGAACCTGAGGTAGGCGTCGGCGTCGCGCAAGACACGTTCGGTGGTGTGCGCCTCGATCAAGGGCATCAGCCGGGCCATGACCGCGGGCCGGACCGCCTCTCCGATGTGCTCGGGAAGCTCGATCACCGGTGCCGGACCGTGCCGGTAGAAGAGGTTGGGGACGAGTACGTAGTACCCGTGCCCGGCCAGTTCGTGGGCCATCTCCCGCAGCACGGGCCGGATGCCGAAGCCGTCCGCGTACATCAGCACCCCTGGGTGCCGGCCGCCACCGTCGGGGAAGGCGGCGAAAGCATCGGCCCGGCCGTCGGTGGTGGGAATCTGCAGAGTCTTGGTGGGCATGACTTCTCCTGTCGTGGTTGATGTGTCGAGCCTGTGATCAACACGACGGAGGCGGAGCCCGCGCGGCAGAGCAAGATCCTCGGTCGAACAGCGGGCCGGCACCGGCCCGTGCGGCGCTCAGGAGAGCACCGGGTCACCAATCCGTGTGTGGCGCAATGCCGTCCCGGTCATCATCGCCGCACAGCCTAGCCTGCCGGATAATGGCGACGCATCCTGGGCGGGGTCTGTCTGGACCTGGCCACGTTGGAGGAGCTCGATCGTCAGGGGGAGCGCTTCCGGTGGCCCGACGGGCGCGGAGACCTTGACTGAGGTGCCGATGTGGCCAAGATGATGGATTGTGATCAATGGATCGCTTGAAGTGATGTCCTGCTCAAGCGGCTGTATGTGCTGGTCTTCATCGAGCACCGCACCCCGAGACTGCACCTGGCCGGAGTAACCGCACACCCGGCCGGAGCATGGACGGCTCAGCAAGCCCGCAACCTGGCCATGGACCTGGGTGACCGCATCGCCGGGCTGCGGCTCCTGATCCACGATCGAGACCCGCTCTTCACCTTCGCATTCCGGGAGGTCTTCCAAGCCGAAGGGCTGCGGATCATCACCACGCTGCCGCGCCGCGTTATCAGGGAACGCGCAGGTTGGGGCTGCGTTCGAGGCCGAGCACGTCGCCGAGCAGGTGGTCCATCATGTGCTCGAACAGCGGCATCGGGTCGTCGAAGGCGAACCCCTGGTGCCCGTACACGGCCATGCAGAGCAGCCCGTAGATCTGCCGCCAGCAGATGACCATGAGCAGGACCACGCCGATCGGGAAATCCAGGCCCACGTGGGTCCGGTAGGTGCGCAACTGCTCCGCCAGGACGGGATCGATGTCCTCGTCCGCGTCGATGACCAGCCGCCCGTCGCGCCACAGCCGGGCGAAGGGCACCCCGAAGAAGCCGCCCAGTTCGCGCGCGATGACTTGCGGGATGCCCTCCTCCGAATCGGCGATCTTCACGTAGGCGGCGCCCATGAGCAGGTCGAACTCGACCTTGTTGGCCATCGACCAATCGAGCACGGCCCGGGTGGCGGCGTGCAGCTGCGCGCTGAGGTCATCGGGGTCCTGGCGGTGCAGGGCCTTGGAGACGGTGTCCATGAACTCGGCCGTGAGGTCGTCGTAGACGGCGCGCACGAGCCCGGCCCGGCCGTCGAAGTAGCGGTACAGGGCCGGGGACGTCACGCCGACGGCGCGGGCCACGGCGGCGACGGTCAGCCCATCGACGCCCTGCTCCGCCGCGATTCTCCGGGCGGCGGCCTTGGCGTCCCCTTTGAGCTCGGCCCGCAGTCGTTCCCGCCGTGTCAACGCTGTCACATGCCCATCTTCGCGAATCGCGGCCGTCGCCGCGACTTGCGGTGAAGGGCCAACATATGGTTAATGGTATTCACTCTTTTAAGGACCATTATCGAATGGAGTTCTCCGATGGGCACCCCCCGAGGCGGCTGGACGGCGGCGGCCATCACGATCCTCCTTGCCACCAGCGGCTGTTCAACCCCGTTCGGTCCAGTCGCCGCCCCTGCTACGCCGCCCCCCACGAGCATCACTCCAGCCCCGGACCCCCGGAAGGTGGCGCTGGCCGAGGCGGCCAAGAGTCTGCCCGCGCTGCTCGCCGCGCAAGGGCCGGTGGTCTGCTCGCGGGCCGGCGAGCACTGGCGGGTGACGGCGTACGACGACGCCTTCCGTACCCCTGCCGTGAGTTTCTCCAGCGCCACGCTGCAACCTCTCCTGACCGAGATCGCCGCGAAGGCGGGCGGCGAGGAGGCAGCGGCGACCGTCAGGAGCCTCTGCGGTGACACGGGCGATCCCGGCGTCAGCCCGGTCTCGCCGGACGGCCGCCGGATCGCCGTGCAGGTGGACGGCGCCTCCGACGGCGATCCGAAACACGTTGGCTGGCTCGATCTCGGTACGGGCGCGTTCACCGACCTCACCGAGCAGTCGAACAAGAAGGGATACGTGACGGAGACGTTCTCCGACGACCGACCCGGATTCGCACCCGACGGCTCACTCTGGTTCCGCCGCGGCCTGCGGTACTACTCGGCCGACCCGAAAGGCACGCTGACCTCGCGCCGGCTCAGCATCGCCTGCATCAAGAACGAGAGCGACGAGATCTACTACCGCGTCATCCGATCGATCGCCGTCGTGTGCCCCGGCGTCGTCCACCCCTCCGGCAAGTTCGCCGCCGACCCCACCACGGTGGCCAAGGGCTGGTCGACGGTGAGAGGCGCCGAACTCGACCTCATCGGCCGGACCATCGACGGGCACGACGACGAGCCGATGCACAAGCCGTTCGGCATGGAGATCGTCGTGCGCGACGACGGCAGGCTGCGCGGCTGCCTGCCCCTCGCCTGGCTCGGCACCACCGAACTGCTCTGCCAAGGAGGAGGCAACGACTTCTACACCGCCCGGGTCTCTCCCGAACTCGCTCGGGACGACATCGAGTACGTGCAAAACGTGGAGATCAAAGCGGTCAAGGAAGTCGCCCCCGCGACCGAGTCGTCGATCATCTCGGCGGCCCTGTCCAAGGACCGCCGCTCCCTGATCCTCGCCTCCGACCCGGACGGTGACATCGACACGGCCAAGCTCTACCGCGTCGGCCTCGAGCCGACCTCGGCCCCCGTAGAAGTCGGCCCGATCCCGCAGGAGTCGAAGGACGACTTCACGCTGCTGAACAACTTCCAGCACCCGATGGACCCGCGCTGACACGCGCCCCCGTTCAGGACCGGACGACGCGACCCCTCGTGTTCCGCAGTTTTAGATGATCATGTTTCGGCTGCGGCCCAGGCTGCGAGAACGGCCTGGGCTTCTTCGGGTGTGGCCTGGCAGGGGGCTTGGGGCCGAAAACGTTCGGCGATGATGACGCGGGCGGAGCTTGATCACCACGCGCCTGCCTGCAACGCCGCACCGCCGAAGGACCGTCCAAGAAAGAGATCATCCGCGTGGTGTTCGGCGACGCGTTCGGCGCTGGGCAGGAAGGGCGCCTCAGTATGTGCCATGTCCGCGTGCGGGGGCGGTCGCCTGGTGATCTGGGAAGGGGTGCGATGGATTCTGGTCTTCCGGTAGCGCCGCCCGATGTCGCCATACGGGTCATGACGACAACCGATCTCGGCTTCGCGTGGACCGCGATGAGGACGAGCTGGGGCATGAGCGGGACCGGCACGGGCGTCGAGCGGATGCTTAGGAGTGAGCGGGAGAGGCAGCCGACGGTCTGGCTTGACGCCGGTGATCTCACTGTGGGCCCTGGGGCGCAACTTCTCGGTGAACGGCCCTGGCAGGAGGTGGCCGGCCTGCCGCTGGTCGCCGCCGCTGCGGGGAATCACGACTTTGACGAGGGCGTGACCGCTTTGACCGAGGCCGCTCGGCGGCTTCCCTTCCCCCTGCTGTGCGCGAACGCCGACGCCGGTCTTCCCGGTCATGTCCTGTACACCTTCGCTGACCTGCCCGTCGTCCCGTTCGGACCAGCGCCTGGCAGACCTTGAAGCCGATCGGCTGATCGAACGCAGCGCCCCGGTGCGGGTCGGCTATCGGCTGACCGACAAGAGGGCGCCGCGTTCGAAAGGTGCTGCCTCGACCGGTGGGCTCTGGAATGGATCACCCCCTTCCCGCCGAGCGCTGAGCCCCGGCGCGTGGCGGGCCGGTCCGCCCCGGCCCTGCAGCGGTCAGGTTCCGTATACCTGCAGCTCATAGAGCGAGTAGCCGTACGGAGTGGCCCGGGTCGTGCCGTACATGCGCAGGTATCGACCGGTGCCGTTGACGGTGAGGGTCTGAACGCCACCGGTGCCCGTGGTCGTGGAGTGGATGGCCGTCCAGGTGATCCCGTCAGCCGAGGTCTGGATCTGGTAGGCGCGGGCGTAGGCGGCCTCCCAGTTCAGGACGACCTTGGTGACGGCGTAGGAGCTGCCGAGATCGACCCGGATCCACTGCGGGTCGCTGAACGCGCTGGACCAGCGGGTGGCGGTGTTGCCGTCGACCGCGGCCGAGGCCGGGAAGGCAGCCGACTCCGTGCTGGAAGCGGTCATCGGTCTGTTCAGCGCCAGGTTGGGGGCCGGCGGTTGCGTGCCTGATTCCTTGATCCGGACGTTGCGGAAGGCGACCTGGTCGGCGCTGCCGTGGTTCTGCAGGCCGATGTATCCGTCCAGGCTGCGGCTGGGATCGGTGTTGGTGAAGTCGTTGACCAGGGAGCCGTTGAGGTACACGCGGATACGCTGGCCCTCGACGAGGACCTCGAAGGTGTTCCATTCGCCCGGCGGGTTGAGCGCGGCGTCGCGGGCGGCGATGTCGGCGGGCTTGAACCCGTAGATGGAGCCTGTGGTGCGGTCCGGTGTGTCGCTGGCGTCGATCTGGATCTCATAGCCCTGGTTCACCGCGACGTTCGGGTCACTGCCGGGGTTGGGAAAGCCGACGAAGATGCCGGAGTTGCTGTCCCCCGTGAGCTTCCAGTCGGCCTTGAGCGAGTACGAGGTGTATTGCTTGGCGTTGTACCAGAACAGACCCATGCCGCCGGAGGAGGTCAGAGTGGCGTCCGAGTTGCTGAAGCTGCCGGGACCGGACTGTGCCCAGCCGGTGGTCGAACCGTTGTAGAGGGTGGTGTAGCCGGTCTCGGGCCGGCAGTCGGCCTTGGCCCGAGCGGCCGCGTACCGGATGCCGCCGAGGACCTGGGAGCGGAAGGCGGGCTCGGCGAAGGACTGCTGGGTGTGGCCGAAGCCGGTGTAGAACGACCGCCCGGCGTCGATGGTCTTGCACCAGGTGATCGGGTGGTCGCCCCCCATCGAGCCACCGGAGTAGGACGACTCGTCGAGGGTGGCCAGGACGCGGGCCGTGCTCCGTACGTTGGACTGGTAGTTGTACAGCTCGTCGGTCCGGGTCCAGGTCTGCGGCAGGTGCGCTGTGGCAGGGTGAGCCCGGTTCTCGGTCTTGGAGTTGACCTGCTGGATCGCCGGGTGGCTGGCGAACCAGGCGCCGACGAGCTGGCCGTAGAAAGGCCAGCCGTATTCGGTGTCGGCGGCGGCGTGCACGCCCACGTAGCCGCCGCCGCTTCGGATGTAGGACTCGAACGCACTCTGCTGGCTCGTGTTGAGCACATCACCGGTGGTGCTGAGGAAGACGACCGCCTCGTATTGGGCGAGGTTGGCCGTGGTGAAGGCGCCCGCGTCCTCGGTCGCCGTGACCGTGAAGGAGTTGGCCGCGCCGAGATCGCGGATGGCCTGGATGCCGGTCGGGATCGAGTCGTGCCGGAATCCCGCGGTCTTGGAGAAGACCAGGACATCGTAGGGGACGTCGGCGGCTGCGGCCGGCGAGGCAGGGAAGGTGCAGGCGGCCACGGCGATGGCGGCGCTCACACCTGCTAAGAGTCTGCGCATGGATCCTCCAGTTGCTGCGGTGCGGCGTGCTGCTCAGTTGCTGCCGTAGACCTCGAAGGAGAACAGGGAGTACCCGTAGACCGTGCTACGAGCGGTGCCATAGATCCGAACGAAACGGGTGGAGGCGCTCAGGCCGGTGTTGTCGTCCTCACCGCCGTTGCCACCTGTCACCGACCGTACGGTGGTCCAGGTGGTGCCGTTCGGCGACGTCTGAATCTGGTACGCCGAGCCGTAGGCGGCCTCCCATTGGAGCCGGACCCGGTTGACGGTGTAGGTGGCGCCCAGGTCGACCTGAATCCACTGCGGGTCGGTGAACGCGCTGGACCACCGCGTCGTCGCCGAGCCGTCGACCGCCGCCGAGGCCGGATAGGCGGCCGACTCCGTGCTGGAAGCGATCGCCGCCTTGTTCAACGCCAGATTGGCGGCCGGCGGCTGCGTGCCGCCGTTGAGGGTGAAGGAGTCGATGTCGAACAGCGAACCCGAGCCGCCGGTGAAGACCAGGAACAGGTTGGACATGCTTGACGGCGGTGTGACGGTGCCAGTGACATTGGTCCAGGTCTCCCAGCCTCCGGTGGGTGCGACCGTGGCCGAGCCGAGCACCGTGCCGGTCGCCGAGCCGGCGCGCAGCGTCAGCGTCCCGCCCGTCCCTCCGGAGGCGATCCGGGCGGTGAAGGAGGTGACTCCGGTCAGGCTGTACGGTGTGAAGGAGATCCAGTCGCCGTTCTCGATATAGCCGACCGCGTTGCCGCCGTTGGCCGAGGCCTTGGCCACGATCGTCACGCCTTGCTGGGCGCTGTAGTGCTCGGCCTGGCGGATGCGTGGTTGCAGGACGGCCTGCGGCGCGTGCACGGACGCGGTCGAGCCGACCGGGGTGTACTCGGCGTCGAGCACCCCGAAGATGTTGGCGTTGGCGTCGTGCTCACCGTCGGCGGTGGTCTGGATGGTGCCCGAACATCCGGTCGCACTGGTGATCGCGTGGCCGTGGCTGTCGTGTCCGAGGATATAGGTGAGCTTGACCCTGCTGCAGTCGATGGTGGGGGCGTTCGGGTCGGAGACGGTGATCTGGAACGGTATCGCGTCTCCGAAGCCGAACACCCTTCCGTTGACCGGCAGGTTGAGGGTGACCGTTGGCTGGCCGAGGTTGATCACCACGCTTGCCGTGGCGCTGCGGCCGGTGTTGTCGTGCACTGTCAGCGTCGCCGTGAACTGGCCGTTCGAGGTGTAGGCGAAAGTCGGGTTGGCGGCGGTGGAGTCGGTACTGCCATTGGTGGTGAAGTCCCACGCGTAGGTGATCGGGTCGCCGTCCGGGTCGCTGGAGCCGGCCGAGCTGAATTGCACGGTGAGCGGTGCGTTTCCGGCTTGCGGGCTGGCGGTGGCCACCGCGATCGGGGCCTGGCCGGTGCCATCGTTGTACTCGATGCGATACAAGGCCGAGTTGGCGTCACCGCCGAACCAGCCGGTGCCGTAGTCGAGCACGTACAACGCGCCGTCCGGTCCGAACTCCAGGTCCATCACCTGCGTGCCGGTGAAGCCGGAGAAGGCCTCGATCGGGCCCACGCCACCGGAGCCGGTCACCGTGGCCGTCTTGATCCAGCGGCGCCCGAACTCACCGAGGAAAACCTTGCCGTTCATCGACTGCGGGAACTTCACGTCCGAGGCGAGCGCCGCATCGTAGTTGTAGACCGGGCCACCCATCGGTGACAGACTGCCGCAGCACAGGTCGGACCGGTCCTGCCCGTAGCCGTACGGCAGCCAGGCTGTCCTCGAGGCCGGGAGCTGGGTGATGCCGGTGTTGCGGGGCGAGTTGTTGATCGGCCCGCCGGTGCAGTTGAAGGCGGAGCCAGAGGGCCCGTTCGGGAAGGTGAAATCGACGTAGGGGACGTTGAACTGCGAGCAGTAGGGCCAGCCGTAGAAACCGGGCTGCAGGATCCGCTCGAACGCCACCGACCCGGCCGGGCCGCGCGTTGAGCTGGCGGTGCCTGCGTCGGGCCCGTAATCGCCCAGGTAGACGGCGCCGGTCGCTCTGTCCACGCTCATCCGGAACGGGTTGCGGAAGCCCATCGCGTAGATCTCGGGCCGGGTGCCGGCGGTCCCGGCCGGGAACATGTTGCCGGCCGGGACGGTGTAGCCGCCGGTGGTGCCCGGCTTGATGCGCAGCACCTTGCCCCGCAGGTCGTTGCTGTTGCCGGCGGTGCGCTGCGCGTCGTAGGCCGGGTTACGGTCGGATCGCTCGTCGATCGGCGTGTAGCCGCTGGAATCGAACGGGTTGGAGTCGTCACCGGTGGACAGGTAGAGGTTGCCGGCCGCGTCGAAGTCGATGTCGCCTCCGACGTGGCAGCACATACCGCGTGAGGTGGGGACGTCCAGGATGGTGGCTGCGGAGGCCGCGTTGATCGTGAAGTCCGCGTTGACGGTGTAGCGGGCCAGCCTGTTGACCCCGTTGAACGGGGCGAACTGCGCCGCGGTGCCGGTAGCAGGGGCGTCACCGGCCGGGGTGCTCAGCGGCGGGGCGTAGTAGACGTACACCCACCGGTTGGCGGCGAAGTTCGGGTCGGCCTGGATGCTCTGCAGGCCCTCCTCGTCGTGGGTGTACACCGGAATGGTGAGCGCCACCTTGGTGTTGCCGAGCGGGTCGGTGTAGCGGATCGTGCCCTCACGCGAGGTGTGCAGGACGCCCCGGTTGGGCAGGACGGTCAGGCCCATCGGCTCGCCGGTCTCGGCCGCGCCCTTGGCCAGGGTTATCTGCGTGTAGCCGGCCGCCACCGCCGGGGACGGAGAGATGAGGCCGAGGGCGGCCACCGTGATCGCGACGCATAACACTATTCTTCGTAACATGCTCGGTGATCCACTTCCTGTCGAAGGACTTGCCGGACAGGCGTTCGCCGATCACGCCGACGACGGCGGTTCGGCCCGACGATCAGTTCGGCGGCCGGTGAGCCTGCTGCACGTACCGTTCATGCCGATCGCCCGCAGTGGGCGCGGCCCAAGGTCGTCGCCGTCCCCGGCCGCTGGGGTGCCGGCTCGCACACGCCGGAACTTGGCGAAGGCCGAGGCACGTCGCAGGCGTGGTGGAGGAGACGTCCCGCTCATCGGGCGAGCGGAGTCGGTACCCGATGGGTGCCGTACCGACAGCTCCGCCGGCCTCCGTTCAGCGGGGTCAGCTCGACAGTGTGGTCGGCGTCCGCCCTGCCGACCCTGATCGCCCCTGGGGTGGTAGATCGGCGGCGCCGGCATGGTGCGGCGCTTTCGTCTTCACGCGAGTCGTCACAAGGGCGCGGTGGGCGTGGTCGGTGATGCCATGACGACCTCCAGGCCGTGAGAGAGGGGGGTGTGGGGATCGGTCAGCAGCCGTCCGAGCGACCCGCAGGAGAGGTCGAGCCGGTTACCGATCTCGGTGTGAGGCAGCGGCCGTTCATCGCCCGAGAGGCGGAGCATGCGGTGTCGGGAGTCCAAATCGCTGCGCCTCCTGCCGCTTTCGGGGCACCTATGCAGGCTCGTTGTGCCGCAACATTAAAATGTTACGTCGAGATTGTCCAGATATTTCTGTTGGGTGTCCGGAACTTCCGCCTTGGTGAGCGGAACGGCACTTTCATCGATCAGACTGCAACTGAATTTGTTCTGTGCCTTGGCCGCGCCGCCGGCTTCGTCCGGCTGCACGTTGTAGAGGTGGAAGCTGCGATGCCGGAACGCCGGCAGATGTTTGTCGACGATGGCCCCCAGAATCGCAGCGCTCATCGCAACGACCCACTCGGGCGATGCCTCGGCCAGGAGGGCCGCGAGCGCGCAGCGCCGCGCAGGCCACGCTGTGGCCGACGGTGATGAACGCGTCGGTGGCGCTGAACAACCGCGTTACGCCCCCGTTTGGTGGTGTTTACAAGCTCTCCAAGTGCGAGGCCTAGACTTCACCGTATGATCCGGCCGCAGCGGGGGACATCGCGTGACGTGCGGCGCACCAACAGGGCCGTGCTGCTGCGCAGGCTCTTCTTCGACGGCGAGCGCAGCAGGTTCGAGCTCGCCCAGGCGACCGGCCTGAGCCCCGCCACGGTGAGCAACGTCGTCACCGGTCTGCTGTCCGACGGGATCGCCGTCGAGGTGGGCAGGGTCGAGTCGGACGGCGGCCGGCCGCGCGTCCAGCTCCGTGTCAACGCCGACCACGCCTACGCGGTCGGCGTCGAGGTGGGGGAGACCCGCGTCGGCGTGGAGCTGTTCGACCTGTCCATGACGCCACGGGCCAAGGCCGAGACCCCGCTGCGCCCAGGGCAGCACACTGCCGACCTGGTGGCCGGCCACATCCGCGAAGGCGTCGCCGCGGTGATCGCGCAGGCGGGGGTGGACCCCGGCCGCGTCCTCGGCGTCGGCGTCGGCGTCCCCGGCATGGTGCGGGGCTCGGTCGTCGACTCGCCGACGTTCGGCTGGAGCGGGGTGCGGCTGGCCGACATGCTCCCCGGCCCGCCCGTGTTCGTCGACAACGGCGCCATGACGCTGGGCCTGGCCGAGCATTGGTTCGGCGCGGGGCGAGACAGCGACTACATGATCATGGTGTTGATCGGCAGCGGGGTCGGCGCCTGCATCATCACTGACGGCATCACCGTCCGAGGAGCGTCCGGTGGGGCGGGAGAGTGGGGCCATACCACGGTGGTGGCCGGCGGCCGCCCCTGCCGTTGCGGTGCGCGCGGTTGTCTGGAGGCTTACGTCGGCGCCGAGTCGGTCCTTGCCAGGGCGGGGATCGACCTGGCGGGCACCGAGGAGGAGGGCGCCTTCGCGGAGCTGCTGGCCGACCCGGGCGCGCGTCCCCTGTTCGACGAGGTCGTCGGCCACCTGGGCGCGGGGCTGGCAAGCCTGATCAACCTGCTCAATCCTGAGCGCATCGTGCTGGGCGGCTGGGCGGGGCTGCTGCTCGCCCGCGACCACCTGCCCGCGATCCTGACGGCCACAGAGCGCTCCGCGCTGCGCTGTTCCTACGACCGCGTCGCGATCGAGGCTGCTCACCTGGGGCCGGAGGGCGTCAAGCTCGGCGCCGCCACCCTGGTGGTGGATCAGTTCCTGGGCGGCTGACTGGCTCTTGCCACCTGATTCAAGGTTCGCGTGATTGCTCCGTCAACCCTTAAATTAAGTATTGACGCTCCTGTGGGGCCACCGTAAGGTCACCGTAAGGTCACGACCGTGAATTTCTCTTAGCCATGGTGCTCACCAACGCCGACGGCTAGCCGCTGGCGTACACCCCCCCACAGAAGGTGACACCCCATGAAAAGACGAGGAATCATCCTTGCCTTAGTGACGGCGTTAGCCGTGACGGGCCTCGCTTCCCCGGCCTCGGCCGCCACCGGCCAGATCACCGGCTACGGCGGTAAGTGCGTCGACGTCGCAGGCGCCAACAGCGCCAACGGCACCCAGATCCAACTGTGGACCTGCAACGGCACCACCGCCCAGTCGTGGACCACGCAGTCCGACAGCACGATCCGCGTACTCGGCAAGTGCCTGGACGTGGCGGGCGCGAGCAGCGCCGACGGCGCCAAGGTGCAGATCTACGACTGCAACGGCACCGCCGCGCAGCAGTGGACGGCCGCCTCCGACGGCACCCTGCGAGCGCTCGGCAAGTGCCTGGACGCCACCAACGTCAGCTCGGCCGACGGCACGCCTTTGCAGATCTGGAGCTGCGGCACCGGCGCCAACCAGAAGTGGACGCTGCCCTCCGGCGGCGGCACCCCCAGCCCCGGCAAGCTGCCCGGAGCCCCGTACCTCTACATGGGGTGGGGGAGCCCGCCCAACCCGGGCACGGTCATGGACGCGACCGGCGTGAAGTCCTTCACGATGGCCTTCATCCTGTCCGGCGGCGGTTGCACGCCTCGCTGGGACGGCTCGCGTGCGCTGACCGGCGGCTCCGACCAGCAGGCGATCAACACGATCAAGTCCAAGGGCGGTAGCGTCCAGATCTCCTTCGGCGGCTGGTCGGGCAACAAGCTCGGCCCCAACTGCGCTACGCCTGAGGCGTACGCGGGCGCAGTGCAGCAGGTCATCAACGCCCTGGGACCCGCGGTCGTCGACTTCGACATCGAGAACACCGACGAGTACGAGAACTACACCGTCCAGGACCGCATACTCAACGGGCTCAAGATCGTCAAGGCGAACAACCCGAGCGTCAAGGTGGTCGTCACCTTCGGCACCTCCACCAGTGGCCCGGTCGGCGCGGGCATCCGGCTGATCAACCGGTCGAAGGAGCTCGGTGTCCCGATCGACAACTACACGATCATGCCGTTCGACTTCGGCGGCGGGTCCAACATGTACCAGAGCACGGTCAACGCGGCCGAAGGGCTGAAGAACGCCCTGAAGTCGGCGTTCGGCTGGTCGGACGCCACGGCGTACGCGCACATGGGCATCTCCGGCATGAACGGCCTGTCCGACCAGTCGGAGGTCACCTCGGTCGCCACTTGGACCCAGATCCGCGACTACGCCAACTCCCATGGCCTGACCAGGCTCGCCTTCTGGTCGGTCAACCGCGATCGCCCCTGCTCCGGAGGCTTGTCCGAAACCTGCAGCGGCGTCTCCCAGAACGCCTGGGACTTCACCCGGCTGACGGCGGGGTTCTGATGCGTGCGCTGGTCGTCCTTGTGCTGATCGCGGCCGGGTTCGTCCTCATGCCGGTCGCGCAGGCAGCCGTCCCCACCGGCTTGACCACCGTGGTCGCCAAGCACAGCGGCAAGTGCGTCGACGCCCGCGCCGCTGCCACCGCCAACGGCACCGCTGTTCAGCAGTACGCGTGCAACGGCAGCGGCGCGCAGCTCTGGCAGTTCCAGGCCACCAGTGGCGGCTACTACCGGGTCAACAGCTCGCTCAACGCCGCGCAGGCCTGGGACGTGACCGGTGTCTCGGCCGCCGACAGCGCGCTGGTCCAGCTGTGGGCCTACGGCGGCGGCAACAACCAGCAGTGGCTGCCGGTGGAGGAATCCGGAGGCACGTACCACCTGGTCAACAGGAACAGCGGCAAGTGCCTCGACGTGACGGGCGCCTCCACGGCTGACAGCGTGCAACTGCAGCAGTACACCTGCAACAGCACGACGGCGCAGTCGTTCACCCTGTCGGGCGGCGGCGGTGGCGGACCCAATCCCGACCTGGGGCCGAACGTGCGCGTCTTCGACCCGTCGATGCCCGCGTCCACGATCCAGTCGCAGCTCAACTCGGTGTTCAGCCAGCAGCAGTCCAACCAGTTCGGGTCCAACCGGTACGCGCTGCTGTTCAAGCCGGGCACCTACAACGTGGACGTCAACGTCGGCTTCTACACCCAGGTCCTCGGCCTGGGACAGACACCGGACGCGGTGACGATCAACGGGGGCGTGCACGCCGAGGCCGACTGGTTCGGCGGCAACGCCACGCAGAACTTCTGGCGATCCGCCGAGAACCTCTCGGTCACCCCGGCGGGCGGCACGGACCGGTGGGCGGTCTCGCAGGCGGCGCCGTACCGGCGCATGCATGTGCGCGGAAACCTGCAATTGGACGACGGCGGCTGGTCGAGCGGCGGGTGGATCTCCGACTCGCGGATCGACGGTCAGGTCAGGTCCGGGTCGCAACAGCAGTGGATCTCCCGCAACTCGGCCTTCGGATCCTGGAGCGGGTCGAACTGGAACATGACCTTCGTCGGGGTGTCCGGCGCGCCGGGCAACACCTTCCCCAGCCCGCCGTACACGACGGTGGGGCAGACGCCGGTGGTACGGGAGAAGCCGTTCCTCTACATCGACGCCGCGGGCGCCTACCAGGTGTTCGTGCCCGCGCTGAAGTCGAACTCCGCCGGGGTGTCGTGGCCGGGCGCGGGCACGTCGCTGCCGATCAGTCAGTTCTTCGTCGTCAAGCCGGGCAACACCGCTGGTGACATCAACGCGGCACTGGCCGCGGGCAAGGACCTGCTGGTCACGCCGGGCGTCTATCACCTGAACGACACGATCAGGGTCACCAGGGCCGACACCGTGGTGCTCGGTCTCGGGTTGGCGACGTTCGTACCCGACAACGGCATTACGGCGATGACCGTCGCCGACGTGGACGGCGTCAAGATCGCCGGGCTGCTGATCGACGCCGGGACCGTGAACTCGGCGACGCTCATGCAGGTCGGCCCGGCGGGCTCGGCGGCCTCACACGCGGCCAACCCCACCTCGCTGCACGACGTCTTCTTCCGCGTCGGCGGCGCCGGGGTGGGCAAGGCGTCACAGAGCTTGGTGATCAACAGCGACAACGTGATCGGCGATCACACCTGGATCTGGCGGGCCGACCACGGCAGCGGCGTCGGGTGGAACACCAACACGACCGTCAACGGGCTCATCGTCAACGGCGACAACGTGACGTTCTACGGGCTGTTCGTCGAGCACTACCACCAGTACCAGGTCATCTGGAACGGCAACGGCGGGCGGACCTACTTCTTCCAGAACGAGATGCCCTACGATCCGCCCAACCAGGCGTCCTGGATGAACGGCTCCACCCGTGGCTGGGCCGCCTACAAGGTCGCCGGTTCGGTCACCTCGCACGAGGCCTGGGGGCTGGGCAGCTACTGCTACTTCAGCGCCAACCCCGCGGTGGTGGCCGAGCGGGCCTTCGAGGTGCCGAACACGCCGGGGGTCCGCTTCCACCACATGGTGACGGTCTCTCTGGGCGGCACCGGAACCATCGCTCGCGTCATCAATTCCACCGGAGGCCCAAGCAACTCCTCCACAAACGTCGCAAACCTCACCGAATACCCATAACCCACCAACGCGTCCTCCCCTTTGCCGAAAGGGGAGGACGCGCCCGCGCCGGCTGACATGCAGGGCAGCCAAGACGTCGCCAACCGGCCGCCACGGGCCGCCGGCTCGAAGACGAAGGGCGCTTGACCTGCAGATCGACCTGAGACGGAGGCTCCGGCAAGATCGGTTCTTGTGGCTCCCCGTGTGTTCGTTCCACAGGAGGCAGCGGTCGAGGAGTTCGCGGCGGCATGACTGCACCCACTGCTCTGTGATCGAGTTCATCCGCTGCACAGGATGTACTGGCGCTGCCCGTTCAAGGTGATGGGCTCCACGAAATCGCAGGCCGGCAGAGCGTCGGCTTGCGAGCGCAGGAAGTCGGCCGTTCGGGTGCTGGATCGAGGCCTTTTCTCCTTGAGGATCTCCCAGACCGCGGACGGTTCGATCTCGATGCCGAGCGTGGCGAGCTGTCCGTGGACCCGCCGATAGCCCCAGCTGGGGTTCTTCTGAACCAGTCGCAGGACGAGAGCCGGTCATCATGCCGCACCTCCCCCTCCTGATGGCGGAATTCGTCGCATGCCACGCGAAGCCCTAGCAGGGGTATGACCTGGACGGATAATTTTCGGCAGGCGCACGCTTCCCGCGCCGGATACAGCGCCCGTGTCAGTACTCGGCACTCAGTACTTCAGCTTGTTGAAGGCGATGGTCTGAGCGGCGGGCGGAGACTTGATGGTGAGCTTCATGCCCCAGTCCGAGTAGCGGACATCGCTCACGAAGCCGAGCCAGCTCCGGCCATTGGTGACGCCCTTCCACTTATCTCCTGCAGGCTCCCGCCACTTGGACCAGGCACGGCGTACGAGGCCGTCCTGGCCGATCCACAGCCGCCAATCGATGGTCCAGTCGGCGCGTTCATCCTTCAGAAAGCCGTCGCGCAGCTCCGGCCGGACATTCCATAGCTGACGGAACGAGATCGATCCTTCACGAAGGGTCGTGGGTGATCCGTCGTAGGTATCCAAGGCCTTGGTGGTCGTCGTGGTCGCCAGGACGGCCGCGAGCACGTCCGGCTTGTCCAAACGCAGGTATCCCGTCTCCAGGCGCAGGACGCAGGGATACTTGAAGGTGACCCACTTCTTGCCGTTCGGCAGCTTGTCTTTCGGGTCGTGCTCCCAAATGCGTTTGCCGATACAGATATCCCGAACGCCTGCCACACCCACCTGAAGGTCCCACAGGTCGGTCGCCGTCACTTTGCCGTCACCGAATCCGACGACACCCTTCGTCGGCTTGAAGCGCTCCCAGCCTGAGCTTGGGCTCGAGTTGAACGTGCTGTATTCGGTGATCCGTACGCCGTGTCCTTTGACCAGCTGTCGCTGGATAGCCGCGACCGGGTCGCCGTCCGTGGCCGCGCCGCTGGCAGGGGCGCCGTAGAGTGCTAACCCGGTCACGCTGAGCGTCACGGCCGTCGTCCATCGCCTCATCAAGTGATGATTCTCCTCGCAATGGGCCCTGTACTTCCGTCGACACGGGCCGAAGGGGCGATCTTCGCATGCGTTGGTCTCGCCGTGAAAGCCGCAGGTTAGTTTAGGTGGCCGGCTGTCGTTCGGGTTTACCTTCGGGCGACCAGCTGGAGCCGGGCTGCGATCTTGATCAGGCTGACATCGGTGGCGGCAGAGCCGCTGCGACCGGCAGCTTCATACGCAGCCAGGGCATGGCATATACGTGCCCGAGCCAGTGGGAGGGCCGGGCGCCGCGTGCCGCGTGGCCCAGGTGTCGGCCGGCCGTGCAGGTGCAGGCTGAACAGCGAGCCTCGCCCGGTCTGCTGCAGACCGACGTCATCACAGGTGCTGAATCACCCACAGGCCGAAGCTGTGGCAGCCGGCCGGGTCGATCTGTGCCAGGGATGAGGTGGCCGGTGGTGAGCCGGGCGCGTCGAGCGCCTCGACGGTGAGGCCGTTCTGGTGGCTGCGGGCGGTGTCCTGTCCGGCCCGGCCGCCGCCCTCCGTCTGATGTCCTTGGAGGAGATCGGCAACGGGCCCTCGAAACACCAAGCGGGTCAACAGGTGCGCTGCATACGGCGGCCACCGCCGGTGCATGTTGCCGAGCGTCTCCTGCTGGTAGTCGAAGAACTCAAAACCTGCGAACTGTCGAGCTTGAGAGGTACGTGCGGCTGAGCGTGGTCATGGTCACGCGCTCGGGATGTAGCCCCGTTCCGCGATGCCCGCCAGCATCCGGGTGAAGTACGCCTGGTCGAGCGCGGGCTCCGGCAGCGGTGCCGCCGAGGTGGTGCGGTGCGCGCGCGAATACGGAGGCAGGTAGCGGGGCTCGGGGACCACCATGTAGGCGATGCCCGCCCAGCACGCCAGGACCAGCCCGGCGGCGGGCAGGTGGGCATGGCGTAGCAGCTCCTGCTTCCAGTCGGCCGGATCGACGGCCGGCAGGTCGTAGCCGGCCGCCCGCACCTGGTCGAAGACGAAGCCGACCGGGATCGGCTCCAGGTAGTTGGGGTGGAAGACCCGCCCGGCCACGTCGGGCGACCGGGACAGTTCGACGATCATCGCGGCGGTGTGGTCGACGGGTGCTCCCGGCATGGTGGCCGGGCTGTCCGGGGCCGCGCCCACCTCGACGGCGGCGCGGACCAGCCGGGTCCACAGGTCGGTGTCGGAGAACTGCCAGTCGCGGCTGTGCCCGAGGATGGCGCCCGGCCGGTAGATGGTGATGGGCAGGCCTTCGGCGGCGGCCAGGCGTACTTGTTCTTCGCCGCGGAACTTCGCCTGGCCGTAACCGAACCTGCCGCTCATTTCCAGGATCGGCTCCGTGGCCTCATTCACCTCCGTGCAGCCCAGCTCGCGGGCCGCGGCGAAGACCGCGACGGAGGAGACGTGATGGAGCGCCTTGGTCCTGCGATGGCGGGCGAACCGGATGACCTCCTGCGTCGCGGTCACGTTGCCCGGGATGAGGTGCTCGCACGGGGCGGCCAGGTTCACCGTCGCCGCGCAGTGGTAGACCGTCTCCACCCGTTCGGCCAGCCTGGTGTAGATGGCGGCGGACAGGCCCATGCGCGGCTGGCTCAGGTCGCCGCGCACCACCATCAGCCGTTCCTGGTCGAACGGCCCGCCCAGCCTGGTGAGATGGGCGCGCAACCGTTCGGCCGCGCCCTGGTCGGTACGGCCCCGCACTACGCAGCAGACTCGCTCCGACCGCAGCAGCAGCGCGCACAGGTGGCCGCCGAGAAATCCGGTGGCCCCCGTCACCAGGACGCTCATCGGGCACGCATCCGGGTGAGGACCTGCCTGGCCAGCTCGTCGGCGCTGGTACCCGGCCCGATGGCCATGATCGGGATGTCGCAGCCGAGATGGCGCCAGATCGCCCCCTGCAGCTCGGCTCGCATCAGGGAGTCGATGCCGAGCTCGTCCAGCGGTCGCTGCGGCGCTATGTCGGCGGGTTCCGCTTGCAGCACTCCGGCCAGCAGCCGGGTGACGGCGTCGGCGACCAGCGACTCGGCCTCGTCACCGGCCAGCACCAGCGCGCGCAGGTCCGCGGCCGGCGCGGCCGGGCCGGCCGAGCGCACGGCGGAGAACCGGGGCCCGTCCAGCGAGGGGAACAGCAGGCGGGCACTGTCCCAGTCGACCGAGCCGACCAGGGCGACCTCCAGGTCCTGGGCGAGGAGCTCGCCGATCACCGGCAGCGCCCTGTCCGGCTTCATCGGCGTGGTCCACCGGGAGACGAACGCCTCGGCCTCGCTGGTGCGCGCCAGGTAGCCGACCTCGCCGACCGCTCCCCAGGCGACCGCCAGACCGCTCGCGCCACGCGCCCGCCTCGCCCTGACCAGGGCCTCGCAGAACAAATTGCCGGCCGCGTAGTTGGACTGCCTGACGTTGCCGACCGTCGCCGTCACCGAGGAGAACAGCACGAACAGCTCCGCCGACGGTGCCAGCCGGTCGAGCACCAGCGCCCCGCGAAGCTTCGGCTCCAGCGCGGCCAGCAGCAGCTGCGGCGTCAATTCCGTCAGCGGCGCGTCCTGGAGCACCATCGCCGCGTGCACTACGCCCTTGACCTCGGGGCCGGCTATCGCACGCATCGCCTCCAGGTCGGTGACGTCGGCCTGGTGCGCGGTCACCTCCACGCCCAGAGCGGTCAGCGACGCCACGGTCTGGCGCGCCTCCGGCCCGTCCAGGCCGCGCCTGCTGGTGAGCGCGATCCGCTTGGCGCCCTGCCGCGCCAGCCAGTGGGCCGCCCGCGCGCCGAACCCGCCCAGGCCGCCGGTGATCAGATAGACCGCGTCCGGATCCAGCCCGCGCGCTTCCGTGGCCGGGGCCGACGGCTCGAACTCGATGACGAGCTTGCCGATGTGCCGGGAATGCCGCATCTGATCGAAGGCTTCGCTGACGCGCTCTTCCGGGAAGCTCCGGTACGGCAGAGCCCGATAGGTGCCCGCCGCGACCAGGCGCGCGATCTCCCCGAACTGCCGATGCGCCACGTCGGGCACCCGTTCTGCGATCTGCTTGAGATCGACGGTGACGAACGAGATGTTGCCGCGTAGCAGGCTCAGCGCCAGCCGGCCGTCGGAGAAGAGATCGTGCTTGCCCAGCTCGACGAAGCGGCCGCGGGGACGCAGCAGCTCCACCCCGCGGGCCAGGCCGTCACCCGCGAGCGAGTTCAGCACCACGTCCACACCCCGGCCCGCGGTGATGGCCCTGACCTCGGCGGCGAAGCGCAGGCCGCGTGAGTCCAGGACGTGGTCCACGCCCAGCATCCTGAGCAGATCGCGCTTGCCGGGAGTGCTCGCGGTCGCGATCACCCGGGCTCCGGCCAGCTTGGCGTGCTGGATCGCGGCCAGGCCCACGCCGCCGGAGGCACCGTGCACCAGCACCGTCTCGTCCGGCGCGAGCCGTACGGCATCGTCTGCGAGAGCGAGGCGGACGGTCAGGAAGGCCACGGGCAGCGTGGCGGCCGCGCCGTACCCCATGGTGTCCGGAATGCGGGCCAGCGCGTCACGTTCCAGCACCACGTGCGAGGCGAGCGGGTGTTCGGCGGCGGCGAAGACGCGGTCGCCGGGAGCGAGATCCTGGACCTGCGCGCCGACCGCGGTCACCACTCCGGCGCAGTCGAAGCCGTAGACCCGTTCGTGGCTGGGCCCGCCCGCCGCGTCGGCGGGCAGCCTGCCCAGCGCCCACAGCACGTTGCGGTAGTTGACGCCCGCCGCCCGGACCTCGATCGTCACCTGGCCGGGGCCCGGGACGGGTATCGCCATGGGCGCCCAGTCCAGGCGATAGGCCGGCCCCTGGTTGCGCAGCCGCAGGACGCGGGGCTCGGCGCCGCGCGCGGCGGGCTCCGGCGCCGGGCGCAACCGCGGCACGAACCGGCCGTGAGTAGTCAGCACCACCTCGTCCTCTTCGTCCTGCGCGAGCAGCTCGGCCACGAGCCGCTCGGCGTCGCGCGCGCCGCGCTCCAGGGAGATCTTCCGTACGGCGAGCCCGGCCATCTCGTTGACCAGGCAGCGGGCGACTCCCCACAGGGCGGCGTCGCCGGGGAAGTCCGGCCGTTCCGGAGCGGGGAACGTCCCCGACGGGCGGGTGACGAGCCAGAGCGCGGAGTCAGGCTCCAGGGCGGCGGCGATCGCGCCGAAGGCCGCGGTGGCCGAGACGACCCGCTGCGCGCAGTCCGCCGGGTCGGCGTCTGCTGTGGCGTGGTCGCCGTCGAGGAGGTAGACGACGTGGCGGGCGTTTCCCGGGCCGGGGGAGACGCCGGCCTGGGCTCCCGCTCGGGTCAGCTCGCCCGCCACCGCTTCGGCCAGCGCCTGGTCGCGGCCCGACTCGGTGACGATCAGCCAGTCCCCGGTCGCGACGGGCATCGGGGGAGCCGCTTCGGCTCTCGGCTCGCGGGTGGCCAGGAAGAGCGCGGTGTCGATGCCGGCCGGTTCCTCCTCAGCGCGCAGCTCGGCAGGTTCTGCGAGCCGGCACCGTGGCAGCAGGCGCAGCCAGTCGGCTGCCGGGATCAATGGGCCGCCGGGACGCAGGGTGGTGTCGGTGGCCGACCACCAGCCGTCCAGCAGGCCGAAGATCATGGTCGTCGGGCCCGCGTCGAGGGTCTCACCCAGCAGCAGGAAACCGTGATCGTCCAGCAGGCGGGCGATCCGGCCGAGCGTCGCCTCCAGGTCCGTGGTGGCGTGCACCACGTTGGCCGCGATGACGACGTCAAAGCTCGCCTCCAGCTCCGCGGAGTCCTCCTCCAGGTCCAGCACCCGGTAGTCGACGAAGTCGAAGGCCTTGAAGCGGGCGGCGGCCGAGGTGAGGAAGGCGGGGGACAGGTCGGTGAAGGTGTAGCGGGTTCGCTCGGGCGGCAGCTGGGGCAGGAGGGCGGCGGTCATCCCGCCGGTCCCGGCACCCACCTCCAGGACGCGGAGCGGCCGGCCGGCGGGCCAGGCGGCGACCAGCTCCCCGAGCACGGATCTGGCCAGCAGATTGGTGGGGCGCAGCACCGGGCCGCTGTCGTAGAAGTGTTCAGCGGCCTGGAGCCCGCCCTGCGGGAAGACGACTTCGACGGCGTCCTTGGCGCCCCGCAGCACCTCGGTCAGTTGCCGCCCGCATCGGCCGAGGAGCTGCAGCTCGGCCGCGTATTCCGGAAATTCGAACAGGGCGTCGGCGAAGAGCGGGCCGGGATCGGGGCGGCCGGTCGCCCGCCAGGTCCCCTCGCCCGCCGGCTCGCACAGCTCGCCGGCCTGGGCGCACAGGGTGCGGGCGAGCCGGATGTACGTCGGCCGCATCCCGGCTGTGACCAGGTCGTCGAGGCTCCACCTCTCGCCGGCCAGGTCACGCATCGCCTGGACGGTGAAGTGGGCGGCCAGCCGCCCGTAGGCGGTCATGAACCGCACGTGCCGGTCGCGGCGGGCCAGCAGCCGCTCGCGCAGGCCGAGGCGGTGCGGCTCCACCGCGGCGAGCAGATCCGTCATGGCGATGCCCGCGCCGGTCGCGGTACCGGGCCGCGGGGCCGCGCGCAGGACGGTCACATGCCGTGCGGGGGCTTCCTCGCCGGGCAGGCGGCGCACCCGGCAGCCGGTCAGCTCCATCACGACCACCCCCGAGGTGTCGGTGATGGTGAAGTCCACGACCGCCTCACGCGGGTCGGTCTGCGGCCGGAGCCGGGCGTGGACGAGGCCCGTGCCCGGTGGCTGCCGCCACAGCCTGACGCGTTCGAAGGAGACCGGGACGTAGGCGGTGGGTTCGTCGCCGTGTTGCCACAGGATGGCCAGCCCGGTCTGCAGGGCGGCGTCGACGAGTGCGGGATGCGCCCGGTAGGCGCCGGCCGGTTCGGTGAAGTGGTACTGCCCGAGCGATTGCGCGCCCGAGATTCGCACACTCCGCACTCCGCGGAACGCCGGACCGTAGTCGAAGCCGGCCCGGGTCGCGAGGGCGTAGTACTCTCCCGCTCCGAGCTCCACCGCCGAGTCCGCGACCGGGTCCGCGACCGGGTCCGCGATCGGGTCCGCGGCTGGGCCCGGTTTCTGCGGCACGGCTGCCGCGTCGGCCTGGCGCACCTGGCATCGGGCGTGCACCTGCCACTCCTCCTGCGCGCCGGTCCTGGAGGCGATCCGCACCCTTCCGTCCTCGGAGATCGAGACCTGGACGTGAGGGGCCTCCTCCTCGGGGATGGTCAGCGGGCGCAGCACCTCCATGTCCACCACTTCGACCGGGCCGTCGAGCGTCTCCGCACCGGCCGCAAGGGCCATTTCGACGAATCCGACCGCGGGGATCACCACGGCTCCGGCCACCCGGTGATCGTTCACCCATGGCACCCTGGCCAGGTCCATCGGGGCGCTCCAGGTCGGGTCCAGCGCCTGCGTACGCGCCCCGAGCAGCGGGTGCTCCAGGCGAGGCGCCCACCAGTCGGGCCGGCCGTTCCAGTGGCGTTCGCGTTGCCAGGGGTAGGCGGGCAGGTCGAGCACCCGTCCGGGACGAGGGAAGAACGCCGTCCAGTCGGCTTCCGCGCCGGCGGCGAGCAGGGCGGCGACAGCCGTACGGACCGCCGGCGAGCCCGGCTTGTCGCGCCGGAGCGTGGGCAGGACGGTGATCTGCCGGCCGGCCCGCTTCAGGTAGGTCTGCAGAACGGAGTGCGGGCTGACCTCCAGGAAGATGCGGAAGCCCGCGCCTGCCAGGTGGGCGGCCGCCTGGCCGAAGAGCACCGGCTGACGGACGTTGCGCCACCAGTACGCGGCGTCCAGGGGGCCGTCGAGGGGCCGGCCGGTGACCGTCGAGATCATCGGGATGGCCGGGGACACGGGCGTCAGCTCGGCCAGTGCCTTGGTCAGGCCGGCCTGGACGGGGTCCATGGCCCGGCTGTGGAAGGCGAAGTCCACGGCGAGGCGGCGGAAGAAGACGCCCTTGCCCGTCAGCTCAGCCTCCAGCCGCTTCAGCGCCTCACCGGGGCCCGCGACCGTCACGTCGCGGTCGCTGTTGATCGCGGCGATCTCGAGGTCGTAGGGCTCGATGGCTTCTGCGGCCTGGTCGGGGGGCAGGCCCACCGCGGCCATGCCGCCCTGGCCCATGGTCGGCTGCTGGGCCCGGCCGCGTTCGGCGCAGAGCAGGACGGCGTTCTCCAGGTCGAGGGCTCCGGAGGCGCAGGCGGCGGCGATCTCTCCCACGCTGTGCCCAAAAACGACATCAGGCACCAGTCCCTGCTTTTTCAGGACTTGGAGGATGCCCATCTGCATGGCGAAGATCGCGGGCTGGCCGACTTCGGCGGTCGCCAGCCGGGAACGGCTCGCCGGGGCGGCCATCTCGGCTTCCAGCGACCACGTCACGTGCCTGGTCAGCAGCTTGTCGATGTGCTTGATCGTGGCGCGGAAATCCGGATCCGCTGCCATGAGATCGTCGGCCATGCCCGGCCACGGGGTGCCCGCGCCGCCGAAGGCTACGGCGATCCTGCCGTCCTGTCCGGCCGCCGCCGGCTGGGCTTCCCGCAGCAGCCCGGCGGCCTCCGCGGGGCCGGTGGCGAGCACCGATATCCGGTGTTCGCGCAGGCCGCGGCGGTGGGTGAGGGTGCAGGCCAGGTCGTAGAACTGCTCGGGCCGCATCGTCTCGCACTGGTCGGCCACGCGCAGCGCCAGCTCCGTCGCGGCGGCCGGGGTCCGTCCGGAAACGATCAGAGGTACGGCTCGGGCCACCGGCCCCGCCGTACCGGCTATGTCTGACGGCACCGCACCCTCTGGCGGTGCTGCCTGTTGCGGTGGTGCAGCCAGCAGGGCGTGGGCGTTGACACCGCCGAAGCCGAAGGAACTCACCCCGGCGAGCGCCCGCTCCACCTGCGCGGTGTGCCGTTGTTCGCGGACCGGCGACAGGCTCAGCCCCGCCCAGTCGATGGCCGGATTGAGCACGTCGGCGTGCAGCGAGGGCGGGATCTGCCCGTGCCGCAGCACCAGAAGCGCCTTCATCAGCCCCGCCATGCCCGCCGCCGACTCCAGATGGCCCATGTTCGACTTGATCGAACCGATCGGGAGCGCGTTGCCCGGCGAGCGGCGTGACCCGACAGCCCGGCCGATCGCCTCGCATTCGACGGGATCGCCGACCGGCGTGCCGGTGCCGTGCGCCTCCCAGTAGACCAGGTCGTCCACGTCGACGTCCGCGTAGATCGTCTGGAGGAGCCGCGCCTGGCTCTCGACGCCCGGGTGGGTCAGGCCGAGCGTGCGGCCGTCGGCGTTGGTGCCGGTGTCCAGCAGGACGGCGTGGATCCGGTCCCCGTCGGCCTGCGCGTCGGCGAGCGTCTTGAGCACGACCATCCCCGCGCCCTCACCACGCACGTAACCGTCGGCGCCGGCGGAGAAGGCCTGGCACCTGCCGCGGGCCGAGAGCATGGAGGCCTGGGACAACCCGACGAACGAGGTCGGATCGAGCAGTACGTTGACGCCTCCGGCCAGGGCGATCCTGCACTCCCCTGTGCGTACGGCCTGGGCCGCCTCATGCATGGCGACCAGCGCGGAGGAGCAGGCGGTGTCGATACCCATGCTGGGACCGCGCAGATCCAGGCAGTAGGAGACCCGGTTGGCGGTGTTGCCGAAGGTCCAGCCGGCCACGGAGTAGGCGTTGAGGCTGGCGGGATCGCGGCACTGGAGGTTGCCATAGTCGCCGTTGAACACGCCCACGAACACCGCGGTGTCGGACCCCGCGAGGCCGGCCGGGTCGATGGCGGCGTCGTCGAGAGCCTCGACGGCGAGCTCCAGCATCAGCCGCTGCTGCGGATCGAGCCGGTCGGCCTCCTTCGGCGCGATCCCGAAGTAGCCGGCGTCGAACCCGGCCAGGTCATCCAGGAACGCCCCGTGTGCGGTGTAGCTCTTGCCGTACCGCCTGGTCGTGCGATCGAGGAACCACGCCGGATCGAACCGATCGGAAGGCACCTCCGTCACCAGATCACTCCCGGCAACCAGCGCCTGCCACAAGCTCTCCAGATCGTCGATGCCGCCCGGCAGGCGGCAGCCGACTCCCACGATCGCCAACGGTTCCCGCATGACCCCTCGTTTCTCAGCTGGAGACCGCCTGCCCTGGCGTGATGGGCGGGCCGCTATCGCTCTGCCTCAGACCGGGCCGAAGAGCCAGTTGCCGGTCAAGTCAGGGTCTTCGCCGAGATAGAACTGCCGACCGGCCTCCACCAGCTCCTCGATGCTGAGCGCGCCGCTACGGTCAGTGTCGATCTTCCGGAAGGCGAGCTCCGCATCCTCCGGGCTGGTGCCGAAAGCGGACTGGAACCGCTGGAACTCCTCCAGATCCAGCACGCGATTGCCGTTGACGTCCGTGACGTCGAGGGTCGCCTGGATGGCCGGCCGCAGCGCCCGCTCGTAACCGTCGGGGTCCTCGATGAAGGCCGCGTTCATTCCGAGCTGGTACTCCTCGCGGCTGATCTTGCGGTCGCCGTCCAGGTCGATCTTGGTGAGCAGAACTTCCCAGAAGTCGGTATAGGTGCCGAACAGGCGATTGCCCAGGTCGCTGTCGGGGCTGACGCCGAAGGCGGCCAGCACCCTGACCCCTAGGGCGATGAGGTCGTCGAGTTCGAGGTCTCCGTTGTGGTTGACGTCCATGTGGTCGAACGCCTTGTCGAGCTTGCGTTCCTGCAACGCTGTGAGCACGCCCTGCTCCCTCCGGCCGGGTACGGCCGTTAGCCGATCAACTACAAGGAATCATCAAACAATTACTCTCTGTAGTCAAGGTCTTGAACTCGGTGCGTACGGGCTCGCGAAGCGCCGGAGGAAGCCGGGGGATCTCCGCCCCATCCCCGGCGAGCATGGCCCGCTGACGTCCACGGGATTCCTGGCCGATCGGACCGGTGCGTATCGGCGGCCGGGCGCCGAAGGGCCCATGCCTCGGCGATCCGACCACCGTTGATTACAGAGAGTAATTGACCATCGCTTTGCGTGATGTTAGTTTGCTCGTGCCGCAGGAAAGCCGCTTCCCACTGGCCGGAGGTGCCATGACTTTCGCCGTACCTGACATCCTCACCCGGAAGTTCGACAAGCGATTCGCCCTGTTCGACGCCGACGGTGACGGCGTGCTGACCAAGGACGACTTCGAGGCCGCCGCCGTGCGCTTCCTGGCGGCGTTCGGGGTTCCCGCCGGCTCCGCCAAGGGCCGCGACGTGCTGGCCGCGTACGCGAGCATGTGGAATGCCCTGATCCACAGCGCCGATAACGACAGCGACGGACAGCTGTCCCGCGCCGAGTTCGTCGCATACCTCGCCGGCGACGAGTTTCGCACGAACGGTTATGCCGTGACGGCCGGCCGCATTGCCGAGTCCATCCTCGCAGTCTGCGACACCGACGGCGACGGCCGGATCTCCTACGAGGAGTTCGCCACCATCCCCGGCATCTCCGCGCTGCCCGATGACGAGCGCCGCGAGGCGTTCGGCCGGCTCGATACCAATGCCAGCGGTCATCTCGAGCTCGGCGAGATCCACGCCGCGCAGCGCGACTTCTACAACAGCACCGATCCGGACGCGCCCGGCAACCTGATCTTCGGCCGGCTCTGAGGAGACATCGTGGACCACTCCGCGCAGCCTGACGGCCACTGCCGCGTCATCCGCTCCGCCGTGATGTACGAGGGCAAACAACACCTCCAGTTCTTCGCCGGCATCGCCGCCGAGACCGTGGGGGCCCGCAACATCTGCATGCACCTGCAGACCATCCCGCCCGCCGGAAGTGGCCGGGCGCACAAACACGACCACCACGAGACGGCCATCTACGTCATCAAGGGCGCCGTGGGCGCCCGGTACGGCGAGGACCTGGAGCATTACCTCGAAGCCCGCCAGGGCGAGTTCATCTACATCCCGGCCAGTACCCCGCACATGCCGGTCAACCTCAGCGACAGCGAGCCGGCCGAGGTCGTCCTGGCCCGCACCGATCCGCGTGAGCAAGAGAGCACGGTGCTCCTGCCCGACCTGGAACACCAGCGGCTTGTCCAAGCTCCACCGGCTCCGGCCGACTAGCGCCTATTCGGAGTCCAGATCAGTCCAGATCAGGGGAATTGCTCGCGCTGCGGCCGGTGGTCCGGATCGGTCATCGCCATAACGCACGCAGACCCCCATGGTCTTTGATCGGGCCTCACTCGCCGTTGGGCGAGTGAGGCCCGATCCCGGATCTGCGGCAGCAGTTCGACAGATGGAGAACGAAGACCATCACCAAAGTAGTGGCCGACGACAGCGATCACAGCACGCTCTGCCATTGCGACCAAGACGCGACGATGCCGTCGCAGGTTAAGGGCCGCCTGTCGTTCTTCGACCGGTTCGCCTCCCAGGCGGGCGAATTCGTATCCGGCGCTTGGTTCTTCGTTTTGTGCGTGCTGCTGGTGCTCCTCTGGGCGCCGTCGTACTTCGTCTTCGGCAGCCTGGACACCTGGCAACTGGTCATCCAGCCGGCAAGCCAAGCGCCTGCATCAAGACACCCGGGAGTTGCGAGCCGCAGGAGGGCTGGAAGACAAGGAAAGCGCCTGATCCTGTACTGCCGCAAATCTCGCCACCACATCTTGAACGGCAGCGAGGTCAGCGAGCGATCAGCGGAAGTCACCCTCTCATTCGCAGGCCCGAGAAAATCGAGGAGCCCCAGGTCGGGCAGGATGATGGGTCGTGGGGTGCGCGCGGATTCCAAGGCGAAGGGCTCTGTGGTCTGGCCGCCGCGGGTGGACGGGGCACGGTAGGTCGTCAGGTGCATGATCGACGCGCCCGGCTGCCGCGAGGGACTTGGCCAGGGACGCGTCACCGCGGGTCGAGCTGCTGCTGGCGGACGGCATGATCAGCGGGTTCGGGACCCTCCACGGGCAGCCGCTTCGGCGCGGGCGGGCTGGCCGGCACGCGGGCGTCGTGATCACAGGAGAGGCGGCCACGAACATGGTCTTACAGGATATCCAGGTCGATCGGTTCCAGCGGTTGCGTGGCTGGCCCGTGCAGGACGGCTCCGTCGGTTCCGAAGCGCGATCCGTGACACGGGCATTCCCAGGTCTGTTCGGCCTGGTTGAAGGCCACGATGCAGCCAAGGTGGGTGCACGTGGCGGAGATCGCGTGCACGACGCCGGCCGTGTCGCGGTAGAGCGCGCACCGTCGCCCGCCGATACGGACGATGGCGCCTGATCCTGGAGCGACGTCGTCGATCGAATCGGCGTGGGAGGAGCGTAGCCGGTCTCCGATGAAGTGGCGTGCGGCCTTGGCCTGGAGTTTGGCGATGGGGCCGGCCTCGCGCAGCGGGTGTAGCCGCCGAGGGTCGTACAGTCCGGCCCACGGCAGGTCGTGGCCGGTGATGAGAGCGGAGATGAGTTTCCCGGACATGATGCCGTTGCTCATGCCCCAGCCGCTGAATCCGGTGGCGACGTAGGCGTGCTCGGCTCCGGGGTGAAGGTGCCCCACGTAGGGCAGGTGGTCGGTGGTGGCGTTGTCCTGGGCCGCCCATCGGTGGCTGATCTGTGTGCCGGCGAAGCGTTCGCGGGTCCAGGCCGCCAGTCGCCGGAAACGTTCGCCGGCGTCGCCGGAGCCGGGCTCGGCGATCTCCCCTGTGACGATGAGCAGGCGCTGACCATCGCGATAGGGGGTGGTGCGGATCGATCGGGTGTTGTGCTCCGTGGTGACGTACATGCCGCCAGGATCTTGCTCGGGTGGAATGGGCGCCGCGACCACGAGCTCACGCTTGGTCTGCAGACGGGAGAACAGCAGCGCCCGGTCGAAGATCGGATAGTGGGTGGCCACCACGACATCGGCGGCGGTGACCGTGGTGCCGTTCTCGCACGCCAGCCGGCACGGCCGCCCCTCCTCCAACCCCATCACCCGGGTACGTTCGTACACCCGTGCGCCGTCGTGGGTCATCTGCCGCACCAGGCCGAGGAGGAATTTACGGGGATGGAACTGGGCCTGGTTCTCCACCCGGAGGGCGGCCGCGACATCGAAGGGCAGACCCGTCTCCGTCACCGAGCAGGCCCGTAGTCCGGCCTGCCGGGCCGCATCCACCTCGGCGGTGATCTGCTCGGTCGCCTCGCTGGACTCGACATAGGTGTAGGCGGGCAGGCGCTCCAGGTCGCAGTCGATCCCCAGGTCGGCCACGATGCGGCACGCGTGCTCGACCGCGTCTTGCTGCGAGTCCGCATACAGCCTGGCGGCCTGTTCCCCGTGCGACGTGCGCAACCGGGCGTAGATGAGCGTGTGCTGAGCAGACAGCTTGGCGGTGGTGTTACCGGTGACGGCGGCGGCGATGCGGTCCGCCTCCAGCACGACGACCGAGCGGCCGGCCTGCGATAGCTCCCACGCAACGCACAGTCCGGCGATCCCGCCGCCGATGACGGCGACATCGGCGGTGATGTCCTGCGCAAGCGATGGAAACGAGGTCGTGGCCGTCGACTCGACCCAGTACGACTCGGGCACTCCTGGAAGCGATGCCATGACCGACGCCCTTCCCCCGCGCCCGCTGAATAGACGCACCACGAGCCTTGAGGAGGCCACGGCAGGGCCGCGGACCAGGCGCGGAGTTGCTCGTGGAGGAGATAGGACGTCTCCGCAGAGGGTAGAGACGATGGTATTCCGGCTCGCCGATCCGACGATCGATGCGAATGATGGCCGGCCGGACCAGGTGGCTGAGGGGACGTGACCGGCCGCAGGGGAAGGAGGAAGAGGCAGTGGCCGCCCACGACATCGATGACTTGGGCAGGACGGCTGAAGACCTGCTGAGGGAGCTGGCCACGCCGCACCTCCCGGAGGCGCGCCGTGAACGGCTGTGTGAGCGCCTGGTACGGATGTATCTGCCGCTCGCCGCCGACATCGCCCGCTGTTACCGCGGGCGCGGCGAACCCTTGGACGACCTCCTTCAAGCCGCTTGCCTGGGTCTGATGAAGGCCATCGCGGGCTTCGACGCCGGTCTCGGTCACGAATTTCGGGGATATGCGGCCATCACCATGTCGGGAGAGGTCAAACGGCACTTCCGGGACCATACGTGGGCGGTCAAGGTGCCGGGGCGCTACCAGGTGCGCCGGTCAGAGCTCAACCGGCTCGTCGCAGACCTCAGCCAGGTTCATGGACGCTCGCCGACCGTCGCCGACCTCGCCGCCGGGATGGGATTGTCCCGGGAGGAGGTCCTCCTCACGCTCGATGCGGCGGCGGCGTACAGCGCGTTGTCCCTGGATGCTCCCATCGGCGCCGACGAGGACGACCCCCTCGCCGCGCTGCTCGACAAATATGCGCTCAAGCCGCTCCTTGCCGCGCTGCCCGCCAGGGAGCGCACCATTGTGCTGTTGCGCTTCTACGGCAATCTGACACAGGAGCAGATCGCCGCTGAGCTGGGCATCTCGCAGATGCACGTCTCCCGCCTTCTGCGCGCCGTCCTTGATCGGCTGCGCGCCGAACTCGTCAGTTGATCCGCTCCTCCCAGCGGCGTGCCGGGCGTTGTCGAGGAAGGGCCGGAAAGCGTGTTCCTCGGCCAGCCGGTCGAAGATGCGCCTGGCGGTGTGCCGCTGCTTGGGTGGCGCGTCCAGATCCGTCCGCAGCTCTGATCGATCAGCGGCTTGTACTGGTCCAGCTGGGACGGCAGCCCTGAAGGTGTGGCGGTCATCGCCGGTGTCCTCGGCCGGCAGCCGTTCCGTACGTGCTGCGGTGTGCGTGCGGGGCCGGGATGTGGGTACGCGTGGGCGAAAGACCAGCAGCGATGAAGGGCGGCTTCCGTGACGAGCCGGTTCGCACAGTGGACTCTGGACGCGCACGACACCCGGAAGATGGCGGCGTTCTGGTCGGCGGCGCTCGGTTACGAGATCGAGCATGACGGCGAGGCGCCACACCTGTGGCCACCGTCGGACGCGCCGCGCAATTCGATGACGGTCTGGCTGCAGCCGACGGACGCGCCCAAGAGCGGCAAGAACCGCAATCACCCCGACCTGTACGTCCCCGACGGCGGCGATGTGGCAGCCGAGGTCGAGCGGCTGGTCGGGTTGGGCGCCACCCGCGTGGACGTCGGCCAGCGGGGGGACGAGGGGTTCGTCGTGCTGGCCGACCCTGAGGGCAACGAGTTCTGCCTGCTCCATCGGCGCCATCCGCAGGGAGCGTGAGAGTCCTCGCAGCCTGCTCAGGCGCTCTCGCCCTGGATCGCGAACAGGTGCCGGGCGTGTCCGGCCGAGTGGTGAAGCCGGTCCAGCAGGATGCCCTCGCGTAAGGCCCAGGGGCAGATGCGTACGACCGGCAGGTCAAGGGCGGCCATCGTGGCGTCGGCGACGATGGCCCCGGCGAAGATCTGCCGGGCGCGGGCGGCGGAGACGCCGGGAAGCCGCGCGCGCTGCACGGCAGTCCTGCCGGCCAGGAGTTCGATGGCTTGGCGCAGGTCGCCGCGGCGGAGCTCGCGGGCCACGTGGAGCCCGTCCTTGGTCTTCGGCGCCCCGCACAGACGGGCGAGTTGGTAGAACGTCCTGGACGTCGCTATCGCCGTGCCCTGATCGATGCGGTGCCTGGCGGAGATCTCGCCGACGCCCTGGGCGAGCACGGATGTGACGTGCTTGTGCAGACGCCGGCGATGCTTCTTCTTGACCCGTTCGGGGTCGGGCAGGCGGTGGCGGGTCAGCCGTCCGGCGCCCAGGGGGAGGGAGAGCGCCAGGTCGGGGGTTTCGCCGCTGCCGTAGGCGAGCTCCATGGATCCGCCGCCGATGTCGGCCAGCAGGATGGGCCCGGCGGACCAGCCGTGCCAGTGCCGGGCGGCCAGAAACGTCAGCCGGGCCTCCTGCTCCGCGTCCATGTAGTCGACGCGAACGCCGGTGCCGGCCTGGATCTCCGCCAGGATCGGATCACGATTGACGGCGTCACGTAGGGCGGCGGTACCGAAAGGCAGCAGTTCGTGCACACGGTGATGCGCGGCGACGGCGGCCGCCTCGCTGACGGCCGCGATCAGCCGGTCGATCGCCGCCTGCCCGATGACCCCCTCCCGGCTGGTCTCCTCGGCCAGACGGATGCGGCGCTTCAGCGTGGCCACCGGTTGCGGCGGGTAGCCCGACGCGAGATCGGCGATGCACAGATGGGCGGTGTTGGAGCCGATGTCGAGTACACCTAGTCGCATGGCCGGGGGCTACCCGTCTGTGACGCGAGCAATCTGAGGGATCGTGGTCGAACAATCGCCGTGCTCAGCTTTCGACACCCGTGGCCGTGTGCGGCGCGCCGACCGGCTTCGACTCGGGTGAGCCGCGCTGGCGCAGGTAGATCGACAGCACCACCATGGACAGCACGGCCAGAAGTTCCGACTGCCAGTTCTGCAGGCTGCGGTTCCAGAAATCGGCCGAGGTGACATACGTTCCCCAGGCGACCGGGTCGCGCAGGTCTTGGAGGCGTTCGGAGTTGTAGGCGGCCTGCCCCGCGGCCGACTGGGCCAGCCACGACCCCCGCTGGACGAGCCAGACGGTGAGCATGATGAACAAGAAGAACTGCAGGTACTCCGACTGCCAGTTCTCCGACACGTCGACCGCGAACGATGAGGAGGCCACGTAGTCGAAGATCGAGATGGCTTTGGAGGTCTCCACCAGCACCGTTTGTAGGTCAGTGCTGACACCACCCGGACCAGGAGAGCACCCTAGTGTTGGTGGGAGTTGACACCACCCTGGCGGGCGCGCAAGCGGAGCGAGCCCGAGCAGATTGAGCGGAGGTGGGCGCATGTCGGCGACGAAGCTCCTGGTACTCGGTATCGTGCACCTCTCCGGCGGCGCGCATGTGCTACCAGGTGCGGTCCGAACTGCAGAGCTGGCGTGCGGAGATTTGGGCCAAGATCAAGCCCGGCTCGATTTATCACGCGCTGAAGAAGGCGGCGGCTGATGGCCTCCTCACCGAACACGCCGAGCCGGGCAACTCCGGGCCGGAGCGCGTTTTGTACCGCGCGACAGCTCGGGGACGTGACGAGATAAGTCGAACTGGTCCGCGACGGTCTGCGGCGCACCCACGACCCGGCCATGCTCGACGCGGCCATCGCCATGTTGCCCATGCTGACCAGGACAGATGCCATCGCGCACATTAACGAGCGGGTCGCGCGCCTGGAAGCGGAGCTCGTAGAGCAGGCCAAGGGGTGGGAGAACCCCAATCGGGACACCCCCGAGCACGTCCGCGATCAGGCCGAACTGTGGGCGGGACACGCACGCACCGAACTGGAGTGGGCGAAGAGCCTGAGCAAACGACTGTCTGAGGGCGCCTACACCATGGCCGATGATCCGGGTTCGTGGCGTACGGTCCACGATCCCCTCAAGATGCGCTTCTAATCAACCTTGACTAGACGTTTCCTCCTCGCGTACTCTGGCCAAGTAATCAAACTGGACTAGCTCAACCAATCCGTTCGCAACACCGAGAGAAGGAATCGAACCCATGGGAAGCTCGCGATCGAGACAAGCAAATTGAGCGGAGGTGGGCGTATGTCGGCGACGAAGCTCCTGGTACTCGGTATCGTGCACCTCTCCGGCGGCGCGCATGGCTACCAGGTGCGGTCCGAACTGCAGAGCTGGGGTGCGGAGATTTGGGCCAAGATCAAGCCCGGCTCGATTTATCACGCGCTGAAGAAGGCGGCGGCTGATGGCCTCCTCACCGAACACGCCGAGCCGGGCAACTCCGGGCCGGAGCGCGTTTTGTACCGCGCGACAGCTCGGGGACGTGACGAGATAGTCGAACTGGTCCGCGACGGTCTGCGGCGCACCCATGACCCCACCATGCTCGACGCGGCCATCGCCATGTTGCCCATGCTGACCAGGACAGATGCCATAGCGCACATTAACGAGCGGGTAGCGCGCCTGGAAGCGGAGCTCGTAGGGCAGGCCAAGGGGTGGGAGAACCCGAACCCCGACATTCCCGAACACGTCCGCGATCAGGCCGAACTGTGGGCGGGACACGCACGCACCGAACTGGAGTGGGCGAAGAGCCTGAGCAAACGACTGTCTGAGGGCGCCTACACCATGGCCGATGATCCGGGTTCGTGGCGAACGGTCCACGATCCCCTCAAGATGCGCTTCTAATCAACCTTGACTAGACGTTCCTCTTCGTGCACTCTGGCCAAGTAGTCAAACTTGACTAGCTCAACCAATCCGTTCGCAACACCGAGAGAAGGACTCGAACCCATGGGAAAGCTCGCGATCGAGACGAGAGGGTTGAAGAAGAGCTTCGGCAAGACCCACGCGGTCGCCGATGTGGACCTGGCCGTGAGCGCCGGGGGCGTGTACGGCGTGCTCGGCCCGAACGGGGCGGGCAAGACCACCACGATCCGCATGCTGGCCACGCTCCTGCGCCCCGACGCCGGAGAGGCGCAAGTGCTCGGCTACGACGTCGTGCGTGATGCGCGTTCGGTACGGACCCGGGTGAGCCTTACCGGGCAGTTCGCGTCGGTCGATGAGGATCTCACCGGGGTGGAGAACCTGTTGCTGCTCGCCAGGCTGCTCGGCTACTCGCGCCCGCGGGGCAGGCGGCGAGCGGCTGACCTGCTCGACGCGTTTGGCCTCGCCAATGCCGCCGACCGGCAGGTGAAGAAGTACTCCGGCGGGATGCGCCGGCGCATCGACATCGCAGCGAGCCTGGTCGTCCCCCCGGAACTGATCTTCCTCGACGAGCCGACCACCGGGCTCGACCCGCGCAGCAGGAACCAGGTGTGGGAGATCGTCAGGGGTTTGGTCGCCGAAGGCACGACCGTGTTGTTGACCACGCAGTACCTCGACGAGGCCGACCAGCTGGCCGACCGCATCGCGGTGATCGACCACGGGAAGGTCATCGCCGAGGGCTCCAGCGGCCAGCTCAAGGCATCGGTCGGCGCCGGCTCGCTGCACGTACGCCTCCGTAGTCCCGAGCAGCGGGCCGAGGCCGAGCGGGTCCTCGCCGCCGCTCTCGACGTGCCGGCCGAGCCGTCCGCCGACCCGGTCGCGCTGTCCGCGCGGATCTCCGACCCCGAGCGGGTCGCCCGCGCCCTGGCCGAGCTATCCCGCGGCGGCATCGACGTCACCGAGTTCGCGCTCGGTCAGCCGAGCCTGGACGAGGTGTTTCTCGCCCTGACCGGTCACCCGTCCGAGGAGACACCCAAGGAGGATGCCGCATGAATGCCACGTCCGCGGAGCAGGCGTCGCCGCCGGTCACCGAGGACGCGCTGCGCGGTGTGCTCTTGGCCGGTGAGCGCCCGCCCCGACCCGGTCCGGTGAGCACCTCGTTGACATTCGGCTGGCGCGCCCTCCTGAAGATCAAGCACGTGCCCGAGCAACTCGTCGACGTGACCATGTTCCCGATCATGTTCACGTTGATGTTCACCTACCTGTTCGGTGGCGCGCTCGCCGGGTCGACGCAGGAATACCTGCAGTTCCTATTGCCGGGCATCCTGGTGCAGGCGAACGTCATGATCACCATGAACACTGGTATTACGCTGAACACCGACATTCAGAAAGGCGTTTTCGACAGGTTCAGGTCGCTCCCGGTGTGGCGACCGTCCCCGCTGGTCGGCGCCCTGCTCGGCGATCTGGTGCGCTACTCGATCGGGTCGGCGATCGTCATCATGCTCGGCCTGGTCCTAGGGTTCCGGCCGGAGGGTGGCGCCGTCGGCGTGGTGCTGTCGGTCGCGCTGCTGCTGGTGTTCTCGTTCTGCCTGTCGTGGCTGTGGACGATGCTCAGCCTGATCCTGCGCACGCCGAACTCGGTGGCGGGAGTCAGCATGATGGTGATGTTCCCACTGACGTTCGTGAGCAACATCTTCGTGGACCCGAAGACGATGCCCGGGTGGATGCAGGCGGTCGTCGAGGTCAACCCGATCACCCACCTGGCGACCGTGGTACGCGGCCTGATGGACGGCTCGGTGCCCGCCGGGGAAATCGGCTGGGTGCTCGTCTCGTCCGTACTTCTCGTCGCGGTCTTCGGTCCCATCACCATGGTCCTCTACCGCAAGAAGAAGTAGATCCCGCTACCGCGAGCACTTGGTCGACATCAACTCCGACAACCCGGCCCACTCGGCCAACGCCATCACCGGTACCAGGCCCGGACACGACAAGGAGAGACGCATGAGCACCATCCCCAAGAACAACTCGGAAACCGTTGCGCACACGCCCGGGCGGGCGAGCAGCATCGGCGTCTGGATTCTGCAAGTCGTCCTGGCGGCGATAATCGCCGGCGGCGGAATCTCGAAGCTCGCCGGCGACCCGGTCATGGTGGACATGTTCGCCGACATCGGGGCTGGCCAGTGGCTCCGGTACCTGGTCGGAGCGCTGGAGGTCGCGGGAGGGGTTGGACTTCTGATCCCGGCTCTGGCGGGCCTGGCCAGTCTCGGGTTGGCGGCATTGCTGACCGGTGCTGTCATCACCGATCAGTTCGTGCTCGAGCAGAGCCCTTGGCTGCCGCTCGCCTGTCTCGTCGTGGCGGCCGTGATCGCAAGGGCGCGGTGGTCGCGCACCGAGGCCGTCGTCGGCACGCTGCTCAGGCGCTGAGACAAACCTCTCGAACGGAGATGTGAGATGAACGAGATGGCCTTTCGCGTGACATCAAACGATGGCACCACCATCGCCTACGACCGGAAGGGAAGCGGCCCGGCTGTCGTCCTGGTAGGCGGCGGACTGGACGACGGAGCCGAGAACGCTCCCTTGGTACCTGCTCTCGCCGAGCACTTCACGGTTTACAACTATGCCCGTCGGGGACGCGGCGCGAGCGGCTTCACCGAGCCCTACGCCGTGGAAAGGGAGATCGAGGACCTGGATGCGTTGATCGCGGAGGCGGGCGGCTCGGCACACCTGTTCGGGGCGTCCTCTGGTGGCGCGCTGGCGCTGGAAGCCGCCGCGGCCGGGTCAGCCATCGACACGATCGCCGTGTGGGAGGTGCCCTACGTGGTCGGGGACGACATACGCCCGCGATTCGAGGAGTACATCGCGGACACCCGACGCGCCTTCGACGCCGGGCGAGACGAGGAGGTTCTCGAACTGTTCATGCGCGTGACCGGCGCCTCCGACGACAACATCGCGGCCAGGAAAGCGGCAGGCAAGCAGACGGCGCATTGGGCGGATTCGGTCGCCCTCGCGCCCACGCTGGTCCACGACAGCGTCTTCCTCAACCGCTACCAATTGCCGGCCGATCGACTGGCAACGGTCACCCAACCGGTCCTGGTCACCACCGGAGGACCGATCACGGTCCCCTACATGGCAGGCCTGCCCTCGGACTTCTTCGACCGCGCGGCCGATGAGCTCGCAGACCTACTACCCCACGCTCAACGGGAGACCCTCGAGGGGCCGGATCACGTCGTCGACCCACAGACCGTCGGCCCGCTGTTGCTACGGTTCTTCAGCAGCGAACGCTGAGGGGCCCGCGAGGTGCTGCAGGAAGACCGATTAGGCACCGCGCAAGCAGATCTTCGTCGCGCCAGGGACACGGGGCGGACAGGTGGTGTCGAGGTTGATGTCGTCGGCGGCATCACAGGCCTGATCCTGGGCGTGCTCGTCACCACGCAAGGCCGGGCCGTCGTACTGACCTGGGCTTCAGTGGGACTCGACCTGGCCTACTCGCTGCTCATCGGCTCCGTCGTCGGTCGTACCCCGCACTCCGGGCCGACTCAGTACCGCCCACCGAAGCCCTGCGCAGCACATGACCAGGCACCTCGGTAGGGCCAGTGATTCCGGGCTGTGGTCGCATGCGGTCACCGTTCCCGGGCGGTGGCCCGGTGCCGAAAGTCGTGCCCACGGCGTGCTCACGTCAGGAGTGCCACCGATGACGCAGCCGCGTTCCCGGGTCGACCTGTACGCGGCGATCCGACGGGATGCCCGATCTGGGATGTCCAACCGCGCGCTGCAGCGCAAGCACGGCGTCGGCTTCCGAACCGTGACAGCGGCGCTGGAATCTGCATGGCCGAAGGAGAGAAAGCAACCGCCCAAACGCGGCTCACGGCTTGACGCGTACCGAGTGGTGATCGACGACTGGCTGCGCTCGGACCTCGACGCGCCGCGGAAGCAAGCGACACACGGCGAAGCGGATCTTCGATCGACTGCTTGACGAACATGACGGGGCCGGGGTGGTGTCGTACTGGATGGTCCGCGAGTACGTCGCCACCCGACGCCGTGAGATTCGCGACGAGGTCGGACGGGAACCTGCCAACGCGTTCATCCCGCAAGAGCACCTCCCGGGCCGCGAGGCCGAGGTTGACTTCGGCGACGTCGCCATCCGCCTGCGCGGCGAGCTCGTAACCTGCGCGCTGTTCAGCCTTCGGCTCTCCTACTCGGGCAAGGCCGTGCACGGGGTCAGTGCCTCGGCTGGGCAGGAAGCCTTCTTCGAGGGTCACGTCCACGCCTTCAACGTGCTCGGCGGGGTGCCGACCGGGAAGATCCGCTACGACAACCTCAAGGCCGCCGTCGCGAGCGTGATCGGGTTCTCCCGCCAGCGGGTCGAGGCCGACAGGTGGACCGCCGTCCGTTCCCACTACGGCATCGAAGCCTTCTATTGCCAGCCCGGAATCCAAGGTGCGCACGAGAAGGGCGGCGTCGAGGGGCAGATCGGCTGGTTCCGACGCAACCACCTCGTCCCCATCCCAGAAGTCGACTCCCTCGCCGAGCTCAACGCTATGGTCGACGCCTGGGACGAAGCCGACGACGCCCGGCGGATCGGGTCCCGCGCCCGCACGGTCGGGGAACACTTCGCCACCGAGCAGCCACTCCTCGCGCCCCTTCCGACCGAGCCGTTCGAGACCGGCCGCTGGTTCACCCCGCGCGTGGACCGGTACGCCCAGGTCACGGTCCGGATGAACAAGTACTCCGTGCCCGCGCGCATGGTCGGCCGTCAAGCCCGGGTGCTCCTGAACGCCAGCGACCTGGTCGTGTTCGACGGCAGGACCGAGATCGCCCGCCACGAACGGCTCATGACCAAGGGCTCGACCCGGGTCGACCTGGACCACTATCTCGAGGTCCTCCTCCGCAAACCGGGCGCGCTACCCGGTGCGAAAGCGCTGGAGCAGGCCAGGGCATCCGGGCGGTTCACGCCCGTTCACGACGCCTGGTGGGCCGCGGCCTGCAAGGCCCACGGTGACGCCGACGGCACCCGTGCCCTCATTGAGGTCCTGATGCTGCACCGGCACCTTCCACACGACCACGTCGTCGCCGGACTCGCGACGGCGCTGCGTGCAGGCGCGCTCACCGCGGACGCTGTCGCGTTGGAAGCGCGCAAGTACGACGACACAGCAGATGGCGGAGCCGACGATACGACAGCGGACCACCAGTCCCTGATGAGCGGCGACAGGGCACGCGGAGAAGGCGAGATCCCTGCCGTGCGATCGCTGACCGAGCGCCGGCTCCGCGCCCACATCCCGGCCGACACTCGGCCGCTGCCGAGCATGGAGAAGTACGACCAGCTGTTGGCCAGCCGACGTGACACCCCGAACGAAGGAGCCGCACCGTGACCACCAAGCGTCGTGGAATGACCGAAGAAGCAGCCGACGCCGCGATCGACCAAGCGTGCCGGATGCTGCGAATGCCCACCATCCGCAACTCCTTCACCGACTACGCCGACCGGGCAGGGCGTGAGCAGATGTCTTACCGCGGGTTCCTCGCCGAACTATTGCTCGCCGAGTGCGACGATCGCGCCCGACGCCGGTCCGAACGCCGGATCAAGGCCGCCAAGTTCCCCCGCGAGAAGTCCCTGCGGGCCTTCGACTTCGACGCCAACCCCAACATCGATCCCGCCGTGATCCACACCCTCGCCAAGTGCGAATGGGTCCAGAAGGGACAGCCGCTGTGTCTGATCGGGGACTCCGGCACCGGCAAGTCCCATCTGCTGATCGCACTCGGCACCGAGGCCGCCATGGCCGGCTACCGGGTCAAGTACACCCTGGCGACCCAGCTTGCCAACGAGCTCGTCGAGGCCGCCGACGAGATGACGCTGGCGAAGACCATCGCCCGCTACGGCCGCGTCGACCTGCTGTGCATCGACGAACTCGGCTACATGCAACTCGACCGCCGCGGCGCGGAACTCCTCTTCCAGGTCCTCACCGAGCGTGAGGAGAAGGCCTCGGTCGCGATCGCGTCCAATGAGTCCTTCGGCAAAGCGCATATGTTCGCGTGAACGTGTGTCAGGTGACGCCGAAACTGCACAGGTTCGGGCCTCTTCTCCGGCGCGTCATGAGCGTTGATCGGACTCTGTTGTGTGGCGATCGGTCCGCATCTGGGTTGCATCTGGGAGGGTCACGACGAAGTGCGGCTTCCAACAGTCCGACTCCTGGGTGCCGATCTCGGTCTTGCAGCCCGAGCAGATGAGGTTGGGGCCGTCCAGTCCCGAAGGACCACAACATCCGCTCCAACGCCGAGAATCGGCGTGTCGTTCTGCTCCATTGACATCCTGGGGGTGCAGGACAAAGCCGTCATTCCAGCTCGTCGTATGGGTGCCCATGGCGACCAGGGGTTTGCCCGGAACGTCTCGGTCGACCGGCGGAGCTCCCTGCTCCTCGATCGCGGTAGTGAGGCGGTGGCCGCAGCGGGCGCAGACGAGGAAGGACATGTCCCCCATTGTGCTGGTACGTCATGGCCTCAGCAGCGAAGTTTTAGGTCATCGTTTCGGGCATGCGGTCAGAGTCGACCTGATCGGCGAGATAGATCATGACACCTTCGGGGTGCATCCCGAAGGCTGCGGCGACGAGTTTGGCGTCCATGGTGTTGACCAGGTCGATCAGGCGGGTGGAGCGGAGCATCCGCGGCGAGATACCGGCCGGGTCGAGAACGTGGCTGACATAGGCGACGGAGGCTGGACTCCGGCCCGCCTTGGTGCCCTTGGTGACCATCAGATGAGGGTTGCTGGTGTGCTGGTTCTCGCGGTGGGCCACACACCTTTGGACGGTGGTCCAGCTGGCCGGGTCCAGGGGAACCGGGTGGGGACGTTGCCCAATGCGGATGGTGCGGTTGGCCCGGTCGATGTCGTCCAGGCGCAAGTGGCGGACCTCGCTGCTGGAGGCGCCGTGCAGCAGGGCGAGGACGCCCAGCAGAGCCTCGTGCGGGTGGACGGCCGGGTCGGTGGTCCACCTTCGGAAGAGTCGTCGCTGCTGGTCGAGGGTGAGGGTCTTGCCGACGAAGCCCTTGGTCGCCTTCGCCGACAGTCCGCTGGTGGGGTCGACCAGGATCATTTTGTGGCTCTTGGCGAAGCGGAAGAATTGCCGGGCGATCTGCAGCCTGCGGGGCCGATTCTTGGGCTGGGCGGCCAGGAACGTCTCGATGTCGTGCACGTCGACCAGGGCCCAGTCCTGCTTGCCGCGCGCGCTGACGTGCTGGGCCAGATCGCGCAGGGTGGACAGCTTGATGTCGAGGGTGACGTCGGCGCGGGGCAGCGTCCCGGCCCGGCGGGCGCGCTCGCGGGAGCGCAGCAGGAAGGTGTTGAAGGCCTCCGCCGCGGGCCGCAACGGTGCGGGGACGGCGTCGATCCGGCGGCGACGGCGTCCGGCGGCGAGCCGTTCGGCATGGTCGGTGGCCAGCGCCAGACCGCGTTCGACGAAGAAGACTTCCAGTCCTCGTGCCAGCGGTCCCATCGAGCGGCCGGGCCGGCGGGCCCGCTCCAGCAGGGCTTGGGGATGGTTGGGATGTTCGTCGCCCAAGAGCCGTCCCAGCTGGCCGATCAACGTGCACGCCCGGGCCGGAGAATGACCGGCGGCCAGATGGCCGATGAGCTCACCGAGCCAAGGCGGCGGGTCGGTCACCCGGGCGATGAGGTTCTCCCCAGCGACGAAGGGCCGTTCGGGGCGGCGCTGCCAACAAGCAGAGCACAGGTCGTGACCGGCATGCGGGCGCAACTGGCCGCAGCTGTCGCAGACGCGCGGCGGGTCCTTCGCCTGGCGGGAGCGTGAGCATGACCCGCACCAGCCGGTGGCGTCGCGCAGATAGCCCGGGCGCCCGCAGCGTGGACACGGCTGCTGAGCTGCCCGCTGTCGCGCCTTGCGGGCGCAGTCCCGGCACAGCGTCGCATCCGGTGAGCGGACCGGATGCCCGCACTCGAGGCAGACGCGTGAGCATGTGATGCACCGGCCGGTATCGGCCTGCAGCACTCTTTGCTTGCCACAGGCCGGGCAGGACGCCTTGGCAGCCGCCTGCTTCAGCCGGTTCACACAGCGGCAGCAGTGCTGGCGGCCAATGATGCCGACCGGGCCGCCGCAGTCTGCGCAGTCGCGTTGCCGTTTCCCCACCGCCGCCCTCCGTGCTCGGTCACAGCGGTGGCATGGACCGGCCACCGCTGGAGGCGGCTTTCGGTTCGGCCGCCGGCTGCGGCGGCCGAACGTGCTGCTCGATCGGGGTGGTGTCCACCTCGAACAGGTCGTTGGGGCTACACTCCAGCGCGGTGCACAACGCGGCGAGGGTGGACAGCTTCACCTGCGTGGGCTCCTTGGTCAGCAGAGCCGACACCGACGCCGCCGACAGCTCCAGCCCGGCCTTGTCGGCCAGCAGCCGCCGCAGCTGGGCGCCGGTCCACACCTCGCGTTGCGCGGCGGCCATCCGCAGTTTCCATCGGATCTTCACGCTGTCGGCTCTCCTTGCCCGGTCAACTCGCCCAGGGTGCTGGCTACCGCCCGGCGATAGGCATCTTCGATGAAGGTGGCCGATGGCCGGACATAGCGCATCGTCGAGCTGACCGTCCAGTGCCCGAGCAACTGCTGGATGGCCACCAGATCCACACCACGTTCGTAGTTGTGGGTGGCGCACGCTCGGCGCAGCGCATGCGGGCTGAACCACTCGGTCTGCGGCCGGCCCTCCAACTGCATGAGATAGCGCAGCCGGTTACGGATGGTGCCGCGATGCAACGCCCCGCCGGACTCATCGGCAAACAGCACCGCCGAGTCGGGAAAACGACCACGCACGTCATTAAGGAACCAGCGCAACACCAGGTCCAGCCCGTCCAGCATGGGCACCCACCGCGGCCGCGGCCCGGAGGTGTGAGCGCCCTTGCCGAAGCGGACATGCAGCTTGCCGAACGGACCCCGGTTGAAGTGCACGTCCGGCCGGTCCAGCAACGCGGCCTCCTCCGACCTCAGCCCAGCGTGATACAGGGTGCGAAACATCGCATAGTCCCGTGCCGCCGGCGCGTACTTGCGGGCGGTGGCGATGCGGTCCTTGAGGAAGTCGAAGAAGCCGCTCACCCGCTCCGGCGTCGGTGGCGGCAGCTCGGCCGGCGAGTCATCGCCCACATGCCGGGAGGCGTTGAACTCATCCACCGGGCAGACCAGCCGCACCCCGAACGCGGCCTCGATCTCGACGGCCTTCCGCACCTGCAGAAACCGGTGAAACCCCTTGAAGATCTGCACATACTCGCGCCGGGTGGAGGCGGCGCGACCGGCCACGGCGAGGTCGCCGACCACCCGGTCGATGTCCTCAGGGGTGACCTCCCAAGCCGGACGGCCGAGCGCGGCCAGGGTCCGCTCCAGCAGCCCGGTGTCGTTCTCGATGGTCACCGGGCTGAACCCACGAGCGGCCCACGACGCCACGAACGCCTCGACGCACCGCGCCTGATACTCCATCGGGTCACTGGCCAGAGGCTCCTGCGGGAATGCCCCGCCCTCCAGCACCCGCAGTCGAGACCGCGCCACGGCACACCTTCCTCACACCGGAAAAATGAAGGCAGCACCTAACATACGCCTCTCACACCTCACGAATCAGAGAAACGAGAAACAACCCAGTAGCCCCAGCTAGCAGCCGCAATCCTCCGACAGGAACATGTGCCAACCCCAGATGGATGGACCAAGACCTTCACCGACCCCCGGCTATGCGCGGCCATCGTCGACCGACTCACCTTCGGCAGCACCATCCTCGAGACCGGCACCGACTCCTACCGTCTGGCCCAAGCCACAAAGCAGCGGACAACCTGACACCCGTCGGGCGCGGAAGCGGTGTCGACGCAAACCAACATCCGCGGCACCGACACGTGTCCGGCGGTGTCAGAACTCGCCAACAAGCGGTGTCGGACGAAACCTCCGCGGCCATCGAGACGGGCTCCGCTCCCTGCGCCAGCTGCTGATCGTTGTACTGCAGCATTCCAGCGACCGCCTGGCCGCCCAACGCCAGCAGGAACATGATGAGGAAGGCCAGCGCCAGCGAATTCTCCTTGAGCCACTTCACAGCCTGGACCACCCCACGACGAAGAACCCCGCCAGGCCGACCGCGATCAGCATCGTGGTCAGCACATCACCCGCATCAGTCGTCCACCTCGCAGTCATAGGGCAGGTCACGGACCGGCTCGCACCCGGCGGCCCTGAGAGGGCGATTCGCGAGTTCATGCCCGTGATGTCGTAGGGTGATTGAGTGAATCTGTAACGTTATGCCTGCCTGGTGGGCGTGGGTGTGCTGGGATGGCGGCGTGAGTGAGCGCAAGCCATACGC
>NZ_BAABDQ010000045.1:0-122551 GCF_039539705.1 Nonomuraea rosea | reverse complement strand
AACCCCGGCGGCACCAACCTGGCCACCGGCAAACCCATCACCGAGTCCTCCCACACCCACACCTACGTCGCCGCCAACGCCAACGACAACAACCTGCAGACCTACTGGGAAGGCGCCGCCTACCCCAACACCCTCACCGTCCAGCTCGGCGCCAACGCCGACCTGAGCGCCCTGACCCTCAAACTGAACCCCGACGCCGCCTGGGCCCGCCGCACCCAGACCATCCAGGTCCTCGGCCGCGAACAGAGCGCCACCACCTTCACCACCCTGCTCGCCCAGGCCGTCTACACCTTCGACCCGGCCACCGGCAACACCGTCACCATCCCCCTGACCGCCAAGACCGCCGACGTCCGCCTGCAGATCACCGCCAACTCCGGCGCACCCGGCGGCCAGATCGCCGAGTTCCAGATCTTCGGCACCCCCGCGGCCAACCCCGACCTGACCGTGTCGAACCTGGTCTCCGCTCCCGCCGCGCCCATCGAGACCGACGCGGTCACGCTGTCGGCCACGGTTCGCAACGCCGGCACCGCGGCCGCCGCCGCGACCTCCGTCAACTTCTACGCGGGCACCACCAAGGTCGGCAGCGCCAACGTGGGCGCGCTGGCGGCCGGAGCGTCCGCCACCGTGTCGGCCGGCATCGGCGCCAGGGACGCGGGGACGTACCAGCTCTCGGCCAAGGTGGACGAGGACAACAAGGTCGTCGAGCAGAACGAGGCCAACAACGCCACGACCGGCACCCTGACCGTGCGGCCGGTCGACACCGCCGACCTGATCGCCTCCCCCGTCGCCTGGACGCCGGGCAACCCGGCCGCGGGCAACACGGTCGCGTTCTCGGTCGCGATCAAGAACCAGGGCACCGTGGCCTCCAGCGGCGCCTCCCACGGCATCACGCTCACCGTCGTCAACGACGCCGGCGCGGTCGTCAGGACGCTCACCGGCTCGGCCGGTGGCGCGATCGCGGCCGGGGCCACCACCAGCCCGGTCAGCCTGGGCACGTGGACCGCCGCCAACGGCAGGTACACGATCAGGACCGTGCTCGCCGACGACGCCAACGAGCTGCCGGTCAAGCGCGCCAACAACACCAGCGAGCTGCCGCTGTTCGTCGGGCGCGGCGCGAACATGCCGTACGACACGTATGAGGCCGAGGACGGCGTGCTCGGCGGCGGCGCGGCCCGCGTCGGCCCCAGCAGGGACATCGGCACGATCGCCGGCGAGGCCTCGGGGCGGCGCGCGGTCACCCTGAACCAGACCGGCGCGTACGTCGAGTTCACCGCCAGGGCGGACACGAACACCCTGGTCACCCGCTTCTCGATGCCGGACGCGGCGGGCGGGGGCGGGCTCGACTCCACCCTGAACGTCTACGTGGACGGCGTCTTCCGCAAGGCCGTCAGCCTGACCTCGCGTTACGCCTGGCTGTACGGCCCAGAAGCCGGCCCGAACAACAACCCGGGCTCGGGTCCGCCCCGCCACATCTACGACGAGGCGAACGTGCTGCTCGGCGCCACCGTCAAGGCGGGCAGCAAGATCAGGCTGCAGAAGGACGCGGCCAACGCCCACAACTACGCCATCGACCTCGTGGACCTCGAACTGGCCACGCAGATCGCCAACCCCGACCCGGCGAAGTACGCCGTACCGGCCGGTTTCTCCCACCAGGACGTGCAGAACGCGCTGGACAAGGCCCGCATGGACGCCAACCTGACCGGCGTCTACCTGCCCCAGGGCGACTACCAGACCTCCAGCAAGTTCCAGGTGTACGGCAAGGCGATCAAGGTGGTCGGCGCGGGCCCCTGGTTCACCAGGTTCTACTCCCCCGCCGGGCAGTCGGGCACCGACGTCGGCTTCCGCGCGGACGCCACGGCCAACGGCTCGACGTTCGCGAGCTTCGCCTACTTCGGCAACTACACCGAGCGCATCGACGGCCCTGGCAAGGTGTTCGACTTCTCGAACGTGGCCGGCATGACGATCGACAACATCTGGGCCGAGCACCAGATCTGCCTGCTGTGGGGCACGAATACCGACAACATGACGATCAAGAACTCGCGGATCCGCAACGTGTTCGCCGACGGCCTGAACATGACCAACGGCAGCACCGGCAACCACGTCACCAACATCGAGACCAGGTCCACGGGCGACGACAGCTTCGCGCTGTTCTCGGCCATCGACAACAACTCCGGCGAGCAGACCGGCAACGTCTTCGAGAACCTGACCTCACTGCTGACCTGGCGGGCCGCGGGCCTGGCCGTGTACGGCGGCTACGACAACACCTTCAGGAACATCTACATCGCCGACACGCTGGTGTACTCGGGCGTCACGATCAGCTCGCTGGACTTCGGGATCCCGATGCACGGGTTCGGTGCCAGCCCGCCCACGACGTTCGACAACATCTCGCTGGTCAGGGCGGGCGGGCACTTCTGGGGACAGCAGACGTTCCCGGCGATGTGGATCTTCTCCGCCTCCAAGGTGTTCCAGGGCATCCGGGTCAGCAACCTGGACATCGTGGACCCAACGTACAGCGGGATCATGTTCCAGACCGGCTACTCCAGCCCGACCACCCCGCTGAACCCGGTCAAGGACACGATCTTCACGAACGTGTCGATCAGCGGGGCGCAGAAGAGCGGCGACGCCTTCGACGCCAAGTCCGGGTTCGGCATCTGGGTGAACGAGCTGCCCGAGCCCGGTCAGGGACCGGCCGTCGGGTCGGCCACGATCAACGGGCTCCGGCTCAGCAACAACTTCCAGAACATCAAGAACACGACCTCGACCTTCACCCTGACCGTCAACTAGAGCCCTCTACTGCAGCTCGGATCTGGCGGGCAGGCCCTGCCAGTCACTGACGCTGGTCACCGCGGCGGCGCTCAGCAGCGCCCCGCGGTGCAGGCGTTCCTGGGGGATGAGGCCGTCGAGCGCCGCGCTGATGTAGCCGGCCGCGAACGCCTCACCCGCGCCCGCCGTGTCCACGACGGGCACCTGCCAGCCGGACACGTCGTAACGCATCCGGTCGGCGCGCACGCTCGCGCCCTTCGCGCCGCGGTCCACCACCACCTCGCGCTCGGGCGTGAGCGCGGGCTTGACCAGGTCGAGCTCGTCCTGGCGGAGGAAGAGCAGGTGCGAGTCGCAGGCCAGCTCGCCGAGCACCTCCTCGGCCTCGCGGACGGACGGCCACAGCTCGGGGACGTACTCGACGGAGAAGGAGATCATCACGTCGGCGTTCTTGGCCGCGCTCACGGCGGCCCGCACGGCGTCCTGCGCGTCCCTGCCGAGACCGGCGGTGATTCCCGTCACGTGCAGCATCTTGGCGGCGGCGATCCGGTCGATCGGGACGTTGCCCGGCGCGAGCCGCGAGCCCGCCGACGCGGTCCGGTAGTACACGACCTTGGGCTCGCGGGCCACGCGCGACTCCCTGAGCATCAGCCCGGTCCGCAGCCCCTCGGCCACCCGCATGTCCTCGACGTCGACGCCTTCGCCCCTGAGCACCGTGAGGGCCCTGGCGCCCAGCTCGTCGTCGCCCACCTTGCCCAGGTACGCGGCCCGGTGCCCGAGCCTGGCCAGGCCGATCGCCAGGGTGAGCTCGGGCCCGCAAACGTCGAGCCTGGCGTCGCTCTCATGGCGAACCCGGCCGCTGGAGACGACCCCCAGCGGCTCGCCTAGCGTGTAGACGTCAGTCATGGGCCAGACTGTAGTGGGTCAAGTCATCACAAAACGGATTTTTTTGCATAAGCCCAGGTTAAGACCGTGATCAAAAATTTTCTGTAACTTTAGCGAACCTTTTCCCCATCTGATGGCTCAAAGTAGTAGAGCGAGTCGGCACCCCGGTCCGGCTCGAAGTCAATACGGGGAGAGGAATCAGCACCCTCATGAAAAAGATCGCAGTAGGTATCCTTTCCGCCCTGGTGGGCGGGGCCATGTTGGTCACTGGCGCGGGCGCAGCTTCCGCCGCCACCAAAGTAGACACGCAGCTCAAGATTCGCGACATCTCGCCGAACCCGGTCGTCGTCAAGGCCGGCGCCGAGACGACCGCCTACTTCGACATCGGGGCCAGCTCCGACGTCAAGAAGGTCGAGCTCAGCGTGGCCCCCGAGGGCAACTTCCGCACCATGCGGACGAAGGACGTCAAGGACCTCGAAGGCTGGCGCTTCGCTGTCGGCTTCAACGACAACGACCCGGCCGGCAAGTGGCAGGCCACGGCCGTCGCGTTCGACGCCGCCGGCAAGGAGATCGCCAAGGACTCGGCGTTCTTCGCCGTCGAGGTCGAGAAGGGCAAGGCGGAGACCCGCATCTCGCGCTTCTCCGCTGACCCGTACAAGGTCCGCAAGGGCAAGTCGATCTACTTCTCCGGCCGTCTCCAGGTTGACGACGATGGCTGGGAGGGCGTCCGCGGCGAGCGCGTAAGCGTCTACTACCGCGCCAACGGCTCCAGCGCCTGGAAGTGGGTCGCCTCCGCGAACACCAAGTGGGGCGGCAAGTTCTCCACCAAGACGCGCGCCTACAAGAGCGGCACGTTCAGGGCCGTGTACAACGGTAACGACGAGCTCGATGGTGCCCGTAGCCGCACGGACTACGTGCGGGTCTACGGCTCCTGGTGGCGTCGTTGATTCATCCCGCTTGAGGCCCGGTCCCGTATGGGGCCGGGCCTCCGGCTTTTCCGGGGTTTCTTTGCCTGTTCCGAGGTTTATCGATCACCCAATCGCAGCAGGGACAGTCCCATTGCGTTGATCGACCCCCGAAGGAGCCTCGCATGCCGCACCCCGTGATCGCCCTCGTCCTGAGCATGACGACGAGCACGATGGGGGCGGCGCCCGCGCCTGAGCTGTCCGTACGTTATGAGCGGCCCGACTCACCGCGCGCCGAGCAGGCCAAGGAGCTCCTGAAGGACAGCGGAGCGCTGAAAACCCGCATCCGGCTCCCCAAACCGGTCAAGGTGGTCGCGCGGGACTGTGACGAGCCCTCCGCGAGCTGGGACGGCGACGAGCGCCGGATCACGATCTGCTACTCCCTGGTGGACAAGGTGCGCCGCACGATGACCGGCATCGCCGAGACCGAGGAGGCCGACGCCCGCACCGCGAAGGCCCGCACGGAGGGCGCGCTGGCCGTGCTCTTCCACCACCAGCTCGGTCACGCCCTGAGCGCGATGAACGGCCTGGACGGCGGTCACGCGCAGGCCGACCAGTTCGCGGCGCTGACGCTCGCGGCCGACGCGCCCGAGCACGTGGTGCGCGCCGCCGAGGCCCGCCACCTGCTCGCCGGGCACGCCGGCATCGACCACCTCTCCGGGCTCGCCGAGTCGGCCACGTTCGCCTGTCTCCTGTACGGCTCCGACCCCGCCAAGAACGCCAGGATCGCCCAGGGCGGCTGGGTTCCCGCCGAACGGGCGCCTTCCTGCACCGGCGAGTACGAACGGGTCAAGTCCGCCATCGGAGCCATGGCCGTGAAAGTTCGCACGTAGGGGGTAGCGTCCGGGTATGGCTGAGGACCTGCTCAGAGACTTCGACCCGTTCGACATCTTCGACACCGAGGCGGCCCGGCTCGACCGGTTCTTCTCGGGGCTGGACGAGGCCGGCTGGCAGCGGCCGTCGCGCTGCGCTGGCTGGTCGGTCCGTGACGTGCTGGGCCACCTGGCCGGCGAGGAGCTGTACAACCACGCCTGCCTCGACGGGACCGTCCACGAGCTGCTGGACCGGCTGGCCGCCGAAGGGGTGACCGGGTTCAACGACTTCAACGAGTGGTCCGTGCGCGAGCGCAGGGACCGGCCCGTCGAAGAGGTCCTGGAGGAGTGGCGTACCCAGAATGGCGAGACGCGGCGCCGCATGCGCGCGCTCGGACGCGACGGGACGCTGGACACGATGGCCGGGCCCTACCCCGTCGGCCTGCAGGCCTTCCACTACGACTCCGAGTACGCCACCCACGGCGACGACGTCGGCGCGCCCGTGGCCGAGGACGAGGCCGACGACAGGACGCTGTGGCGGGTGGTGGTCGGACGGTTCGTGCTGGCCGAGCAGGAGGCCAAGGTGCAGGTCGAGCAGACGGCCGAGCAGGTCTGGGTGGCCGTGGACGGGGTCAGCGCGGCACTGTCGTACCCCGAGTTCGTGGAGGCGACGGTGGGGCGGCTGCCCGACTCGCACGGCCTCGACCCGCGCATCGTCTCAGCCTTGAGGTGCCTGGCCTGAGGGGTTTGGCTCGGGGTTCGGAGGGAGGCCGACCATGTGGCTGCGCAACCGCGAGGGCACGGAGCCGGTGAGCGCGCGGAGCCCGTTGCGCGCCCGGCGGATCCTGTCCCTGATCGCGCTGGTCCTGGGCGTGGCGGCGGCGGTGTTCTTCGCCACGCGCGCCATGAGCACGGGAGCGGAGGTCTGGCGCTGGGAGGCCGTGATCGCGGCCGCGGTGGCCGTCATCGCCGCCATCGACCTCGCCGTACTGCGGCACCGCCGGTGACGCTGAACTGCGGCACCGCTGGTCACGCTGAACGCCGACGCTTCACTGCTCAGGTCGTCAGGACCGCGAGCAGCAGCAGGACGATCAGCACCGCGCCGATCGTGAAGAGCACCCAGACGTGCGCCAACGCCCACATCCTGAAGCGATCTCCGTACGCCTGCGGGAAACCCTCCCCGCCGGCCTCGATCTTGTTGATCGCCGCGACGCGCTTGGCCAGGTCAGGATCCTCGCGCTCAAGGGCCTGCTCGATTTCCGCGAGTATGCGGCGTTCCCTTCCAGAGAGACTCAATCCCATCACCATTGCTCTCACGCCGGTGACCCGTTTTTACCCACGAGTAGGCCCGGCATGCCCGCCGCGTGGCCAGAGGACCTTCACCAGGAGCCCCAAATGCGGGAACGCCTTGGGCGGGCGCGAGATCACCTCGTCCCGGTAGGCCTCGATGACGGCGGCGATCTGGCGGGCCAGCACGGTGTCCTCGATGCGGTCGAGATAGAGCGCCTGGCCGACCGGGGCGCCGAGACCCGCCTCGTCGCCCCGCATCAAGATGCCGGTGCCGCCGTCGACCAGCACGATCGCGTCCAGTTCGAGCCGTTCGGCCAGCTCGGCGTAGGCGGCCCTCAGCGGCTGGACGCCGACCTTGGGGAAGGCGTACCGCCCGCGCAGGGCCAGGGCCAGCGGGAGCCCGGCGTACACGTCGAAGCCCCCGCCCGCGCCTGCCACGAGAATCCGGCGGGACGTCTCAAGGCGGGCGGACAGGGGCGAGTCGAACATGCGTCACATCTTGCTATAGCGCTGCCTGAAGCGCTCGACGCGACCGGCGCTGTCCACGATGCGGCCGCGGCCGGTGTAGAAGGGGTGGCTGGCGGAGGAGACGTCCACGTCGATGACCGGGTAGGTCTGGCCGTCCGCCCACTCCACGGTCCTGTCGCTGGTCGCGGTGGAGCGGGTGAGGAAGGCGTACCCGACGCTCGGGTCACGGAAGACGACCGGACGGTACGCGGGGTGCAGGTTCTTTCTCATGCCCCCTGCAACCAGGTGACAACGGTTTTCATTCCCTGGATTCGGGGTCGAGTCCGAGCACTGTACGGCCGCCGTCCACGGGGATCGTCGCGCCGTTGACGAACGCCGCGTCGTCGGACAGGAGGTGGGCCACGACGGAGGCCACTTCGGCGGGGGTGGCGACGCGGCCGAGCGGATGGAGCGCGGCCAGCTGGTCTTCGACGGCCCTGGCCGCCTCGGGCTCCTGATCGGCCAGGAACGTCTCATACCGCTCCGTGGCCACCGAACCGGGCGCCACGGCGTTGACGCGGACGCCGCGCCTGCCGTACTCCACGGCCAGCGCCCTGGTCAGGCCCTCGATCGCGGCCTTCGACGTCGAGTAGGGCAGGCTTCCCGGCACCGCCCTGGTGGCCTGGTGCGAGGTGATGTTCACGATGGCGCCGGGGGTGCCGGCCGCGAGGAAGTGGCGCACGGCCACGGCACAGCCCACGACGGCCAGGTCCAAGTTCGCCGCGATCAGCGCCCTGACCTCGGCGATGGGGGAAGAATGGACGGAGGCGTCGCGGAACACGGCGGCGTTGTTGACCCAGCCCGCCAGGGTGCCCGACTCCTGGGCGAGGTCGGCGGCCCAGGCGGCGACCTCCTCGTCGGCCGCGTCGCCGATCAGCGGGACGACCCTGGGGCCCGCCCAGTCCAGGGCGGCGGGGTCGCGTTCGACGGCGACCACGGTGGCCTGCTCGCCGAGAAGCCGTTCGACCACGGCCTTTCCGATGCCACGTCCGCCGCCGGTCACCACGTAGGAAAGACTCATGACCACGACGCTAATGCGGTCTAGCGTGCGATTTCCGGTTTCGCCCGGTCTTACGTGACCTTTATCACCGTATTTCCGGGCGATGAACGGGAACGAATCCATCGTGATCGCCACCGCCGGCCCGAAGTCACCCGCGCGAATGATCGGCGCACTCGCGATCACCCAAACCGTCGGATACGGCGTGCTTTATTACGCTTTCTCTGTCTTTATCCCGCCGATGTCGAGGGACCTGCACGCCAGCGTCGCCACGCTCACCGGGGCCATCACGCTCGCCGTACTCGTGTCGGGGGTGGTGGCGCCGACCATCGGGCGATGGCTCGACCGGCACGGCGGGCGCGGGCTGATGACCGTGGGGTCGGTGGTGGGCGCCCTCGCGGTGCTGGCGTGGTCGCAGGTGCGTACCGTCGCGCAGTTGTACGTCGTGTGCGGCGTGCTGGGCGTGGCGTCGGCGATGGTGCTGTACGAGGCGGCGTTCGCGGTGATCGTGGCCTGGTTCGACGCGGCCCGGCGGGCGCGGGCGCTGCTGGCGGTGACGGTGGTGGCGGGCTTCGCCTCCAGCATCTTCCTGCCGCTGACGGGGCTCCTGGTGGATCGTTACGGGTGGCGGCAGGCGCTGGTCGTCCTGGCCGCCGGGTACGCGCTCACCACCGTGCCGCTGCACGCCCTGGCCGTGCGGAGCCGGGGAGCGCCCCCTCACGCGGACCGGCGCGCGATCGTCGGGACCGCGCTGCGTGAGCGGCCTTTCTGGCTGCTCGCCGCCGCCTTCCTCACGCAGACGGGGGCGGTGGCGGTCATGGGGGTGCTGCTGGTCACCTACCTGATCGCGCTCGGGCACGCGCCGTTGTTCGCCGCGGCGGTGGCCGGGCTGCTCGGGGTCCTCTCGGTGACGGGGCGGCTGGTCACGACCGGGCTGCAGGCGCGGTGGCGGGTCTCGCTGATCACCGCCGCCATGTTCGGCCTGCAGGGTCTGGCCGCCGTCCTGCTGCCGATCGTGGGCCGCAGCGTGCCGGGCGCCGTCGTGGCCGTGGTGCTGTTCGGGCTGGGGTTCGGGGTCGGCACGATCGCACGGCCCGCCCTCCTGGCCGATCGGTACGGGACATCCGCGTACGCGTCGCTGAGCGGGGCGCTCGCGCTGCCGATCACGGTGGCCAAGGCGGTGGCGCCACTGCTGGCAGCCGGGATCGCGCAGTTCGCGGGGTACCCGGCGGTCATGGGGGCGGTCGCGGCCGCCTGCGCCCTGGGCGCCCTCTCCCTGGTCGCCTACGACCGCCGCCCCCCTCCCACCCCCGCCTGAACCCCCGCATACCCGGCCAGGCGCCTTGCTGTGCCGGCCACCCCTGTGCGTTACTCGTCTCCGTGCAGCGTGGCCAGCACCTGCTCTCCGTATTTCGCCAGTTTGTTCTCGCCCACGCCGTTCACCCGGCTCAGCTCCACCAGCGAGGACGGCGACAGGGTCGCGATCTCCCGCAGCGTCGCATCGTGGAAGATGACGTACGCCGGAACGCCCTGCTCCTTCGCGGTGCCCGCGCGCCAGGCGCGGAGGCGTTCGAAGACCGGGGCGGCCTCCGCGGGCAGCTCGGCGGCCGGTTGCGCCGCCTTCGACGAGGCCGTCTTGACCCGAGCGGGACGGGGCGTCTCACGGCGCAGCAGCACCTCGCGCTGCCCGCGCAGCACCGCCGCGCTCTCGTCCGTCAGCACCAGGGCGCCGTAGTCGGTCTCCACCGCCAGCAACCCCTGCGCCAGCAGTTGCCGCACCACCCCGTGCCACTCCGTGTTGCCCAGCTCGGTCCCGATCCCGAACACGGTCATCGTCTCGTGCCCGTGCTGGAGCACCTTGGCGGTCTGCTTGCCGAGCAGGATGTCCACCACCTGCCCCACCCCGAACTTCTGCCGCCGCTCCCGCGCCAGCCGCAGCACGGTGGACAGGACCTTCTGGGCCACGACCGTCCCGTCCCACGACTCCGGAGGCGTCTGGCAGGTGTCGCAGTTGCCGCAGGGCTCGGAGCCCTTCTGGCCGAAGTAGTCGAGGAGCATCACCCGGCGGCAGGTCACGGTCTCGCACAGCGCGAGCATGGAGTCCAGGTGCTGCACCTGGCGCCGCCGGTGCGCGTCGTCGCCCTCCATGGCCATCCGCCGGTGCTGCACCACGTCCTGCAGGCCGTAGGCCATCCATGCGGTGGCGGGGGCCCCGTCGCGGCCGGCCCGCCCGGTCTCCTGGTAGTAGCCCTCCACCGACTTGGGCAGGTCGAGGTGGGCGACGAAACGGACGTCGGGCTTGTCGATGCCCATGCCGAACGCGATCGTGGCCACCACGATCAGCCCGTCCTCGCGCAGGAAGCGGGACTGGTGGGTGGCGCGGGTGCGGGCGTCGAGCCCCGCGTGGTACGGCACCGCCGCGATCCCGTTCTCCTGCAGGAACTCGGCGATCTTCTCCACCGAAGCACGCGACATGCAGTAGACGATGCCCGACTCGTCCGGATGCTCGGTGCGCAGGAACTCCAGCAACTGCCGCTTGGGCTCGGCCTTCGGCATGATGCGGTAGTGGATGTTGGGCCGGTCGAAGCTGGCGACGAAGTGGCGGGCCTGGTCGAGGCCGAGCCTGGTGGAGATCTCCGCATGGGTGGCCGGGGTCGCGGTCGCGGTCAGGGCGATGCGCGGCACGTCGGGCCAGCGTTCGTGCAGCTCGGAGAGGCCGAGGTAGTCGGGGCGGAAGTCGTGACCCCACTGCGCCACACAGTGGGCCTCGTCGATGGCGAACACCGAGATCTCACCCTTGGCCAGCAGCCGCATCGTGGCATCGACGCGCAGCCGCTCGGGGGCGAGGTAGAGCAGGTCGAGCTCGCCCGCCAGGAACGTGGCCTCGACGAGCTGGCGCTCGTCGAAGTCCTGCGTCGAGTTGAGGAACCCCGCTCGCACGCCCAAGGCCCGCAGCGCGTCCACCTGGTCCTGCATCAAGGCGATCAGCGGTGAGATGACCACGCCCACGCCGGGGCGCACCAAGGCGGGGATCTGGTAGCAGAGCGACTTTCCGCCGCCGGTGGGCATGAGGACGAGCGCGTCGCCTCCCGCCACGACATGGTCGATGATCTCCTGCTGACCCGCCCTGAACGCGTCATAGCCGAACACGCGGTGCAGGGCCTCGATGGGGGTATCCATGCGGCTACCTTACGTGTTCGGGGGCGGCTGTTTCGTCAGTTCGCCAACGGCGATCGCCGGGAGTCCCATCCCGTCCGGTCGGTCCCGGCACGGCACTCAAGGACCGGGGCCGGGGTCGCGGGGCCGGAGTCCGGTCGGTCCGGCTTCCTCCGGTGCGAGGGCCGGATCCGGGTGACCGGAGTCGGGTCGGTCCGGCTTCCTCCGGTGCGAGGGCCGGATCCGGGTGGCCGGAGTCGGGTCGGTCCGGCCTCCTCGGGCGCGATGAGCGAAGGTGGTGGTGGCGACGGCCGCACGAAGAACGGTCGTCGCCACCACGTTGGCCGGCCTGGTCGCGGCGGTCGGTTAGCCGTCCCGCTGACCGGGCCGGACGGGTCTCATCCGGCTGGCACGGCGCAGCTTGCGTGGTCGTCCTGCTGCGGCCGGTGCCCGCTTGCGATCTTCTCACCGTACCGGCCGGGCGTTGGTGCGTGCGTGGGAGGGGGCCGTGCCCGCGTGCGCGGACGGACGTGGCGTACAGGATGATCGTACGGCCTGTTCGCGGGAAATGCTGGATGGGCCCGGCTGTTGTGTCCTCTGGGCCGGTCAGGCGGGGTGGCGGCCGAGGTGGGCGAGGAGGTGGTCCTGCGCCGGGGCGTACGGCGGGACCGTCAGCGGCGGCGCGAACCGGGCCGGCCGGTCGGCGGGCGTGACGAACAGGTGGGCCAGGTCGAGCAGTTCCTCAGCCAGGAGGGGCGGGATCGGGTGGTGCTCGCCGCAGGCTCTGGCCACGTCCCAGGCGTGTACGGCGATCTCGATCGCGCCCACGGCGGCCACCATCGGGCTCGTCAGGTGGCGGTCGTCAATGGAGATCAGCTCGTCGGTGAGCGTGCCCGCCCACAGGCCGAGCGTCTCCGTCGCCCCGTCCCGGAGGAGGAGCGCCGACGGCGTGCGCGAGGCGGGCCGCCGCTGCCAGCCGATGTGGCCGGCAGCGGCCTCGTTCAGCGCCTGCAGGGAGTCGTTCATGTGGTCGAGCAGCATCTGCAGATTCCAGCCCGCGCACGGCGTGGGGCGGCAGAGCGCCGCCGGGCTCACGACGCGAAAGGAGCCGAGCGCGTAGTCGATCGCGCGCTCCAGCAGTGCCACACCTGCGACCAACGCCTGTCCCTGCGTGTTCATAGCGCCTCCTCGTAGATGGAGACCCACGGGCGCGGGAAAAATCATCGGCCCCGCGACGACTTCTTGGCGAGCGCCCGAACGCGTGCCGCACGCGTGCCCGAACGCGCGTCGCACGCGTGCCCGAACGCGCGTCGGAGTGGAAAGGTGCGCGCCTGCCGCTATTGGGCCGTTTCGTTGGGGAAAGTGAGCCTTACGCTGAGGGCCGGAGCGAAAGGATCTGCCATGAGCGTGCTCAGCAGACTGTTCGACCGTTATCTCGGGCTGCCGGAGCCCACGACACCCGACCTCGATGTCACCCGTGACCTGCGTGTTCCGATGCCCGACGGCGTCGTGCTGCTCGCCGACCGCTACCGTCCGCGCGGGTCCGGGCCGCTGCCCGTGGTCCTGATCCGGACCCCGTACGGCAAGCACAGGATCGACTCCAAGGCCACCGGACGTGTGCTGGCCAGTCGCGGCCTGCAGGTCGTGGTCCAGGACACCCGCGGCACGTTCGGCTCCAAAGGCCGCTTCTCGGCCTTCCACCAGGAGCGGGACGACGGGCTCTCGACGGCCGCCTGGCTGCGCGAGCAGCCCTGGTGCGACGGCAGGCTGGCGATGGCCGGGGCGAGCTACCTGGGATACACCCAGTGGGCGGTCGGCCCGCACCTCGATCCCCCGCTGGAGGCGATGTGCCTGGGGGTCACGGCGAGCGAGTTCACCACGACGTTCTATCCGGGCGGTGTTTTCGCCCTGCACAACATGCTGACCTGGACCGCGCTGATCGGCACGCAGGAGGAGGCGCCGCTCGGCGGCATGCTGCCCAGCCCGCGCCAGGCGCGCCGCCTGCGCCGGGCCATGGCGCACGTGCCGATCGACACCTCCGACGTGGCCGCGATCGGCAAGGAGGTGCCGTTCCTGCGTGAGGTGGCCGCGCACGCCGAGCCCGGCGACTCCTTCTGGGCCGACACCGACAACAGCGCCGCCGCCGCGAAGATGACCACTCCCACCAGCATGATCACCGGATGGTGGGATCTGTTCCTGCCCGCGCAGCTACGTGACTTCGCCACGTTGCGGGAGGCCGGGCGGCGCAGCCGGATCACGATCGGTCCGTGGGGGCACGATCTGGGCGCGCTGCGGGCGCAGGTGTCCGACCAGGTGTCGTGGCTCTCGGCGCACCTGCTCGGCGACACCGCCCAGCTCCACCGCTCGCCCGTACGGCTCTACCTGCAGCGCGCCGACCGGTGGCTCGACTTCGACCGGTGGCCGCCGCCGCAGTCCACGCCCACGCCGCTCTATCTGCTGCCCCATCGCGCGCTCGGCTGGGACCCGCCGGGCGAGGGCGGTCCCGACACCTTCACGTACGATCCCGCGCATCCCACCCGGTCGGTCGGCGGGCCGCTCCTGGCCATGCAGGAGGCCAAGCAGCGCGACAACCGGGACATCGAGGCGCGTTCCGACGTGCTGGTGTACACGAGCACGCCGCTCCCCCACGACCTCGACCTGATCGGTCCCGTCTCCGCGACCGTGCACGTGCGGACCGACACCGGGTACGCCGACGTCTTCGTACGGCTCTGCGACGTCGATCCCGCCGGGGTCTCGCGGAACGTCACCGATGGCATCCTCCGGCTCCCAGCGGGAAGCGAGGGGGTGACCAGGGCCGAGATCGAGTTGCATCCGACCGGGTACCGGTTCCTGCGCGGGCATCGGCTCCGGGTCCAGGTCGCGGGCGGGGCGTTCCCCAGGTACGCCCGTAACCACGGGACCGGGGAGCCGGTGGGGCGGGCCGTGCGGACCCGGGCGACGCGGTTCGAGATCTTCCATGATGCGGAGCACCCGTCGTCGGTGACGTTGCCCGTGCTCGGTGCTCCTTAGAGGATTCCGGAACCTCCTGGCCCGGAGCGGAGTAGAGAGGGCATGGAGGTTCGATGAGGGTGGTTCTGTTCACTGTGGCGCGCGGGATGCTGGTGGGAGGGGTGGCGGCGGCGATCGCCGCCGTGGCCGGATGCTCTGCCGGTGTCCTCGCGGCCGGGTCCGCACCAAGCCCGAGCGCGTCCGGGTCCGCTGCGCGCCCGAGTGCAGCCGAGCCCGCTGCGAGTGCGAGTCCGGAGGCCGGGACGGGCGATGGAGTGCGTCCTGTCGTCACCGGCACCGAGTGCGAAAGCGCTCCCGTGCGCTTGGGGCAGGGGTTTCCGGAGGTGCAGGGCATCGGCAGGGACGCCGAGGTGTGGGGGTTGCTGTTCGCGAAGAAGCCGCCGCTCTCCCGTGGCAAGGAGATCAAGATCGTGTGGCGGATGACCGGTGAGGGGCCGCTGTCGGTCAAGGCCACGCTCCCCGACGGCACCGCCGCCAAGCTCGCCTGGGGGCCCGAGCAGCACGGCGGGTCGAGCTGGCAGCGGCCAGGGGAGGAGTGGGGCACCGGGTTCGTGTTCCCGAAGCGGGGCTGCTGGAAGGTGGAGCTGACCCGCACACGCGGCTCCGGCCACGTCTGGCTGCCCGTCCGCTGACGATCAGTGGGTGAGCGCGCGGTCGATGAAGGCGGTCACGTCGTCCAGGACCTCGTCCTTGTTGGTCTCGTTGAAGACCTCGTGCCTGGCCCCCGGGTAGATCCGCTCGGTCAGGTCCGAGCCACGCACCGCCTCGATGCCGCCCCGGCTGGCGGGCAGCGGGACGAGCGCGTCCTCGTCCCCGTGCACCCACAGCGTCGGCAGCGCCCCGAACGTCCCGCCCTTGGCGATCGCGGCCAGCGTCGTCGCGAACGCCTCCAGCGTCGCGCGCTTGAACGGCCCGTGCCACACCAGCGGATAGAAGGTCGCCACGACGTCCGAAAACCGCCGACTTTCCGGCGGCGAACGGTGTTGTAGAGAGTATGAACATCTACACCACGATCGAGAGCCCGTTGGGCGAGATCCTGCTGGCAGGAGACGGCTCGGTGCTGACCCGCGTGTCGTTCGACGTGGGCGTGCCGGCCGGGTGGCGGCGGGAACCGCTCGCGTTCGCCGAGGCCGAGCGGCAGTTCGGCGAATACTTCGCGGGTGAGCGGACCGTCTTCGAGCTGCCCTTCGTCTCCCACGGCACCGAGTTCCAGGAGCGGGTGTGGGCCGAGGTCGCGGCGGTGCCGTACGGCGCCACCACCTCCTACGGCGCGATCGCCGCGCGCATCGGCGCGCCGCGCGACCGCATCCGCGCCGTCGGGGCCGCCATCGGCGCGAACCCGCTGCTCGTCCTGCGGCCCTGCCACCGCGTCGTCGCCGCCGACGGCGCCCTGACCGGGTACGCGGGCGGCCTCAGCCGCAAACACGACCTGCTCACGCTCGAAGGCGCGCTCCAGCCGCAGCTCTGGAGCGTGTCGTGAACGCCGAGCAGATGAGCCTGACCGAAGAAAACCGTTATGTCATGCCCGGCGCGCCGGCGACCGAGCAGGCCGCGAAGGTGGCCGCGGCCGACTGGGGGCAGCTGGCGGCGGAGGTCGACGCCGTCGGCTGCGCGCTGACGCCGCAGGTGCTGACGCCGGAGGAGTGCCGGGAGATCTCCGGCCTGTACGACAGCCCTGGCCTGTTCCGGTCCACGATCGACATGGAGCGCTATCGGTTCGGATCCGGCCAGTACCGGTATTTCGACCGGCCCTTCCCGTCCCTCGTCCAGGACCTGCGCGCGGCGTTCTACCCGTACCTGCTGCCGATCGCCCGCGACTGGGCGGCTCGGCTCGGCCAGTCCGCGCCCTGGCCGGACGACTTCGATGAGTGGCTCGACATGTGTCACCGGGCCGGGCAGCGCAAGCCGACGCCCATTCTCCTGCGCTACAAGCAGAACGACTGGAACGCCCTGCATCGCGACCTCTACGGGGACCTGGTGTTCCCGCTGCAGGTCGTGATCGGGCTCGACCGGCCGGGCGCGGACTACAACGGGGGGGAGTTCCTGCTGGTGGAGCAGCGGCCGCGGGCTCAGTCGCGCGGCACGGTGACGCTGCTGCCGCAGGGACACGGGCTGATCTTCACCACGCGGGACCGGCCGGTCCGGTCCTCTCGCGGCTGGTCGGCCTCGCCCGTACGACATGGTGTGAGCACCGTACGCTCCGGCCTGCGGCACACGCTCGGGCTGGTCTTCCACGACGCCTCATGACGTACACGCTGATCGGCGCGGACGGCCGCCCCTACGCCAGCCCGGTGCCCGGCTCGCTGGGCGGGCACCGGAAGGCCCGCCTGTACGGGCGGCTCGACTGCCCGTCGGCGCTGCGGGCCATCGCTCGCGGGGGATATGTCCGGCATCGGGTCTTCTTCGCCGACGCGGCGACCGCCCTGACGGCGGGCTACCGGCCGTGCGCGGCGTGCCTGCCCGAGGCGTACAGGAGCTGGCGGACCGCGCCCACCGCCGCCGAGCTGGGGAAGGTGATCGAGCTGGTACGCGCGCAGCGGGCGGGCGCCGTCGTGATCGGGCACGGCAGGGACGCCGCGAACGTAGCCCAGGCGTTCGCGGCCGCCTGGCCGGGCACCGTGCTCGCGGTGGTCGGCTGGCCCGAGGAGGCGGCGTCGTGGCTGCGGCAGGCCAGGCGGTTCGCGGCGGGCGAGCCGGACGCCTGGGTGGTGGCCGGCGCGCCGCTGGGGTGGGCCAGGATGAGCGAGCGGCTGCGGCGGAGCACGGACTGGGACCCGGCCCGTACGTACGGCTTCGCGTCCACCGCCCGCTCGGTCGCCCTGGCAGCGCCTGGGACACTGGAAGGCATGCGCGGAGCCGACCATGACGGGAACGGCTGGAAAATCGGCCGTAACGTGATATTTCGGGAACCATCGTGATCCCCCTCCCGATGCGGGAGATCGCGCCCGGCGCGGTGCACGTACCCGGCTGGCTGACCCTCGACGAGCAGCGCCACCTGGTGGCGGCGTGCCGCGACTGGGCCGCCGGCCCGGTGCCCATCCGGCACACCGTGCTCCCCAGAGGCGGCGTCATGTCCGTGCAGACGGTCTGCGTCGGGTGGCACTGGCGCCCGTACACCTACACGCGCGTCGCCGAGGACGTCAACGGCCGTCAGGTGGCCGGCTTCCCCGCCTGGCTCGGCGACCTGGGCCGCCGCGCCCTGGCCCGCGCGTACGGCCGCCCCGACGACGCCTACGACCCCGACACCGCGCTCGTCAACTTCTACGACGGCCAGGCGAAGATGGGCATGCACCAGGACAAGGACGAGAAGTCCGACGCCCCGGTGGTGTCACTGAGCATCGGCGACGCGTGCCTGTTCCGCTTCGGCAACACCGAGACGCGCGGTCGCCCGTACACCGACGTGCGGCTCGACTCCGGCGACCTGTTCGTGTTCGGGGGGCCGTCGCGGTTCGCCTATCACGGCGTGCCGAAGGTCTATCCGGGGACCGGCGACCCCGCCACGGGGCTCGCCTCCGGACGGCTCAACCTCACGATGCGGGTCACGGGGCTGCGATGACGTAGTCGAACTCGTCGTCGGAGAGCGTGCGCCGCAGGATCCGCAGCACCTTGCCCGGGTCGTCGTGCGGGCCCTGCATGTAGAAGGGCCTGCCGTCGCGGCCGAACGTGATCGCCGCGTCCCCCTCCCACTTGCCCAGCACGTCGGACACGGTCGCGAAGTCCTCGTGCGGCTCGAACCCGAGCGTGCGGGCGTAGTCGATGGACCCGAACACCAGGTGCTGGGCCAGCTCGATCGGCGCCTCCTGCCAGCCGGCGTACTCGCCGAAGAAGTATTCGCGGAAGCGCCGCAGGCCGCGCTCGTCGAGCACGTCGGGACCGATGGAGTTCTTCACCCCGAGGCAGTAGGCGTCGGCGAGGTAGCCGGCGACCGTCACCCTGTCCCAGGTGTGCCGCCTGGCGACGAGCACGCACACCATGCCCTCGATGCCCTCGGCGGCCGAGCCGGGCGCCTCGTCCACCCAGCCGCGAGCGGGATCGACGCCGAGCCGCGCGCTCCAGCCGGTGCTGATCCAGCACCCGGCCACCTCGGGCTCACCGGCACCCGCCAGCTCGGCGCTCTCCGCGCCGATGGCGCGCACGATCGGCGCCACGACCGACGGCGGCACCTTCAGCTCGCGGGCGATCTCCTTCGGGGAGCGGCCCTGACCGCGCAGCTCGCGTACCCGTTCCTTCAGTTCCGCAGAGTCCATCCGCGCAGCCTAGCGTCTGGGCGGCGGGCCGTGCGCTCAGCCGGTCAGGCGGTGCGCGAGCCAGGCGAGAGCCAGCGGGTAGCGGTATTCGATGCCGCCGTGACCGGCGTCGAAGAGCTCGAAATAGAGCCGCTCATCCGGTACGCCCGCCGCCTGCAGCGCCCGGCGGAACGCGACCGCGCCGGCGTCCAGGAAGTACTCGTCCCGGCTCCCTGCGTCCACCCAGATCGCCCGCATCGAGCGCAACGCCTCGGCGTAGCGCGGCTCGCCGGCCATCACGACGGGGTCGCGGGCCAGCCAGCGCCGCCACACCTCGGGCACGACCGCGCCGGTGTCGTCGAACGGCAGGTGCACGGTCCCGTCGTCGTCGGCGGAGTAGGCGGCCGCGTAGGCGTACACCTCCAGCAGTTCGAGGTCGCCCTCCTTGGTGCCCGCCAGCCGGGCGCGGAAGTCGGTGAAGAACGCGTCGTACGAGCCGTCGTACATGTCGCGCAGCCTGCGCGCCAGCCCGGGGAACGAGACCCTGGCGCTGACCTCGAACAACGCGTCCCCGGCATGGGTGGCCAGCGCCCCGAACACGTCGGGCGCCAGCATGGCGGTGACCATCGCCCCGTAGCCGCCGCTGGACTTGCCGGTGACGGCGCGGTGGTCGCGGCCGGCGATCGTGCGGTAGTGCTCGTCCACCCAGGGGACGACCTCGTCGCGCAGGTAGGAGTGGTAGCGGCCGGTGCCGGGCGAGTCGAGGAACTGGCTGCCGCCGAGCGAGGTCCACGCGTCCACGTACACGACGATGACGGGCGGGACGTCCCCGCCGGCGAACACGGCGTCCGCCAGCTCCGGGTAGGGCTGGCGGAACGGGGCCCTGTTCAGCCACATGGCGACGTGCCCGGTGTAGCCGAGCAGCACGTAGACGGACGGGTAGCGGCGATCAGGTTCGTCGTCGTAGCCGGGCGGCACGTACACCATCACCGGCCGCTCGTGCGGATCCCCCAGCGGGTTGCCGCGCAGCAGGTCGCTGACGATGACGTGGTGCTCCAGACGGCCGGCCAGCTCGGCGGACCAGGGCAGCATGGAATCTCCCTTCCTGAGGTGATGTAAGGGCTCAGCGGATCGACGAGGTCACGGTGTCCACGCCTGCCTGGGTGACGGCGCGCCCCGAGACCAGGACGAGGGTGAGGTTGCGCAGGTCGGCGAGGCGGTCGAGCGGATCGCCCGCGACCGCGATCAGGTCGGCGCGCTTGCCCGCCTCCAGGCTGCCGGTGACCGCGCCGAGCCCGATCGCGTCGGCGGCCCGTACGGTGGCCAGCTCGATGATCTCCGCGTTCCCGAACCCCGCCTCCGCGAACGCCTCCAGCCCGCCGACGTAGCCGTCCATGCGGTTCTCGATGCCCGCGACCGCGAACCCGGCGTCGGTCCCCGCGATCAGCCGGACCCCCGCGTCCCGCATGGTGGCGACCCCGCGCAGCCACGCCTCGATCGTCTCGGTCCCGAGCACGTCGCGCGAGCGCCAGATCACCCCGTGCACGGTCGGGCAGACGTACGTGCCGCCGGCCGCGACCAGGTCGACCAGCTTGGCGTCGTAGCGGTGACCCGACGGGGTGAAGAACGAACAGTGCTCGATGGTGGACACACCGGCCTCGACGGCGCTCTGGATCGACACGGCCGCGTGCGCGTGCGCCGCCACGCCCTTGCCGCGCGTCGCCGCCTCCTCCACGACCACGCGCAGGTGCTCGGTGGTGTATTGAGGCACCCAGCTCGGCGGCGCGCCCGGCGTCATCTGGCCGCCCGAGGCCATCACCTTCAGGCAGTCGGCGCCCGCCCGCAGGTTCTCCCTGGCCACGCGGCGGATGGCGGGCTCGTCGTCGGCCTCGCCGCCCATGTACCAGCAGTGGCCGCCGGTGATGGTGATGGGCCTGGTCGCGGCCACGATGTGCGGCCCGACGGCCAGGCCCTCCTCGATCGCGTCGCGCAGGGCCAGGTCGAGGAAGCCGCGCGCGCCGAGGTCGCGGGCGGTGGTGACGCCCGCCGCCACGAGCTTGCGCGCGTTCTCGGCCATCCGCAGCAGCAGGTGCCGGTCGCTCTCCTGACTGCGCCGCGTCACCGGATCGACCTTGTCGTCGAACCCCAGGTGCACGTGCGCGTCGATCATCCCGGGCAGCACCGTGTGGCCGGGCAGCTCGACGATCTCCCCCACCTCCCCCGCGCTGCCGCGCGGGCCCACCGAAACGATCGTGTCACCGTCGACGAGCACCTCGCCCTCCGCGATGACCTCTCCGGGACGTCCCGTGAGCACCTTTGCGGCGCGGATGATCCTCATGGCGTCCACACTGTCACGCGCCTAAAGGCCACGAGAAGGGGATCGTAAGCCCGGCGCGGCACCTTGGAGTCATCGACCACGACCGCGAAGGACGACGAAATGACCCAGACCGCCGAATACGACATCACCCGCGTCTTCAACGCCCCCCGTGAGCTGGTGTGGGCCTCCTGGACCGAGCCCGAGCGCTTCTCCCGCTGGTTCGGGCCCGAGTCGCTGGCCACGCCGGTGGGCCGGATCACCCTGGACGCCCGGCCCGGCGGGATCTGGCGGGCCTCGCTGCTGGGCGACGAGGGGTTCGAGGTGACGCTCGACGGCACGTACCGGGAGGTGGAGGCGCCGCGGCGGCTGGTGTTCACCACCGGCGACCCGGACCGGCCCGGGGACGCGCCCGCGTCCGTGGTGACGATCCACTTCGTGGAGACGGACGGCAAGACCGAGATGCGCTTCCACCAGTACGGCGTCAACACCGACCAGGAGCACGCCGAGCAGGCCAGGTCGGGCTGGATCGAGTTCTTCGACCGCCTCGCCGCCCAGGTCGAGTAGCGCCCGCTGGGCGGCCCCGCGGTCAGTGCAGCAGGTCCTGCGCCTCGTCGAGCTTGCGGGCGGCGCCTTCCTCGTACGCCGCCGCGAACGCCGCCTCCCCTAGCGCGTCCCGCACCCTGGCCGTGATGCGATCGACCTCCTCCCGCTCCGACGGCCCCGCCGGAGTCTGGTGGTGCTCCCTGGCCGCGGCCGCCAGCCCCAGCAGCCTGGCGGCCTGCTCGGTCGCGCCCGAGGCCGACGCCGCGCCCTCCACCGCGCCCGCCATCGTCCGGGGGTCGCCGACCTTCCGCCCCGCGGCCAGCGCCTCCATGTGCAGGTCCAGGGCCGCGGCCGGATCGCCGCGCAGCTCGGTGAGGTGGCCGAGCTCGATGAGCGTGGACGGCACGTGCATGAGGGGATCGAGGTCGGGGCCGCGCGGCACGCCGTCGAGCAGGTGGTGCAGGTGCGTCTCCGCCAGGTCGAGGCGTCCCGCCCGGCGCGCGGAGAAGGCCAGGCCCATCTCGGCCATGGTCTCGCCCTCCTTGTAGCCCTGGTCGGCGGCCAGCTTCATGGCGCGTTCGCACAGCTCGATGGCGCGGTCGTACTCGCAGCTCTGCAGCGCGATCCAGCCCAGCCAGGCGATCCGCGTGGCCACCTGGGACCAGAGCCCGAGGTCCTCGGCCATCCGCAGGCCCTCGCCGAACAGCCGCCTGGCCTCCTCCGCGTCGTTCCGCATCTCGGCCAGCCCGCCCAGCCACTCGGTGGCCTGCAGCAGCCCCCAGCGGTCGCCGAGCTCGGTGAACAGGCGCGCGCTCTCCCCGCCGATCCGCTCCAGCGCCTCGTTGTCGCGCTGGGTGAACGCGTCCCTGGCCTGCCTGCTGAGCGCGGCGGCGATGCCCCAGCGGTCCCCGACGGCCCTGAACGTGGTCAGCGCCTTGCGCACCAGCTCCTGGCCGGTCGGCATGTCGTGGATGTGCATGCTGACGAACAGCTCGGCCCTGGCCCGCTCACCGGGATCGTCGATCGCCTCCAGCGCCGGCCGCCAGTCGAACTGCTCGCCCAGCAGCAGCGTGAACCCGGCCTGCCAGGCCGCCGCCCTGTCCATCGAGGGGGCGCGTACCGAGGTGCCCGTCCCTTCGATGGACAGCGCGGTCACCAGGGAGCGCCGGCCCTCGGCCAGCCTGCCGCGCAGGACCCAGTACCAGGCCAGCGCGTTCACCAGGCGGGCCGCGTCGTCGCCGGCCCGCTGGGCGATCGCGGTGTCCAGGGCGGCCCGCATGTTGGCCGCCTCGGCGTCCAGGCGCAGCAGCCACTCCCGCTGCCCGTGCCCGTACAGCTCGGGCTCGGCCGCCTCGGCCAGCTGCACGTAGTGGCGCAGGTGCGCGAGGCGTACGCGATCGGCCTCGCCGGCGTCGGCCAGCCGGGCCAGGCAGTACTCCGACACCGATTCGAGCAGCCGGTACCTGACGCCGGCCGGGGCGTCGATCACGACCACGAGCGACCTGTCGACCAGGCGGGCCAGCAGGTCCAGCACGTCGAGCCCCGCCTCCGCGCCGACGGCCTCGGCCGACTCCAGCGTGCAGCCGTCGGCGTGCACGGCCAGGCGGCGCAGCACGAGACGTTCGTCGTCGGACAGCAGGTCCCAGCTCCAGTCGATCACCGCGGTCAGCGTCTGCTGACGGGCGGGAGCGCCACGCTGCCCGGAGGCCAGCAGCCGGAACCTGTCGTCCAGCCGGTCCACCACGCCGTGCACGCCGAGCGCCCGCACCCGGGTCGCGGCCAGCTCCAGCGCCAGCGGGATGCCGTCGAGCCGCTTGCAGAGCTGCGCGACGGCCTGCGCGTTCCCCGAGTCGAGCGCGAAGCCCCTGGCGGAGGCGGCGGCGCGGATCACGAACAATCGGACCGCGTCCGAGCGGGCCATCGCCGCCAGGTCGGCCGTGGAGGGCACGCCGAGCGGGGGCACGCTCCACAGCACCTCGCCGTCCACGGCCAGCGGCTCCCTGCTCGTGGCCAGGATCCGCAGGCCCGGACAGGCGCGCAGGAGCAGCTCGACCAGCTCGGCGACCTGCTCGACCACGTGTTCGCAGTTGTCCAGCACCAGCAGCATCCGCCGGGGCTTGAGCGCGGCGGCGAGCTGCCCGGCGGCGGCGCCCGAGCTCGCGTCCTCCCTGATGTCCAGGGCCGCCATCGCGGCCTCGACCGGGGTACGGGACGCCTGGTCCAGCGCCACCAGCCAGGCGCCGTCCGCGAAGTCGTCGACCAGGCGGTTCGCCGTCTCCAGCGCCAGCCGGGTCTTGCCGACCCCGCCGCTGCCGGTGAGCGTCACCAGCCGCTCGTCCCCGGCCAGCGCGCACAGCTCGGCGAGCGCCTCGTCCCGGCCGACCAGCTTGCTGACGGGGGCGGGCAGGTTCGTCACGGGACGCTCCGCGGGGACGCTCAGCGCCGGGTCCTGCCCGAGGATCGCCTGGTGCAGCGCGACCAGCTCGGGCCCGGGATCGAGCCCGAGCTCGTCGGCCAGCCGCTCACGCAGCTCGCCGTAACCGGCCAGGGCCTCACTCTGCCGCCCCGCGCGGTAAAGAGCCCGCATGTGTACGGCCCGCAGCCGCTCCCTGAGCGGATGCCTGGCCACCAGGTCGCCCAGCTCGCCCACGAGCAGCCCGTGCTCGCCCAGCTCCAGCCGCACCTCGGCGTGCTGCTCCAGCGCCGACAGCCGCTGCTCCTCCAGCCGGAGCACGGCCGACCTGGTGTACTCCTCGTCCGCGAAGTCGGCGAACGCCGGCCCCCGCCACAGGGCCAGCGCGTCGGCCAGCAGCCCCGCCCTGGTCCTGGGGCTGTCGGCGGCCTCGGCCTTCGACAGCAGGCCGGCGAACCTGACCGCGTCCACGGCGTCCTCGTCCGCGCGCAGCAGGTAGCCCGGGGCCCGGGAGACGACCAGGTTCTTGGCGCCGGGTTCGGCGTCTTCGAGCGCCTTGCGCAGCTGCGAGACGCGGACCTGGAGCGCGCCCGCCGGGTTGGCCGGCGCGTCCTCGCCCCACAGGTCGTCGACCAGGCGGTCCACGGAGACCGGGTGGCCCTCGTGGACGAGCAGGTCCGCCAGCAGCGCCCGTACTTTGAGACCGGGAACCGTCACGGTCTCCCCGGCGTCCGTCCACACGGCCAGCGGCCCCAGCACCCCAAAACGCATGCCCGTCACCCTATGTGCGGCTTTGAGCCCACGAGAAGCGCAGGGCGCCATCGCGCGCCCGGCATCCCGGCTTATGTAGTGCGCGGGTTATGTGGTGCGCGGGGCCTTTCTCGCGGAGCCGCGGTAGCGGTCGGCGTCGTAGCGGCGGTCGTTGTCGTCCAGCTTGGCCTCCGCCGCGGCCATCAGGTCCACGCCCAGCACGTCCGCCAGGCGGATCAGGTAGAGGGTCACGTCGCCCAGCTCGGTACGCATCCGGGCGAGCGCGTCGGGCCCCGGGCTCCTGGACTCCTCGGCGGTGAGCCACTGGAACTCCGCCACCAGCTCCCCCACCTCGCCCGCCAGCGCCATCGCCAGGTTCTTCGGCGTGTGGAACTGCTCCCATTCCCGCACCTGGGCGAACTCCCGCAGGCGCGCGGCAAGGTGCTCCAACTCCGTCGTCACGTCACAGGACCCTACCGAGCCACGGCTGTATCTTGCTGAAGATGAATGGGGTCGAGCTGTTCCTTTTGGGCCGGACGCTGATGAAGATCGGCGAGGAGGCCATGCCGAGCGAGGGCATCGGCGAGCACTCCACGAGCGTGCGCACGGTCCTGATCGTGGTGAGCGACCTGCGCGGCCACCCCGGCACGACCGTGGGCGAGATCGCCGCCCGCACGGGCCTGCCGCAGAGCGCCGTGTCCGCCTCCATCTCGCGGTTGCGCGCGGTGGACGCGGTGATCACCGAGACCGATCCCAAGGACCGGCGCCGGACGATCATCCGCGAGGCTCCTGAGATCTCCGAACGCGTGACGCAGGTCAGGGACACGCCGATCGACGCCGCACTGGCCGCCGCGCTGGGCACCGAGGACCCCGCACGCGTGAGCGAGACGGTGGCGGCCCTGGAGGAGCTCGCGTCGCGGCTGATCCCGGGGTCGCGCATTTAGTCCATCAGACTTGATACATCAATTCTGATGGACTATGGTGTTCTCCATGACCTCAGAAACCTTGACCGTGCCGGGCGGCAACCTCTACTACGAGCTTCGCGGGACGGGACCGCTCCTCCTGATCTCCCAGAGTGGCGAGGGCGACGCCAGTCGCAGCGTGGATCTGGTCGATCAGCTCCAGGACGCGTACACAGTGATCACGTACGACCGGCGCGGGCTCAGCCGCAGCACCATCGACGACCCGGGCGCGGGGGTGAGCGTGCGGCAGCACGCGGACGACGTGCACCGGCTCCTGGCCCACGTCACCGACCAGCCTGTGATCATGCTCGGCCAGAGCCTGGGCGCCTCCATCGGGCTCCACCTCGCCGTCGCGCACCCCGAACAGCTCAGCCTGCTCATCGCCCACGAGCCCGTCTCGCCCTGGCTGCTGCCCGCGGCCGTCCGGGACCGGCACCGCGCCGAGCTGTCGGAGCTGCGCGCGCTCTACCTGGACGAGGGCCTGCCCGCGGCGTTGAAGGAGGTGCCGCGCGTGCTCGGCATCACCTCGGACGCCGAGCCGGATCTGACGCCGCAGCCCATGACGCCCCAGCGGCAGGCGAACTTCGACGTCTTCCTCAGGCACGACTTCGCCGCCGTCATCGAGGACGAGCTCGACCTGACGGGATGCCGTACGCGGATCATGCCCGCGGCCGGGCTGAGCACCCCGCCCACCGTCTTCGACCACCAGTGCGCCGTCGCGCTGGCCGAGCTGCTGGGCACGGAGCTGGTGCGGATGCCGGGCGGCCACAACGGCAACACCAGCCACCCCCGCGCCTACGCGGCCCGCCTCCGCGAACTACTCACCACGGCCGACATCCGCTGACCCCTGCCCCTACTGCGTGGCGTCCTTGAGCAGCCCGCGCAGCCGCTCCACGGGCTCGGGATCGCCGGTGAAACTCAGCGCTCCACCGTCCACCCGCCCCCACAGCCACAACAACACGTCATGCGGCGTCCCAGAAATCGACGCCGAAATCGACGCCGCGGCCGGACCGCCGCCACCCCGCGCGATCTCGACCCCGGACGCTCCCGGACGCACCAGCCAGCGCTCCGCCCCCGCCTCGATCGACACCGCGCGGCCGTCCGCGCCGGTGAGGCGGTCGCCGAGCTCTTCGGGCCACTTGTCGGCGACATAAGCGAGGCAGACCACGAGCACCTCGTCGATGCCGTCGAGGGCCAGGTCGTCGGGGATCGGCGCGATGGATTCGCCGGCCGCCAGCTCGGCGTCCACCCGGTGCACCACCGTCTCCTGCGCCATCCTGCGGATCCAGAAGCCGACCGTCTGGTCGGGGTCGTACCAGGTGAGGGTCTTGTCCTGCGGCGTGCGCGCGGCGAACTCGGCGCGCAGCTCGGCGACGCCCCGGTCGAGGTAGGCGGCCGGCCCTGCCGGGTCGGGCGCCGGCGGCCACGGGTCGGGCCAGGCGTCCTTGCGCATCATCTCGACCTTGTGCAGGTAGACCTCGGCGATGTGGTGGACGAGGTCGGTGGCGGTCCAGCCGGGACAGCTGGGCACCGCCGCGCCCAGATCACGGGTGGCGGTCTCGCGCAATCGCGCGAAGTCCAGCTCGAACAGCTCCAGATATCGGTCCGCATCCATGCCGTGCCCCTTCCCTGCCGGCCCGACCGCCGTCATCCGGCAGCCTCGGACGTCCAGCATCCTTCCACAAATAGCGCAGGTGTTCGAGTCGATGTTGTTCCTCCTCGCCGAGGACCTGAAGACGAGGGCCCCGAACCTGTACGCTTCCGCGCGTGTCCGAATTATCGGTACCCGGCTACGAGATCAAGGGCGTACTAGGGCAAGGCGGCTTCGGCGTCGTGTACCTGGCCCTGCAGACGGCCGTGGGCCGCGAGGTCGCGCTCAAGGTCGACAACCGGGTCCTGCTGTCCGACCGCGACAGGCGGCGGTTCATGCGCGAGGTCACGGCGGCCGGCGCGCTGTCGGGCCATCCGCACGTGGTCCCCGTCTACGACGCGGGCCTGCTGCCGGACGGCCGGCCGTACATGGTGCTCGAACTGTGCCCCGGCGGCTCGCTGTCGGGCCGTCTCCTCTCCCCCGCGGAGGCCCGTGACGTCGGCGTGCGCATCGCCGACGCGCTGGCCGCCGCGCACGCGCAGGGCGTGCTGCACAGGGACGTGAAGCCGGGCAACATCCTGCTGAACCGCTACGGCCAGGTGGCGTTGTCCGACTTCGGCCTGGCCACCATGCCCGCGACCGGCCCAGAAGCCTCCGTGACGCGCGAGTCGCTGACCCCTTCCTACGCGCCGCCCGAAGCGTTCGAGCTGGCCGAGCCGACCCCGGCCGGCGACGTGTACGCGCTGGCGGGCACCGTGTACGCCCTGCTCTCCGGCCGGCCGCCGCGTTTCCCGGCGAGCGGCGTACCGAATCTGGCGATGATCCTCGCCCTGCACCGTCTGCCCGTCCCCGACATCCCCGGGGTGCCGCCGGAGCTGACCGCCGTACTGCGCCAGGCGCTGGCGAGCGACCTGCGCGTCCGTACGCCCAGCGCGGAAGCCTTCCGCAACGCCCTGGCCGCCGTCCCCCTCACCTCTCCCCCACCGCCGCACGCCGCCTTCTTCCCGCCGCCCCCATCCACCTCTGGCCCCGTGTCCCCGCCCAGCGGCCCGCCATCCCCGCACATCCCCAGCCATGCGAGCCCCCACCGGCCGATCTCCACACCCACGACCCCACCGCCGGGCAGCCAGCCGGACACCCGGCCCCCCGCCAGGCACGGCGCCTCCAAGGCCCTGATCTCCATCGCCGCCGCCGTGGGCCTGGTGATCTCGATCGGCGTGGGCGTGATCGTCTACTCCTACCTCACCCACGAACCGAACTCCCCGCAGGCCTCACCCGGCGACACCACGGCCGCCACCGCCACCCCCGGGACGACGAAGAAGAAGACGACGCCGTTCACCGGCCTGGACACCTACACCCAGGACTGCCCGGCCGCCAAGGTGCCCGGCGCCGCGGCGGCCTGCGTACGGGAGTCGGAATGCTGGGGCGGCCTGGTCATCATCGCGGGCGACACCAAGGCCAGACGGGTCGGCTGCGAGGAGACGCACTCGTGGGAGACGTTCGCGGTTGCCCCGATCCCCTCGGACGCCGACACCTACGTCCAGCAGGACCTCGCCAAGCACCCGACGGTGAAACGGACCTGCAGCCGAGCGGTCCTGCTCGCCACCAGGACCGGCACGGCCAAGACCCTCGGCGCCGCCGGCTGGATCGCCGACGTCATGCCACCGTCCCAGGCCCAGTTCGAGAACGGGACGCGCTTCTACCGCTGCATCGCCGGCCGCTCAGGCCAGGAGCCCCGCAAGTCCTTCTTCCACTAAACCTTCAGCCCACGACCACAGCTCGGGTCGATTTGATTTGATGACACGATAATGGTGTCATCAAGTCGTGTTGTATGGAGTGCCGAAACTCAGTCCTGCCGACCTTCTCGCACTGGAGGAGATCGAGCAGCTGCGTCACGACGTATGCCTGCGCCTCCACCCGCAAGAGCAGTGGACGAAGCAGCTCCGCAGAAGCCTCACAGCCAGGGCGATCGTGGGCTCCAACACGATCGAGGGGTACGCGGCCTCGGTCGACGACGTCGAAGCGCTGATGGCCGGGGCAGCCCCCCTGGAGACCAGCGACGCGACTCGCAGGGTGCTCGAGAACTATCAGCGGGCGACGACGTACATCCAGGCGCTCTCCGACGCCCGAGAGGAGTTCACCTACGATCTGGGCCTGCTGAACGGCCTGCACTTCATGATCCAGGAGCACCACCGGAGAAAGCGGCCGGGCCGGCTCCGGCAAGGGCCGGTCTACGTCACCAGTCCCGAGGACCCTGCCGTCTTCGCCTACACCGGACCAGATCATCAATTGGTCGCCGGTCTCATGCACGAGCTGATCCAGTGGCTGAACGAAGGCGACCTCGATGCCCCCGTTCACGTCCGGGCCTCGATGGCCCATCTCAACCTGGTGAAAATCCTTCCATGGGCCAATGGGAACGGGCGGATGTCCCGGGCGCTGTCCACGCTGGTATTCGCCAGAGAAGCACTGCTGCCCCCGGAATTCTCCTCCATCGAAGAATGGCTCGGCAGGGGACACAACACCTACTCCTATTACCAAATCCTGGAAGAGGTCGGTGGTCCGGTGTGGAGCCCCCACCGGACCATTCATGCGTGGATCACGTTTTGCCTGCGTGCCCACCATGTACAGGCCCAGCAGGCGAAACGCCGGGTTGACCTGCTGAGCCGGGCCTGGGCGGCGTTGTCGGAAGCGGCCACCGCCGACGGACTCGACGAGCGAACCGTCTTCGCCCTCCTGCCCGCCTTCTGGGAATCACGTGTCCGGCGTACCGTTTACCAGCAAGACGCCGAGTTGAGCTCGCAGCAAGCGATCAGAGACATTCGAGAAATGTGCCGCCTGAACTGGCTGATACCCCAAGGGCAGGCAAGGGGCCGCTATTACGTGGCCGGCCCCGCGATGCATCCCATTCTCGAGTCCGTCAAGCAATCGTCGAAGCCCTACTCCGACCCCTATCGGCGAAACTCCTGATCAAGGACTACCCGGCGTAAGGGCCGTAGCGGCTCCAGGCGATGGTGGCCGTGGCGGCGAACAGCACGGCGTTGACCACGATCGCCGCGGGCTCCTTGCGGCGCAGGTGGGTCAGGGCGGCCAGCACCATGATCAGGGCCAGGCCGGTCGCCGCCACAGGCGTGAGGACGGGGGCGATGCCGGTGGCGGCGGGCAGGATGAGCCCGAGCGCGGCGAGCAGCTCGGTGAGCCCGATGAAGCGGACGGTGCCGCGGGAGAAGTCGGCCGTCCACGGCAGCGCGGGTTCGAGCCGCTCCTTGGGCCGGGTGGACTTCATGGTCCCCAGTACGGCGAACAGAGCCGCCAGGACCGCTTGCAGGATCCACAGAAACACGTTCATGATCTACCGGTTCCTCATCGTTCGACCAGGTCAAGGGAGTGGGATCTAGTAACGGCCGAGGGTGCCACGGCGCTTGGCGAGGTGTTCGAGCCGCCCGAACACCACGGCCCCTGCGGCCACGATGAGCAGCGGCTGGACGAGCAGCCAGCCGAGCCCCCAGCCGGTCGGGAGCGCGGTCAGGGAGTGGCCGCCGAGCAGGATGTCGCGCATGGCCTCGACGCCCGGCGCGACCGGGACCAGCAGCCGGCTGACGAAGGCGATCGGGTCGGGCATGGCGGCCAGGGGCACCAGGGTGCCGCCGGCGATGGCGTACCCGGCCACGGACAGCTGCGTGATGATCTCGATGCGCTTGAACACCAGGGTCAGCCCGCACAGGACGAGCGCCAGCCCGCAGGTGCCCAGCACGATCGCGGCCAGCGGTACGAGCACCTGCGCGTCGAAGGGAGGCACGCCGCCCTGCAGCACGATCGCGACGGCGCCGGTGGCGAGCACGGCGAGCGCGGTGGGCAGGGCCGCGACCACGGCGGCGACCTGCCGGCCGAGGATGAGCGCGGCCGAGGGCAGCGGGGTGAGATACGTCTGTTCCAGCACACCCGATTGGATGTCGCCCAGATAGCCCCAGAACACCCGGTTCACCTGCTCGTGGATGAACGTCAGGGCCACCATGCCGAGCAGCACCGGCAGCAGCAGCTCGGCACGCAGCTGCCCGCGTCCCATGAACAGCACGATCAGCAGGTAGAACACCGGGAAAGTGATCATCTCCAGCAGCGCTTCCCGCCATCCGGCGACGAACCCGAGCAGACCCTTGCGAACCTCTGCGGCGAAGCCGGAGGCGAATGTCATGACCACTCCTGCAGCGCTCGGCGGTGATTGCGGACGAACAGCGCCCCGCTGACGGCGGCGAGCACGACGGTGTGGGCGATCAGCCAGGGCAGCGTGCCGCCGCTCCAGATCTCACCCAGCGACCGGCCGTCGAAGAGCGTCTGGGTGAGCGCCTCGATGCCCAGGGTCGTGGGCAGCAGCCTGGCCAGGCCGGCCAGCCAGTCCGGATAGAACGACAGCGGCAGGAACGCCCCGTTGAGCAGCAGCACCAGCGAGGTGAACAGCGACTGCAAGGCGCCGATCATCGGGGTGCGCAGGGCGAGGGCGGCCATCAGGAACGTGAAGGCCAGCGCGTTGGCCCCGAGCAGCAGGGCCGGCGGGATCGCCGCCCAGCGCAGCGGGATCGTGATCCCGGCCACCGCCATCGGGACCAGGGCGGCCACCGCGGCCACCGCCAGCCCGAACACCGAGGCGGTGATCAGCCGGCCGAGCATCGGCAGCCAGATCGGCGCCGGCGTCATCTGCGCCTGCGCGAACGTGCCCGCCCGCAGCTCCTCGACGAGGTCGGCCACCATGACCAGCGCGGCGTACTGCAGGAACCAGTAGCCGCCGATCGCGATCAGGGTCTGCGGCAGCAGGTCCGCCCGTAGCTGCCCCTGGCCCATGACGAACTGCAGGCCCAGATACATCATGGTGCTGATCAGCAGCGTGATGACGTGGCCGAGCGGGTGCGCCAGCTGGACGCGCAGGCCCTTGCCGATCTCCGCGCCCAGGACGTCAAGCATGGGACGGCTCGTTCACGAGGGCGAGGAACACGTCCTCCAGATCGGGCTGGACCTGGGTCAGCGACTCCAGGACCGCGCCGTGGGCGCGCAGGCGGTCGACCACGGCGTACACCTCGGCCGGATCGCTCACCCGCACGCTGATCGTGCTCACGCCCTCGCCTGCCACGGCGTCGAACCCGGGCGGCGCGGCTCCTTCGACGCGGATCTCGTACCTGTCCCGTTCGCGGAAGCTCGCCAGCAGGTCGCGCGTGGGCAGGTCCGACACGAGCCGCCCCTTGCGCATGACGGCCACCCGGTCGCACAGCTCCTGGACCACGTCGAGCTGATGGGTGGTGAGCAGGATGGTGGTGCCCAGCTCACGGGACAGCTCGGCGATCCACCGCTTGACCGTGTGGGTGGCCTCGACGTCCAGGCCGAGCGTCGGCTCGTCCAGCAGCACGATCGGCGGGCCGGCGATCAGTGCGGCGGCGATCGCGACCTTCTGCTGCATGCCGCGCGAGAAGCCGCCGACCTTGTCGTCGCGGCGCTCCCACAGGCCGAGCTCGGTCAGCAGGTCGCGGGCGCGGTCCTTGATCTGGGCCTTGCGCATGCCTTTGAGCCGGCCGAAATACATCAGGTTCTGCCAGGCCGACAGGCTCCAGTAGACGTTGCGCGAGCCCTCCAGCACCGCGCCGAACTGCGCCATCGCGGCCGAACGCTTGCGGACGACGTCGTGGCCGCCCAGCCGTACCCGTCCTGAGGTGGGGGTCAGCAGGCCGGCCAGCATCTTGATGGTGGTGGTCTTGCCGGCGCCGTTCGGTCCGAGGAAGCCGAAGACCGATCCGGCGGGCACGCTCAGCGACACCTCGTCGACCGCTCGGACCTGGGCCGAGCCGTACACCTTGGTCAACGCCTCGATTTCGATCATGTCGTTCTCCCGATTCTGGAAGCTCGCGGCCCCGGTGTCCCGGGGCCGCGAGTGCCGTCAGTGCTCGTCGAAGATCTCGATGTCGTCCACGCCGGCCTCGCGGGTCAGCGCGAAGGCCGCCGTCGCCTCGGCACTCCCGGGTACGGCCTGACGGGCCGCCTGGAGGCTGGCCGCGGAGTCCCAGCGCCAGATGCCGACCCAGGTCTCGTCGCTGAGCCGGCCCAGGCGCGCCTCCGTGAGCCCGGGCGCCGCCTTCCTGGTCGCGGCGACCAGCGCGGCGTGCCGGGCCCTGATCTGCTCGGCGTCGGCGGGATCGATCTGGAAGCGGGTGACGGTGATGACAGCCGACATTCTTGTACTCGCTCTCTAGAGTTGACTTCTAGTGACTGAATCTAGAGATAGACTCTAGCCATGAGCGATGTCAAGCGGCCGAGCAAGCGGACCCAGAAGGCGCAGGAGACGCGCCGGCGCATCCTGGAGGCGGCTCAAGAGCTGTTCGTACGGGACGGCTACGGCGCGACGAATCTCCAGGACGTCGCCGAGCTGGCCGGGGTCGCGGTGCAGACGATCTACTTCGTCTTCGGCAACAAACGCGCCCTGCTGAAGGAGCTGGTCGACGTCACGATCGCGGGCGACGACGCGCCGGTGGCCACGATGGAGCGGCCCTGGTACACCGGCGCGCTGGCCGCGGAGACGGCCGAGGATCTGCTGCTCGCCTACGTCGCCGGCACGACGACGGTGCTGGAACGGGTCGCGCCGATCGGCAGGATGCTGGAGGCGGCGGGCGCGAGCGATCCCGAGGTGTCCGCGCTGTGGTCGTTCGACGTCGACCCGCGCTACACGGTCCAGCAGCACACGGCCGAGTCACTCGTCGGCAAGCCGGACGCGCGGGCGGGCCTGTCTGCCGAGGAGGCGGCCGACGTGCTGTTCGGCCTGCTCAGCCCGGAGCTGTACCTGCTCTTCGTCCAGGAGCGCGGCTGGTCGCGCGAACGCTGGGAGCAGTGGGCCTGGTCAACCCTGCGCGCCCAGCTCTGCCTTCAGTAGGCGGCGGTCACTCGTAACGGGCCGTGCTGTCGCGGACGATGAGCTCCGTGGCCAGCTCCACCCGCTTGGTGTCCGGCACCTCGCCCCGTCCCATCCCCAGCACCGTGCGGGTGGCCAGGGCCGCCATCTCCTGCAACGGCTGCCGTACGGTGGTCAGCGGCGGCCACGCCGACTTGGCCAGCGGCAGGTCGTCGAAGCCCACCACGCTCAAGTCCTCCGGCACCCGCAGCCCCCGCTGCCTGGCCGCCTCGAAGACGCCGAACGCCTGCAGGTCGCTCCCCGCGAAGATGGCCGTCGGCGGGTCCTCCAGCGAGAGCAGCGCGTGCCCCTGGTCGTGCCCCGACTCCACCAGGAACGTTCCCCGCCGGATCAGCTCCGGCGCCAGCGGCACCCCGGCCGTCTCCAGCGCCGCGCGGTAACCGTCTATGCGGGCCTGGCTGCACAGCATGTCGGCCGGACCGCTGATCATCCCGATCCGGCGGTGGCCCAGCTCCAGCAGGTGCCGGGTCGCGGCCAGGCCGCCGTTCCAGTTGGTCGCCCCCACCGAGACCACCCCGGGCGCAGGCTCGCCCTCCGGGTCCACCACCGCGAACGGCAGCGAGCGGGCGCTGAGCTGGGCCTGGATGCCGGTCGACAGGCGTGAGGCCACTATCACCACACCGTCGGTCCTGCGTGCGGCCAGCCGTTCGAGCCAGTCGCGGCCGGGGCCCGCGTGCGTGTGGAGCACGGAGATCACCACGCTCGCCCCCGCCTCGTGGGCCGCGATCTCCGCCCCGCGCACGATCTCCATCGCCCAGGGCGACTCGATCTCGGCGAACACCAGGTCCACCAGACCGGCCGGAGTGTCGTCCTGGCTGATGCGCCGCTGGTAGCCGTGCTCCTGCAGCAGCCGTTCGACCCGGTGACGGGTCGACGGGGCAACCTCCGGACGTCCGTTGATGACCTTCGAGACCGTCGGAATGGAGACTCCCGCCTCCTCCGCGATCAATGCGATCGTGACCCGCCTCTTCGCTGACACAAATCGGGAGTGTATCCGAAAGTTTCGGTTTGGGATCGCTCCCACCCGAGGTGTTGACGCTTTACATGGCGTTTACCTACGATCCAGGCAACGAAATTATCGGGGGGTTCACGAAACTTTCGTCTCTGTAAGGAAGGGACCCCTAATGAAACGCAGCGTTGTGTTGATCGCGACGGCCGTCCTGGTCGCCGGATGCAGTGGTGGCGGTGGCGGCGGGAGCACGGCTCCCGCGCAGAGCGGGTCCGGCGCCGCCAAGGTCACGCTCGAGTGGTGGCACCTGTCGACCGCCGAGCCGCTCAAGTCCTTGTGGGCCCAGCGCGCGAAGGAGTTCGAGGCCAAGAACCCCAACGTCACCATCAAGGCCACGGTCCTGGAGAACGACGCCTACAAGGCCAAGCTCACCACGATCACCCAGTCGGGCAAGGCCCCCGACCTGTTCGCCACCTGGGGCGGCGGTGTGCTGAAGCAGCAGATCGACGCCGGCCTGGTCAAGGACATCTCCGGCGACGTCGCCTCGGTGCTCCCCAGCTTCACGCCGGCGGCGCTGGCCGCGTACCAGCTCGACGGCAAGACGTACGGGCTTCCGACCGACATCGGCCTCGTCGGCTTCTGGTACAACAAGGAACTTTTCGAGAAGGCGGGCATCACGGCGGCGCCCGCCACCTGGTCCGAGTTCCTGACCGATGTCAAGAAGCTCAAGACGGCGGGCGTCACCCCGATCGCCCTGGCCGGCAAGGAGAAGTGGCCGGGCCACTACTACTGGGCCTACCTCGCCATGCGCATCGCCGGCCTGGACGCGCTCAAGCAGGCGGCCACCGACCACGACTTCACCAAGCCCGACTTCGTGGCCGCGGGCCAGCAGGTCAAGGCGCTGGCCGATCTCCAGCCGTTCCAGAAGGGCTTCCTGGGCGCCGCCTACTCCACCCCTGACGGCCAGTCCGCCACCGTGAGCAACGGCAAGGCGGCCATGGAGCTGATGGGCCAGTGGGCGCCGGCCGTGCAGAAGGACTCCGGCAAGGGCCTCGGCGACGACCTCGGCTTCTTCCCGTTCCCGGCCGTCGAGGGCGGCAAGGGCTCGGCGGGCGACGCGTTCGGCGGCGGCGGCGGGCTGGCCGTGGGCGCGGACGCGCCGAAGGAGGCCGTGGACTTCGTCAAGTTCATGACCGAGATGGGCAACCACTCCAAGGCCGTCGAGTCCGGTGGCGTGCTGCCGGTGCTCAAGGGCGAGGAGAGCGCGGTCAAGGACCCCAACCTCAAGCAGGTGGCGACGCAGCTGGCCGGCGCCAGCGGCTACCAGCTCTACCTGGATCAGGCCTACCCGCCGGCCGTCGGCCAGCAGGTCAACGACAGCGTGGCCGAGCTGATCGCCGGTACGAAGACGCCGGAAGAAGTCGGCCAGGCCATCACAGAAGTGGCCAAGACCGAAGAATGACGACTCTGACGAAAGGGCCGGAGGCGCTCAAGCTTCCGGCCCCCGCCCCTGCCGCCAGGCGCCGCGGTCGCTGGGTGACCATCGCCCTCTTCCTGCTGCCCGCTTTGGTGCTGTTCCTCCTGCTGGTCGTGGCCCCCATGGTGGTGGCCATCTATTCGAGCGTGTTCAGGTGGAACGGCTTCGGCGGCCTGCCGACCAACTTCATCGGGACGGACAACTTCACCCGGCTGTTCAGCAGCGACATCTTCGCCAAGGACATGGGGCACCTGATCGCCCTGGTGCTGCTGTCGATCGTGGTGCAGCTCCCGTTCTCGCTGGCCATCGCCATGCTGCTGAACCAGCGCGTACGCGGCCGGGCGCTCTACCGGGTGGTGTTCTTCGCCCCGTACGTGCTCTCCGAGGTGATCACCGGTGTGCTGTTCTCGCTGATCCTCGCGCCTGACGCGGGCATGGCGAACCGGCTGCTGTCGGTGTTCGGGCTCGAATCGGAGTGGCTGGCCGATCCCGCCACCGTGATGCCGTCGCTCTTCCTGGTCATGACCTGGAAATATTTCGGCTTCCACATGATGATCTATCTGGCCGGCCGCCAGAACATCCCGAACGAGCTGATCGAGGCCGCCCAGATCGACGGCGCCACGGCGTGGCGTACGTTCTGGCACATCACGCTGCCGCTGCTCGGCCCGACGATCCGGATCAGCGTGTTCCTGTCCGTCATCTACACCATCCAGCTCTTCGACCTGATCTGGATCCTCACCGGCGGCGGGCCCTCGCACTCCTCCGAGACCATGGCCGTCACCATGATGGACTGGGGCTTCAAACGCTCCCAGGTCGGTTACGCCAGCGCGATCAGCGTCGTGATGTTCGTGCTCAGCCTCGTCTTCGCCCTCATCTACCAGCGGTTCGTGATGCGCCGCGACCTGGAGGGCGCGACCACGTCCATGGGAGCGCACCAATGAGCCGGAGGAAGACGCCCGCCGCGCGGCGCAACACTCTGCCCCTGCACCTGATCGCGTGGATCGTCGGCGCGTTCATCCTCATCCCGGTGGTCTACGCGTTCCTCGGGGGGTTCAAGGACAACAGCGAGCTGTCCACGAACCCGTTCGGCCTGCCGTCGACGTGGGTGACGGCCAACTACACCGACGTGCTGGGCTCGGGCTCGTTCTGGCTGCAGCTCTGGAACAGCACGTTCATCGCCGTCACCACGACGGTGGTGACCGTGGCGCTGTCGGCGCTGGCCGGGTTCGTCTTCGCCAGGTTCGCCTTCAGGGGCAGGGAGCTGTACTTCACGGTGTTCACGGCCGGGCTGATGTTCCCGTTCGCGGTGGCCATCCTGCCCATCTTCGTGCTGCTGCGCGCGTTCGGCCTGCTGGACAACCCGCTCGGCGTGATCCTGACGCAGTCGGCCTTCGGGCTGCCGCTGACGATCATCATCCTGCGCGGGTTCTTCCGCAGCATCCCCGGTGAGATCGAGGAGGCGGCCACGATCGACGGGTGCACGCCGTTCGGGTTCTTCTGGCGGATCCTGCTGCCCATGGCCCGCCCGGCGATCGCCACCGTCTCGGTCCTCGCCATCGTGGGGAGCTGGAACAACTTCATGCTGCCGCTGGTGGTCTTCAGCGACGAGGCGAGCTGGACGCTGCCGCTGGGCATCCAGCAGTTCCAGGGCCAGTACGCCTCCGACACCGCCCGCATCCTGGCCTACCTCGTGCTGGCCATGGTGCCCGCGCTCGGGTTCTACGCCATAGCGGAACGTCATCTGATCGGTGGTCTCACCGCGGGTGCGACGAAAGGGTGAACATGCTGCAGGTGTCCGGAACCCAGCTCGTCACCGACGGCGACATGCCGGTACGGCTCCGCGGCGTGGGCCTCGGCGGCTGGCTGAACATGGAGAACTTCATCACCGGCTATCCGGCGAACGAGAGCTCGATGCGGTACGCCGTACGCGGCGTGCTCGGCGAGGAGCGGGCCGAGCTGTTCTTCGAGCGGCTCACGACCTCGTTCTTCACCGAGCGGGACGCGGAGCTGCTGGCCGGGATGGGCATGAACTGCGTGCGCATCCCGGTCAACTACCGCCACTGGGAGGCCGACGACCGGCCGTTCGAGATCGACCGGCACGGCTTCCGCCACCTGGACCGGGTGATCGGCCTGCTCGGCGAGCACGGCATCTACAGCGTGATCGACCTGCACGCCCTGCCCGGCTCCCAGAACCAGCACTGGCACTCCGACAATCCCACGCACGTGGCCGCGTTCTGGCAGCATCGCCATTTCCAGGACCGGGCGGTGCACCTGTGGGAGAACATCGCCGACCACTACCGCGACCATCCCTGGGTGGCCGGGTACAACCCGGTCAACGAGCCGGGCGACCTCACCGGCAAGGTGATCGGGCCCTTCTACGACCGGCTGGTCAAGGCGGTGCGGGCGGCCGATCCGCGGCACATCCTGTTCCTGGACGGCAACACCTACTCCACGGATTTCTCGATATTTCGTGAGGTGTATGAGAACACCGTCTTCGTCATGCACGACTACGCTCTCGCCGGTTTCGCCCACGGCGGCCCCTACCCCGGCCACACCCGGGGCGAATGGTGCGACCGTGACGAGCTGGAGCGGACCTTCGCCAAGCGCTCCCGGTTCCAGCGCGAGACGGGCACGCCGCTGTGGGTGGGCGAGTTCGGGCCCGTGTACACCGGGGATCCGGCCGTGGACGCGCAGCGGCTCCAGATCCTGCGCGACCAGCTTGCGATCTACGACGAGCAGGACGCCGGCTGGTCGCTGTGGACGTACAAGGATGTGGGTCTGCAGGGGCTGGTGCACGCGTCCGGGCCCTACCTGCAGCGGTTCGGGGCGTTCATCGCGAAGAAGCGGCGGCTCGGCGCGGACCGCTGGGGCTCCACCATGGAGGAGGCCGCGGACGTGCTCGCGCCCCTGCACGCGCTGATCGAGACGGAGTTCCCTGCCTGGGAGCCGTACCCGTGGGGTGCTCGCTACCAGAGCGACGACCTGGTCAGGCACATCCTCATCGCCCAGGCCCTGCTGCCCGAATACGCCGAGCTGTTCAGGGGCCTCGGCGACGACGAGCTGCGCGCCCTGGCCGACTCGTTCCTGCTGGAGCGGTGTGTACGCCGCGAGCCCCTGCTCGACCTGCTGGCGGACAATCTGAAGAGGTGACCGCACACACACTGTCGCTTTCCGTGCTTGCGTAGGTATGCTTCGCCTGCCCTAATTTAGGTAAGGCTCTCCTCAGCATTGGGAGTGACAGTGTTCGCCAGCTATCTCATCGGGCTGCGCGAGGGACTGGAGGCGACTCTCGTCGTCTCCGTCCTCATCGCCTTCCTGGTCAAGAGCGATCGAAAGGACAAGCTTCCCCAGGTCTGGACCGGGGTCGGTGCGGCGATCGCGCTCTCCGTGGGGTTCGGGGCGCTGCTGACCTTCACCGCGGCGCATCTCGACCACACCGGCCAGGAGCTGTTCGACGCCATCACCTCGCTGCTCGCCGTGGTGTTCGTGACCTGGATGATCTTCTGGATGCGCCGGGCGGCCCGCGCGCTCTCCGGTGAGCTGCGGGGCAAGCTCTCCGACGCGCTCTCGGTCGGCTCGCTCGCGGTGGTCGTGATGGCGTTCCTGGCCGTGGCCCGCGAGGGGCTGGAGACCGCGGTGCTGTTCTTCGCCTCCGTGCAGGGCGCCACCACGACGGCCGGGCCGCTGCTCGGCATCAGTCTGGGGCTGATCACCTCGGTGATCATCGGCTGGGGCATCTACCGCAGCGCCCTGACGATCAACCTGACCCGGTTCTTCACCTGGACGGGACTGCTGCTGATCCTGGTGGCGGCGGGGATCTTCAAGTACGGCGTGCACGACCTCCAGGAGGCCGCCATCCTGCCGGGCCTGAGCACGTACGCCTTCGACGTCAGCGCCGCCGTCCCCCCGGACTCCTGGTACGGCGCGCTGCTGGCGGGCCTGCTGAACCTCACCCCGCAGCCCAGTGTGGCCGAGATGGTGGCCTGGGCCGTCTACCTCGTCCCCACCCTTTTCTTCTTCCTGCGCCCGCAGCGGGCCAGATCCACTCCGGCCCCCGCTTCCTCCGCGGCCTGAACAGGAGCATCATGCCTACCGTTCTTCGCCTGTCCGTCGGCCTGCTCGCCCTGGCGGGCCTGACCGCCTGCGGCTCCGGCGGCACGCCCGCCGCTTCCTCGGGGTCCCCGGGGTCCGCCGCCCCCGGCAAGGTCACCGTGGCGGCCTCCGACACGGAGTGCAAGGTCGCCGCTTCCGAGGTCGCGGCCGGCACCACGACGTTCGCGATCACGAACGGCGGGTCCAAGGTGACCGAGTTCTACGTGTACGCCCCCGGTGACCGGGTCATGGCCGAGCTGGAGAACATCGTTCCCGGGCTGACCAGGGAGCTGATCACCGAGTTGCCGGCGGGCGCGTACGAGACGGCGTGCAAGCCCGGCATGATCGGCAAGGGCATCCGCAACGCGCTCAAGGTGACCGGCGAGCACAAGGCGCTCACCGCGGACGCCAAGCTGGCCGATGCGGTCACCAGTTACAAGCGCTACGTGAAGTCGCAGAGCGACACGTTGCTGGTCAAGACGCAGGAGTTCGTGGACGCGGTCAAGGCGGGCAAGATCGAGGAGGCCAAGGAGCTGTTCCCGATCTCGCGGACGTACTGGGAGCGGATCGAGCCGGTCGCGGAGATCTTCGGCGATCTCGACCCGGCCATCGACGCCCGCGAGGCCGACCTGGCCGAGGGCGAGAAGTGGACCGGCTTCCACAAGATCGAGAAGGATCTGTGGATCACGAAGGACATCAGCAAGGACGGGCCCGTCGCCGACAAGCTGATCGCCGACGTCAAGACCATCGTGGCCAAGGCGAACGCCGCCGAGCTGACCCCGCTGAACCTGGCCAACGGCGCCAAGGAGCTGCTGGACGAGGTGGCGACCGGGAAGATCACCGGCGAGGAGGACATCTGGTCGCACACCGACCTGTGGGACTTCGACGCCAACCTCGAAGGCTCCAAGGCGGCCGTGCAGTCGCTGCGGCCGGTGCTGGAGGAGCGGGCCCCCGACCTGGTCAAGACGCTGGATGAGAAGTTCGCCGCGGCCGAGGCGGCGCTGGCCGTGCACCAGGAGGGCGACGGCTGGAAGCTGCACGACAAGCTGTCCAAGGCGGAGCTGAAGACGCTCTCGGACGCGATCAACGCGCTCGCCGAGCCGATCAGCAAAATCGCCCCGGTGGTCGCGAAGTAGCGGGAGGGGATCCTCATGACCAGCCCGGACACACAGGGCGCGACGGAGTCGGCAGGGCGGGTGAGCCGCAGGGGGCTGTTCGGCCTCGGGGCGGCGGGCGCGGCGGTGGTCGGGGCCGGGGTGGTGGCCGCGAACACGCTGTTCGACGAGCCCCCGGTCGCGCACGCCTCCTCCACCTCCGACCCGTTCCCGTTCTACGGCGAGCACCAGGCGGGCATCGTCACGCCCGCGCAGGACCGGCTGCACTTCGTGGCGTTCGACGTGACCACCAGCGAGAAGGCCGAACTCGTCGATCTTCTCCAGGAGTGGACGGCCGCCGCCGCCCGGCTGACCCAGGGCAGGGAGGCGGGCGCGTTCGGGGCCGTGGGCGGGGCCGCCGAGGCCGCGCCGGACGACACGGGCGAGGCGCTCGGGCTGCCCGCATCCGGGCTGACGCTGACGATCGGGTTCGGGGCGTCGCTGTTCGACGAACGGTTCGGGCTGGCGGGAAAGCGCCCGGCCGCCCTCGCCGCTTTACCGAAATTTCCGGGAGAGCAGCTCATTCCGGAAATATCCGGTGGGGACATCTGCGTGCAGGCGTGCGCCCACGACCCGCAGGTCGCCGTGCACGCCATCCGCAACCTCGCCAGGATCGGCTTCGGCAAGGTCTCGGTCCGCTGGTCGCAGCTCGGCTTCGGCCGTACGTCGTCCACTTCCAGGGCGCAGGCCACCCCGCGCAACCTGATGGGCTTCAAGGACGGCACCAACAACATGAAGCTGGAGGACGCCGACCTGGTACGCGAGCAGTTGTGGGCCACGGCCCAGGACGGCAGCGCGTGGATGGCGGGCGGCAGCTACCTGGTCACCAGGAAGATCCGGATGATGGTCGAGACCTGGGACCGCACCTCGCTCGCCGAGCAGGAGCAGATCTTCGGCAGGAACAAGGGCGAGGGCGCGCCGCTGGGCAAGAAGGCCGAGTTCGACCTGCTGGACTTCGCGGCCAAGGGGGCGGACGGGCAGCCGCACATCAAGGACGACGCCCACGTGCGGCTGGCGCACCCGAGCTTCCACGGCAACGCGCACCTGCTGCGGCGCGGCTACAACTTCGTGGACGGCTCCGACGGGCTCGGCCGGCTGGACGCGGGCCTGTTCTTCATCGCCTACCAGCGCGATCCGCGCAAGCAGTTCGTGCCCGTGCAGCTGAGCCTGGCCAAGAGCGACCCGCTGAACGAGTACATCAAGCACGTCTCCAGCGGGCTGTTCGCCTGCCCGCCCGGGGTACGGGACGCGGGCGATTACTGGGGGCGCCCCCTTTTCGAATGATGATCGGAAATGTCGGGTGGGTCTGGTAGGAACAGGACCCCACCACCCCCGACTCCGAGGACTCCCCCGTGACCGACGACGAGCACCGCAGCCACTACAACCTCTATGACCAGGGGTACGCCGGCCTGCCCGTGGCCCAGGCGCCCTGGGACGAGGCCGCCGGGCCACGGCCCGAGGCGGGTGCCGTCGCCTGGCGGTTCACCGCCAGCGAGTGGGACGAGGACAGTCCTGGCCGGATCTCCGAGTGCTTCGACTGGTTCTTCGAGCGCGTGGACACCGCGAAGGTCACCGCCATGGTGATCGGCGAGTGGGAGGAGTGCTGCTCCGGGGACAACGCGGAGACCGTCGGCCGCCTCGCCGCGAACGCCGGACGGCTGCCCGAGCTGCGCTCCCTGTTCCTGGGCGCCATCTCCCCCGAGCAGTCCGAGATCTCCAGGATCCAGCAGTCCGACATCACGCCGCTGCTGGAGGCGTTCCCGAAGCTGGAGCGCCTGGAGGTGCGCGGCGGTACCGGGCTGGGGCTCCGGCCGGTGCGCCACGAGTCGCTACGGGTGCTCAGGATGGAGACCGGCGGCCTGCCCGGCACGGTCGTCCGCGGCGTGAGCGGCTCGGAGCTGCCCGCGCTTGAGCGCCTGGAGCTGTGGTTCGGCGTCGGCGAGCACGGCGGCGACGCCACGGCCGCGGACTGTGCGGGCCTCCTGAGCGGCGCCGGGCTGCCCCGGCTGCGCCACCTGGGCCTGCAGAACAGCGAGATCGCGGACGAGCTCGCCGCCGCCGTGTCCACCGCCCCGGTCGTGGCCCGGCTGGAGACGCTGAGCCTGTCGATGGGGGCGCTGAGCGACGCGGGCGGGGAGGCGCTGCTCAGCGGCCGGCCGCTCACGCACCTGCGCCGGCTGGACCTGTCACACCACTTCCTGAGCAGCGCGATGATCGCCCGCGTCAAGGCGGCGCTGCCCGGCGTCGAGGTCGTCCTCTTCGAGACCGGTGACCTCAACCGCAACCGGCGCTACGTCGCGGTGAGCGAGTAACCCCGCGCTCGAGGTTCTCCGGTGCGTGGGTCAGCAGATGGCCCCAGCCTTCTGCCGCACGCCGGTCGGCGAATCGAACACGCCATGGATGGGGCCGGGGGACATCGTCTCCCCGAGTCGCCATCACACGTCGCCCTTCGGACGAGGCACGTCCGGTCCGTCGCCCGCGAAAGGGCCCCGCAGTTCGCTTGCCAACTGAGGATCGCTCCAGACCACCGCAGTGGAACGCCACGAAGTGAGCGACCGCCCGAACGGCAGCAGCTCCCCCGTGTCGGCCCCCGCGATCAGGTGACCGAGGAGCTCACGTACGCGCTCACTAACCCGGCGGCTCAGCGGTGGCGGGCTCGGGAGGCGGCGGCGTGGGCGCGGTTGGCGCAGCGGGTCGAGCAGAACTGGCGGCGCCCCGGGCGGCTCCGGTCGATGAACGCGTCCCGGCAGGGTCCTGCGGCGCAGAGGCGTAGCCGTTCCCAGTCGCCTGCGGCGGCGATGTCCAGTAGTTCGGCCACCGCCCGCACGGCCAGCCGTTCCGGCAGGGCGGCGCCCGCCGGCGCCACGAGGCGCAGGTGCGGCGATCCGTCCGACTCCTCCACGTTCACCCGCACCGGCAGCTCGCTCGCCCACCGCGCCAGGGCTCGCGTCCGCTCGGCGGGCTCGCATGCCAGTACGGCCCTCAGCCGCCCCCGCACCGCCCGCACCGCATCGAGCTCCCCCGCGCCCAAGCCCTCCAATCCGGCAACGCCGCCCGAAGCGGCCGCGTCGTCCCAGCTCACATCGCCCGGAGGCGCTTCCGTTTCGTCCAGTTCACGGCAGAAGCGGGCGAGCTCCGCCACATCCGGCAACCGTTCGGGATCGTCCTGATAGTCGTCCCACGTGTTGGCCAGATCGATCGCCACCACGCCCGTCTCCGCGAACTGGCGCATCCGCTCTCCTCCTGTTACCGTCACGACTATGACAAGGATAACTCCTGACAGAAACCTGACCGTCCTCGATGCCCCATCCAACCTTGGTCTGCGCCCACCGGCCCCCGGCGTCTCACCCGGCTGCTACAAGGCCCCCTGGGCGCTACGTAACACCGGCCTGGTCGAGCGCCTGGGTGCGGCGGACGCGGGAGCGCTCGTGCCGCCCCGCTACGTGGCCACGTGGCAGCCGGGCGACGGCGTGCGCAACGGCCCCGCCATCGCCGACTACTCCCGCGCCCTGGCGGATCGCGTGGCCGGGATCAGGGCGTCGGGCGGGTTCCCGATCCTGCTCGGCGGCGACTGCTCGATCCTGCTCGGCCCCGCGCTGGCCCTGCGCGAGTCCGGCCGCTACGGGCTGGCGTACCTGGACGCGCACGCCGACTTCCGGCACCTGGGCAACTCCCCGCACGTCGGCTCGGCGGCCGGCGAGGACCTGGCGCTGGTGACCGGGCGCGGTGACGACTACCTGACCGACATCGGGGGCCTGCGCCCGTACGTCAGGGACGAGGACGTGATCGTGCTCGGCGTCCGGGACGAGGAGGATCTGCGCGACATCGCGGACAGCGGCCTGGCCTACGTGCCGGGGAACGACATCTCGCTGGACCGGGCCGCGAAGGTGCTCGTGCGCGACGACCTCGACGGCTTCTGGATCCACGTGGACGCCGACGTGCTCGACCCGTCCGTGCTGCCCGCCGTCGACTCCCCGACGCCTGGCGGGCTGGACGCCGCGCAGCTCACCGAGCTGCTGCGCGGGCTGGTCGCGCTGCCGGGAGCCGCCGGGCTGGAGGTGACGATCCTCGACCCGGACCTGGACGCGGACGGCAGCCAGGCCGCCCTGCTGGCGGACATCCTCGTGTCGGCGTTGACCGCCGGCCCCGCACTGCCGCGCGTCAGAGCTTGATGCCCTTGACGATCTTCGCCAGTTCGGGGACGAGGGGCGTGCTGGCCATCACGGTGACGACGACCCCCTTGCGCTCGACCCAGCCCGCGTAGCGGCCGTCGCCCAGCGCGCCGTCGCCCTCCTGGGTGAGCACCTGGCGCCCGCCGATCCGCACGGTCGTGGTGTCACCGGAGAACCTCCCGAACTCGAACGGCGCGTTCTTGAGCTGCGCCAACCGGCCCGCCTTCGGCCAGCACACCACCCTGACCCACAACGACCGCTGCTTGGCGTCCGCGTTGGGGCGCTCGTCCCCCCACTGGTAGCCGTACTCGGTGATGCCGTCATGCTTGCTGGTCACGACACCGCCGTAGGTGAAGCCTTTCGGGATGTGGTTGACGCGGACGCCCTTGATGGCGGCGGCGCCCCTCGGCGGCTGGTCGACCTTGTCGCCGGCGGCCCGCTTCACCTCCGCCTTGCTCGGCAGGGGGCAGGCGGGGCTCTCCACGGCCGCCTGAGCGGGGAGGGCGATCAGAGCCGCGGTCACCGGCAGCACGGACAGGACGGCAAGCTGCTGAATCTTGTTCATGACCGGATTTGATGCGGCGGAGGCGAGAAAGGTTCAGCGGTTGCCCGCCTGGCGGATCACGTAGGCGCTTGTGCTGGAGTGGCCGGCCTCGTTCGTGGCGGTGATCGAGGTCCAGGGGCCCGAGGGGACATAGGGGACCCAGGCGGACTCCAGGCGGCCCCGCTCGTACCACTCCTGGTTCACGACCACCTCCTGCGGCGCGAAGCGCAGTGTGCCGCCGCGCAGGTTGTAGCCCTCGACGAGGATCCCCGCCCGCCCGTTCAGCTCCTTGCGCGACGCCCCGACGATGATCGGCGCCTGCCACCCGCTGACGATGTCGTCGGCCAGCGACGGCGTGTCGTAGCCGGCCTGGCAGGTGAAGAACGGCTCCCACCCGTACGAGATGATCTTGACGGGCGCTGTCCCCGCCGCCATGACCTGCTGGTCCAGGCGGCTCTTGGAGGTACGCCCGCGCAGCGGCCCCGGCTCCACCCGCCCGCACTCGCCCGCGGCCGGCGTGGGCTCGAAGCCCTCCACGTTCACCCACAGCTCGACCCCGTCGGGCACCCGCCGGGCCGCCGCCTCCACGTAGTCGCGGGTGGCCCCGTAGTACGCCTGTTCGTAGGTCACGTCCCCCACGACCGGCGTCAGCCGCGGCGCCACCTTGGCCCCGGCCTCATGCACCCCGTACACCGGCACCTTGCCCGTCCCCCGCCCGTCCTGGACGGCGACGGCCATCGGCAGCCCGGCCCGCGTGGCCGCGATGTCCGCGAACCCGGCCGCCACCTCCCCGGGCGGGAACCCCCGGCCCCTGCGCGCGTCGATGTAGGGGCTGACCACGATCTTCTTGCCGGGCAGGGCGGCGGCGACCACGGCGTGCTGGGCGGCGTACAGCTCGATGATCGGATCCTTGTCCGCCCGGTCACGCATGGCCAGCTCGAACGACTGGTACACCCCGCCGAACGCCTTGGACGCCCCGAACCGCGCCCGATAGTCGGCCAGCACCCGCGCCGTGAAGGCGTTCAGGGCGGCGGTGTGCGCGCGGTCGGGCTCCCACGGCTTGCCCTCCTGCTGCGGCGCCGCGGGCAATCCGGGATAGACCACCATCCCGTACGCCGCCGCCTCCGTCATCAGGTTGCCCACGCCGTCGCCGTCCGTCGAGACGAGGACGAGATCGTGCACGCTGTCGTCGCAGGACGCGGCCAGCGACACCCGGTAGAAGATCCGCCCCTCGCTCTCGATCCGCCGGTCGATCCCCTGGCACCGCAGCAGCCCAGGCCCGAACTCCTCGCTGGTCACGTACGAGTAGACCTGCCTGATCTGCTTGCCCGGCACCTCCGCGCACGGATGCCCGTCCACGCGGCAGCCCTCGAAGCCGGGCTCCTCGCCCACGTCGAACCGCGGCCCGAACGTGATGAGCGTGTCGCCCCCGATCGCGTGGATCGCCTCCACCATGCGCCGGGTCACGCACGAGTCGGCCCGCGGGATCACCCAGTAGCCGGTGACCGCGTACGGGGCCGTCACCCGCGGATCCCTGGCCGGGCACTCCTCCGCCACCTCGGAGCCGTCCGGCACGACCGCACCCACCACGAGGGCCACCGCCACGACCAGCCACAGGATCCGGTGCACCCACACCCCTTCCACGCCGGCCTCCAGCCTACGCATCCGCCCGGGCACGTGGCGGCGTTCGAGACCCCGCTGTGAACGGCCGCGGACTGATCACGGAGAATGGCGGGCAAGGGGGAGATTCATCGTGCGCATCGATCTCAGCGGCAAGACCGCGCTGGTATCCGGCTCGACCCAGGGAATCGGGGCGGCCATCGCCGCCGGGCTGGCCAAGGCCGGGGCCCGCGTCGCGATTAACGGCCGCAGCGGGGACTCGGTGGCCGCGGCCATCGACGGCATGGACGGCGACCTGGTCGCGGCGCCCGGCGACCTGGCCACGGCCGAGGGCTGCGCGGAGGTGCTGGGACAGCTGCCGCACGTGGACATCCTGGTCAACAACCTCGGCATCTTCGGCGCCAGGCCGGCGCTGGAGATCGACGACGACGAGTGGCGGCGCTATTTCGAGGTGAACGTGCTGGCCGCCGTCCGGCTGACCCGCGCCTGCCTGCCCGGCATGATCGAGCGGGGCTGGGGCCGCGTCCAGTACATCGCCAGCGACTCCGCCGTCGTCGTCCCCGCCGAGATGATCCACTACGGCATGACGAAGACCGCACTGCTGTCCGTGTCCAGGGGGTTCGCGAAGGAGGCCGCGGGCAGCGGCGTGACGGTCAACTCCGTGATCGCGGGGCCGACGCACACCGTGGGCGTCGAGGAGTTCGTCTACCAGCTCGTGGACAAGGAGCTGCCGTGGGAGGAGGCGCAGCGGGCGTTCATGCGCGAGCACCGCCCGCAGTCCCTGCTCCAGCGCCTGATCGAACCCGAGGAGATCGCGAACATGGTCGTCTACCTCAGCTCGCCCTTCGCCTCCGCGACGACGGGCGGGGCGCTGCGGGTGGACGGCGGCTACGTGGACTCGATCCTCCCCTGAACGCGCTCCCCCATCGTCCCCCACCGTCCCTCCCCTGAACGCGCCCCCGTCCCCCACCGCCGGGGGATGTGGACGGGCCCGCCCGCGACGAGCCTTGGGACATGATCTTACGAACGCTGCTGATGAGCGCCCTGGCGCTCGGCGCACCGGCCGTCACCGCGCACGCGGAGACCGCGCGGCCGGCCATCACCTGGCAGAAATGCCCCTCCTACTCCGACGACGTGCTGCGCTCGTGGGGGCTCAGGGACACGGACTTCCCCAAGTTCAAAGGCCTTCTCGGCCGTACGGAGTGCGGCACGCTCAGCGTCCCCCAGAGCTACGCCGATCCGGCGGGCAAGCAGCTCACCATCGCCCTGACCAGGCTGAAGGCCACCGGAAGCAGGCTGGGCAGCCTGGCGGTCAACCCCGGCGGTCCCGGGGGCAGCGGCTACCTGATGCCGATCGACCTGGTCATGACGGGCGTCGAGCTGAACAACCGCTACGACCTGATCGGGTTCGATCCGCGCGGCGTCGGCGCGAGCACGAACGCGAAGTGCCCGGCCAGCGAGGACGACCGGCCGCCGCCCGGGCCGGTCACGGAAGAGCTGGCCAGGACCGTCTACGACAGCGTCATCCGGTCCAACCGGGCGTGCGCGAGCTCGAATCCCGGCTTCTTCGGCGGGCTCACCACCGCGAACGTGGCCCGCGACCTGGACCGGATCCGCGCCGCGCTGGGCGAGCGCGAGCTGAGCTTCTTCGGCGTGTCCTGGGGCACGTGGCTGGGGACGGTCTACCGCAGCCTGTTCCCCGAGCGCGTGCACCGCATGTGGCTGGACAGCGTGGCGCTGCCCGTGCCCAGGGTGGACGTCTTCACGCAGGTACGCGCGGAGGCCTCCGACCGCGACTTCCAGCGGATGGCCGGGTGGCTCGCAGAACGCGACGGAACCTACGCGCTCGGCGCGACCAAGGCCGAGGTGGTCGCCACGCTGACGGAGATGCGCAGGTCGTACGACGCCGAGCCCTTGACCTTCACCGACGTCGACCTCACCGTGGAGGGACGCCTGATCGCCGACATGGCGGGCCAGCCGAGCGTGGCCTGGCCGGAGCTGGGCCAGGTGCTGAAGGAGCTGAAGGACGCCACGGGACCGACCGCGCCGCCCACCATCAAGCAGATCTTCGGTGAGCAGCCGCCACCCCCGCCCGCCGACGCGCCGGAGAGGCGCAGTCAGGCGGCGAACCTGGCGTTCTTCTGCAACGAGGACTCGGGGCAGCGCACGTTCGAGTCGGCCTGGAACGCCTACCAGAAGCGGCTGCGGGACTTCCCGGTGACCGGTGAGGCCAGCGTGTTCTTCCCGCGCTGCGCGGGGTGGCCGCTGCCGGTGCAGACCACGCGCCTGCGGCACTCCGATGGCTCGCTCATGCTCTCCGGCCACCTGCACGAGAGCCCGTCGCCGTACGAGTGGACGCTGCAGACGCGGGCGGCCATCGGCGGGACCCTGGTGACGGTCGACGACGACATGCACGGCTCCGCGCTGAGGGTGCCGGGCTGCGTGGCCAAGGTGATCGACTACTTCGAGAAGGGCCGCAGGACCAGCACCTGCCCTGGGGTCCCGGTGCCGGACTCCGCCGCGCTCCCGGCCGAGCCGCTGCTCCGGCAGAGCCTGAGCGACCGCCTCGGCGCCACCGGCTGAGCCGCCGCCCGGACGGACTGGCCGGGCCGCCGCTCTGACAGCACCAGCCGAGCCGCCACCCTGACAGCACTGGCTGGGCCGCCGCTCTGACAGCACTGGCTGGGCCGCCGTTTCAGCGACGGTCCAGGCCGGAGAGTTGCCAGGCCAGGCGGCGGCGTACGGCCGGGATCCGGCCCGCCAGCCCGAGCACGACGTTGCGCAGCGGGCGGCGGGCCGCGCTCGCGGTGGCCAGGGCCGTGAGCCTGCTCGCCAGCCCGACGACCTTCTCCGCGACCGGGCGGCGGGCGGCGGCGTAGCCGTCCAGCAGGTCCTGCGACCCGCCGTCCAGCACCTTCGCCAGCGCCTCGCCGAGGGCGACGGCGTCCTCGATGCCGAGGTTCATGCCCTGGCCGCCGGCGGGCGAGTGGACGTGCGCCGCGTCGCCGGCGAGCAGGACGCGCCCGTCCCGGTAGGTGTCGGCGATGCGGTGGTGGACGCGGAACCGCGAGCCCCAGACGACCTCCTCGACCACGGCGGGCACCGCCTCGGGACCGCGCGTGTCGAGGAGTCGCTGCACGAAGGCCGCGTCGGGCTCCTTGGGCGCGTCGTCCACGGTGGCCACGATCCGGTAGCGGCCGCCGGGCAGGGGCGCGACCACGACCAGGCCCTCGGGCGAGAAGTAGAGGATGACCTCGTCACTGGGCACCCCGCCGCTGAGCCGGACGTCCGCCAGGACGAACGACTCGGCGTAGGTGCCGCCGCCGAAGCCGATGCCGGACTGCTCGCGGACGAGGCTGTGCATGCCGTCGGCGCCCACCAGGTAGGACGCCCGCAGCTCGCGCCCGTCGTCCAGGGTGGCCGTGACGCCCGAGTCGTCCTGCGCGATCGTGGTCACCCGCGCGGGCCGCAGCACCTTGCCGCCCAGCTCCTCCAGCCTGGCCAGCAGGTACGCCTCCGTGTCCGCCTGGGAGATCATCAGCGTGTACGGGTATCGCGTCGGCAGCCCGTCGAAGGGCACCGGCACCAGCAGCCGGTCGCGGTCGCGGATCGTGAAGCGCGAGGTGTGCACCCCGCGGGCGGCCAGCGCGGCCGAGACCCCGTACGGCTCCAGCAGCTCCAGCGTGCGCGAGTGGACGACGGCGGCCCTGGAGGTGTTCGCCCCCTCGGCCTGCCCGTCCACGATGACGACCTCGTGGCCGAGCCGGGTCAGGACGACGGCGGCGGTGAGCCCCACGGGCCCGGCTCCGACGACGAGCACATCGGCGTGGATCATGTCTCCTCCTTGAGAAGGTCAGCGTCTGTAGGCCAACACCTGTTGACACTAAACACGCCCGCTTGGAATGTCAACACATGTTGGCCTACAGTTGTTGACATGAGCAGAGCAGCGCGGACGAAGGCGGCCATCCTGAGCGCGGCCCGCGAGCGGTTCGCCGCCGACGGCTACCGCCGGGCCACGATCAGGTCCGTCGCGGGCGCGGCCGGGGTCGACCCGGCCCTGGTCATGCGCTATTTCGGCAGCAAGGAGCGACTGTTCGCGGCGGCCTGCGAGCTCGACCTGCGGCTCCCCGACCTGCGCGGCACCCCCCGCGACGAGATCGCCGCCGCGCTCGTCCGCCACTTCCTGGAGCGCTGGGAGTCCGGCGAGACCCTGCAGCTCCTCCTGCGCACAGGAGTCACGAACCCGGTCGCCGCCGACCGCCTGCGCTCGATCTTCGCGGCGCAGCTCCTGCCCGTCGTGACCGCGCTGTCACAGGATCCGGCGCGGGCGCCCATGCGGGCGGGGCTGGTGTCCACGCAAATGCTCGGAACCGCCCTATGCCTATATGTCCTGAGATTGCCACCCTTGACCGCCATGACCAGGGAACAAGTCGTCGAGGCGATAGCCCCAGCCATTCACCGTTTTCTCGACCTCGAATTGTGATGAAACATCAGCCCCACCATTAACACGGGCACCACATGCCCTCTTTGCACACACATTCAGATCATGTTAGATAGGGGGACAAGAAAGGACCGGGCACAGTGACGCTGATTCTCGATGGCGTCTCCGTACGGCAGCGCGGGGAGACCTGGCTCGACGACATTCGCCTAGAATTATCGAATGGAATGACCACTCTCGTCGGCCCCATGACCGCGGGAAAGACGACGTTGATGCGCGTCGCCGCCGGATTGCTGCCCCCGGATTCGGGCCGCGTCGTGGTCGACGGAAAAGACGTCACCGCGATTTCGGTACGAAAGCGTTCGGTCGCCTTCGTCTATCAGCAATTCATTAATTACCCGTCGCTGACGGTCTATGAGAACATCGCCTCCCCGCTCCGCCTCGACCCGGCCTTCCACCGCGAGGGGATCGACCGGCGGGTGCACGAGGTCGCCGAGCTCATGGGGATCGACGGCCTGCTCGGCCGCCGGCCCGCCGAGCTGTCGGGCGGCCAGCAGCAGCGCACCGCCATCGCCCGCGCGCTGGCCAGGCCCGTGGACGTGCTGCTGCTCGACGAGCCGCTGGCCAACCTGGACTTCAAGCTGCGCGAGCAGCTCAGGGCCGACCTCAAGACCATGTTCACCGGCTCGCGCGGCGTGGTCGTCTACGCGACGGCCGACCCGAACGAGGCGCTGACCTTCGCCGCACCCACCGTGGTCCTGGGCGAGGGCCGGATCCAGCACATGGGCGACGTCGCGGACATGTACGCCCACCCGCCGACGCTGGCCGTCGCCGCCACGCTCAGCGACCCGCCGCTCAACCTGCTGCCCGGCGTCGTACGCGACGGCCGGATCGAGTGCCTCGGCACGTCGTTCCCGGCCCCCCGCGCGCACGCGTCGGGGCACAACGTCATGCTCGCCGTACGCCCCCACCAGGTGACCATCGGCCGCAACGGCGCCGGCGCGCTGGAGCTGCCCGCCGAGATCAGGCTGGCGGAGGTCACCGGCAGCGCGACCTTCCTGCACCTGCTCCTCCAGGGCAGCCGCCACCTGGTCGCCCACCTGCCGGGGACCCAGCTCTTCACCCCGGGCGAGTCCACGGTCGCGTACGTGGACCCCGCCCACCTCTTCGTCTTCGACGAGTCCGGCGGACGGCTGCTCGCCACCAGCGCGGCGGAGGTCGATCTGCATGGCTGACATCCGGCTGGAAGGCGTGGGCCACAGCTACGACGGGGGCGAGACCTGGGCGCTCAAGCCGATGACGTGGACCTGGCGCAGCGCCAGGGCGTACGCGCTGCTCGGCCCGAGCGGCTGCGGCAAGACCACCCTGCTGAACATCATCTCGGGCCTGCTGACCCCCACGGTCGGCCGGATCTGGTTCGACGACCGCGAGGTCACCGACGTGCCCACCGCGGGCCGGAACATCGCGCAGGTCTTCCAGTTCCCCGTCCTGTACGAGGAGATGTCGGTCTACGACAACCTCGCCTTCCCCCTCCGTAACCGGAAATATCCGAAACAGGAGATCGACCAGCGCGTCCGCCAGGTCTCCGAGCTCCTCGGCCTCGACCAGGTGCTCCGCCGCAGGTCACGCCGCCTGGACCCGGGCCGCCAGCAGATCGTCAGCCTGGGCCGCGGGCTCGTCCGCGCGCAGGTCGCGGCGGTCCTGCTGGACGAGCCGCTGACGGTGGTGGACCCGGCGCTGAAGTGGACGCTGCGCAGCAAGCTCAAGGAGATCCACCGCGACACCGGCCACACGCTGATCTACGTCACCCATGACCAGACCGAGGCGCTGACGTTCGCCGACGAGGTGGTGGTGCTCAACGAGGGGGCCATCGTGCAGGCGGGCGAGCCGGCCGAGCTGTTCCTGTCGCCGGCGCACGAGTTCGTCGGGCACTTCATCGGCTCGCCGGGCATGAACATGCTGCCCGCCGAGATCGTCGGCGACGTCGTCCGCGTCGGCCAGGCGGACGTCGGCAGCGCCGTCCCGGAGCCGGCCGAGCGGCCGGCGCGCGAGCCGGCGAGCGAACCGGCGGGCGAACCGGCGGGCGAAACAGCAGACGAAACAGCGGGCGGAACGCCGGACGGCCTGCCGCCGGGTCCCGTGCGGATCGGGGTGCGGCCGGAGTTCGTCCGGATCAGCGGCACGCGCACCAGCCCCGGCGTGGCCGCCAAGGTGACCGGCATCGACCGCATGGGCGCGTTCGACCTCGTGCACGCCCAGGTGGACGGGCACAGGGTGATCGCCAAGACCGAGGCGGGCTCCACCTGCACGCCGGGCACGGTCGAGTTCCTGCATTTCCCCGCGGACCGGACGTTCCTGTTCCGCGACGAGGTCAGGTGCGGCTCACTCGCGCCCCTGAACGGAAGGGGCCAGGCGTGAGCGAGCAGACGACCGTCGCGGGCAGCCAGGTGGGCGGCGAGGTCGTCACGACCGCCCCGGCGGAGGCCCCCGCCGAGCCGCGCGCCGAGCCGAAGCGCAAGAACAACCGGGCCTGGCTGATGGTCCTGCCGGTGGTCGTGTCGGTGGCGTTCACCGCGGTGATCCCGCTGATGACCGTGGTGAACTTCTCCGTGCAGGACGTCTTCAGCCCCAGCGACCGGATCTTCGTCGGGCTGGAGTGGTTCCGCTCGATCGCCCGCGACCCGGAGGTCAGGGCGGCGTTCCTGCGCACGCTGCTGTTCTCGGCCGAGGTGCTGCTGCTGGAGATCCCGCTCGGAGTGGCGATCGCGGTCTCGATGCCGCGCCGCGGCTTCTGGGTGTCGGTGGCGCTGGTGCTGGTCGCGCTGCCGCTGCTCATCCCCTGGAACGTGGTGGGGACGATCTGGCAGATCTTCGCCCGCGGCGACATCGGGCTGGGCGGCTGGACGATCAACAACGTGCTCGGGATCAACTTCAACTACACGCTGGACTCCACGGACGCCTGGATCACGGTCCTGGTCATGGACGTGTGGCACTGGACGCCGCTGGTGGCGCTGCTGGCGTACGCGGGGCTGCGCTCGATCCCCGAGCCGTACTTCCAGGCCGCGCAGATCGACGGCGCCTCGGCGTGGGCCACGTTCCGGCACATCCAGCTTCCCCGGCTGCGCGGGGTGCTGACGATCGCGATCCTGCTCAGGTTCATGGACAGCTTCATGATCTACACCGAGCCGTTCGTGGTGACCGGCGGCGGGCCGGGCAACGCCACTTCCTTCCTCAGCATCCTGCTGTCGAAGATCGCGGTCGGGCAGTTCGACCTGGGGCCGGCGGGCGCGTTCTCGCTGCTCTACTTCCTGTTCGTGCAGATCCTCTGTTACGTCTTCTTCACTGTGCTGACCAGGTCGGGGAGGTGAGGTGATGGCAGCGGCCAACAGGCGGACCGGACGGCGGCTCCCGTGGGCCCGCACGGTCTTCTGGCTCTACGTGGCCACGCTGATGCTGCCGCTGCTGTGGATGTTCGGCATGTCCATCAGGCCGAACGAGGACATCCTCGGCAGCTTCGCGCTCGTGCCGCAGCGCGTGACCTTCGACAACTACGTCACTTTCTTCACCGACTCCGCCTGGTATTCGAGCTATCTGAACAGCATCATCTACACGTCGATGAACGCCGTGATGTCGCTCATCGTGGCACTGCCCGCCGCGTATGCGTTCTCGCGTTTCAGATTCGCCGGCGACAAACATCTGTTCTTCTGGTTGCTGACGAATCGCATGGCGCCGGCGGCGGTTTTCCTGCTGCCATTCTTCCAGATTTATCAGAGCGTCGGGCTCTTCGACACCCATCTCGGCGTGGCCATCGCGCACATGCTCTTCAACGTCCCGCTGGCCGTGTGGATACTCGAAGGATTCATGTCGGGAATTCCCCGGGAAATAGACGAGACCGCGGCGATCGACGGATATTCGCTGCCCCGGTTCTTCATTCGCATCTTCCTGCCGATGATCCGCTCCGCGATCGGCGTGACCGCGTTCTTCTGCTTCATGTTCAGCTGGGTCGAGCTGCTGATCGCCAGGACGATCACCTCGGTGAACGCCAAACCGATAGCCGCGACGATGACCAGGACGGTCAGCGCGGCCGGCGTGGACTGGGGCCTTTTGGCGGCGGCCGGAGTTCTGACCATCGTCCCGGGCGCGATCGTTATTTGGTTCGTCCGGAATTACATTGCCAAGGGCTTCGCCTTGGGGAGGGTCTGACCATGCTCGAGTGGATGGTGTGGACCGGCCCCACGGGACTGGTGTTCGCCGGTCTGGCCCTGCTGCTGGTCGTCATGACGGTCTGGGCCCGTGTCTCCCCTCCCGTGGCCAGGCGAGGCTTCCTGCGCATCGAGACCGATCGAGGGGACCGGCTGTACATCGGCCTGATCAGCGCGGCCGTCGTACTGGCCGGCTGGATCGCGGTAACCGACCTGTCCATGTGGCTCGCGCTCGGCTGCGCGCTGCTCGTGGCGGTCGTGATCGGGATATGGGGCTAACAGAAGAGGAGCCAGGCGATGAGGCATCGCGCAGGGAGGTCCGCGGCCGTAGGTCTGACCGCGTTCGTCCTGATAGTGGCCGGGTGCACGCAGAGCGCGGAGAAGCCCGCGAGCGACTTCAAGGAGTCCGACGGCAAGGCCGCGGCTCAACGCTGGGTCACGGAGGAGTTCACGCCGAGCACCCTGTCCAAGGATCAGCAGCTCGCGGAGATGGACTGGTTCACGAAGGCCGCGGCCCCGTACCGGGGCATGCAGATCAACGTGGTCTCCGAGACGATCACCACGCACGAGTACGAGTCGCGGCAACTGGCCAAGGCGTTCACCGAGATCACCGGGATCAAGATCAAGCACGATCTGATCCAGGAAGGTGACGTCATCGAGAAGCTCCAGACGCAGATCCAGGGCAACCAGAACATCTACGACGCCTACGTCAACGACTCCGACCTCATCGGCACCCACTCGCGCGGCGACTACGTGGTCCCGCTGTCCGACTACATGGCGGGCGAGGGCAAGGGCGTCACCTCGCCCACCCTGGACCTGGACGACTTCATCGGCATCAGCTTCACCACCGGCCCCGACAAGAAGATCTACCAGCTCCCCGACCAGCAGTTCGCGAACCTCTACTGGTTCCGCTACGACTGGTTCACCGACCCGCAGATCAAGAAGCAGTTCAAGGACGCCTACGGCTACGACCTCGGCGTCCCGGTCAACTGGGCGGCCTACGAGGACATCGCCGACTTCTTCACCAACAAGGTCAACGGCAACGGGTCCGTCGACGGCAAGAAGGTCTACGGCCACATGGATTACGGCAGGAAGGACCCGTCGCTGGGCTGGCGCTTCACCGACGCCTGGCTGTCCATGGCGGGCAACGGCGACCCCGGCATCCCCAACGGCCTGCCGGTGGACGAATGGGGCATCAGGGTCGAGAACTGCCGCCCGGTCGGCTCGTCCGTCACGCGCGGCGGCGACACCAACGGCCCCGCCTCGGTCTACGCGCTCACCAAGTACGTGGACTGGCTGAAGAAGTACGCCCCCAAGGAGGCGGCGGGCATGAACTTCAGCGAGGCCGGCCCGGTCCCCGCGCAGGGCAACATCGCCCAGCAGATCTTCTGGTACACCACGTTCACGGCCGACATGACCAAGCCGGGGCTCCCGGTCGTCAACGGCGACGGCACGCCCAAGTGGCGCATCGCGCCGAGCCCGCACGGCTCGTACTGGAAGACCGGGAACAAGCTCGGCTACCAGGACGCCGGCTCGTGGACGCTGCTGAAGAACACGCCGCAGGACCGCAGGGCGGCGGCCTGGCTGTACGCGCAGTTCGTCACCTCGAAGACGGTGTCGCTGAAGAAGTCGATCACCGGCCTGACCTTCATCCGCGACTCCGACATCAAGAGCGAGTACTTCGCCCAGAACGCCAAGAAGTACGGCGGCCTGATCGAGTTCTACGCCTCGCCGGCCCGCAAGCAGTGGACCCCGACCGGGACGAACGTGCCCGACTACCCGAAGCTCGCCCAGCTCTGGTGGCAGAACGTGGCCACCGCCGTGACCGGCGAGACGACGGCCCAGCAGTCGATGGACAGCCTGGCCAAGCAGCAGGACGACATCCTGTCCAGGCTGGAGCGGCGCGGCTACGGCGGAAACTGCGCACCCAAGCTGAACCAGGAGCGCCCCGCCCAGTACTGGCTCGACCAGCCGGGCGCGCCCGCGCCGAAGCTGGCCGACGAGCGCGGCAAGCCGGAGACGCTGGACTACGACAAGCTGATCGCCACCTGGAAGCAGGGCAACTGAGAAGGTGACCGCCGCCCGCGGCAGGCCGGGCGGCGGTCATCTCAGCACTTCAAGGTCATCTCAGCCCCTCAAGGCCGTCTCAGCCCTTCAAGGCCGTCTCAGCCCTTCAAGTGCCGGGCGAGCCAGTCGAAGGCCCGCTCCTGCATGGGCACGTCGAAGCTGTGCGGCACGTCGGCGAACACCGCCTCGTAGCCCTCGGGGGCGTCACGGTAGCGCTCGCCGATCATGGCGTGCGCCCGGCGCATGCCCGCCTCGGGGAACAGCTCGTCGCGCAGGGCGTACTGGACCATGAGCGGTTGTGGCGCGCGGGCGGCCACCAGGTCGGGCCAGTCGCCCAGCCGCGGCAGGCCGGGCGGGTAGAACATCCAGGTGTGCCGGGCGATGTGCGTGCCGATCATGTCCCGGTAGCTGGAGGTCATCGCGGCCACCACGACCGCGCTCATCTCCGGGTCGAACGCGCCCAGCAGGCCGGCCCGCAGGCCGCCGCCGGACAGCCCGGCGCACCCGACGAGGCCGACGTCCGGGCGGGAGCGCAGGTACGCCGCCGCCGCCAGGTCCTCGCCCGCGACCACACCCGCGAACGACGTCCCGAGCGCCGCGCAGTGCTTGGCCACCTCGTGCTCATGCGGTTTGGCCGCCAGGTCGTACCGGTCGGCCTCGCTGAGCGGCCCGTCCTCGGTCTCCAGCGGGAAGCGCCTGCTGCCCCAGACGAACACGTCGTGCGCCAGCACGGCGAAGCCCCGGCGGGCCAGCTCGTTGACGAAGGCCCGCCCGCCGTAGATCGACTCGCGCAGGCGGGTCACCTCGGGCGACGGCCCTTCGGGACCGTCGGCGATCTTCTCCTTGCCGGCCCACTTCATGCCGGCGTGGCAGTGCAGCGCCACCACCCCGGGCAGCGGCCCCGCGGCGTCCCGAGGCCGCAGCAGGAAGGCGCGGGTCCGCGGCCCGAACCCCACCGACCAGGACAGCTCCTCACCCGCGAGGTCGCCGTCGGTCCAGGTGCGTTCGACCCGGACCTCCCGCGCGCTCAGGTCGAGCACGCCGATGGCCTCGCGCGCCGCCGCGCGCAGCTCGGGCCCCGGAGCGGGGTACGTCCCGAGCTGCGCCGCGGCGATCCCGGCGAGCTCAGCGAACACGCGTGCCGTCGTCCGCCAGGTGCACGGGAACGCCCGTCGCGGCGGAGACGTTGGCCGAGTGGCCGGTCAGCACGCTGCGGATGCCGTCGCGGTAGCCGGCCTGCCGCGCCAGCGGGTCGTCGCCGGGGCCGCGGAAGACGTCGTTCAGCAGCAGGCGGTCGCCGCCGCCGTGCCCACCGGCCCCTGACTCGATGGGCACCTCTTCCGGCTCGCTCCAGTGGCGGCGCAGCGTGAGCCGCTCCGAGGAGCCGGTCGCGTGCTCCTTGGCGGCCGCGCTGGGGTCGATGGCGGCGTGCGGCGGCGTCCACTCGCGCTCGACCACGTCCAGCTCCAGCCGTCCCGCCGTGCCGTTGAAGGCCACCCGGTACCCCTCCCAGGGGGCGTGGGCGTGCAGCGAGTAGGTCAGGACCGCGCGGTTGGCGTAGCGGACCATGACCGACATGTTGTCGTCGATGTTGACGCCCTCGCCGAAGACGTCCTGGTCGCGGATGTAGCCGTCCTCGTGCTCGGCGTCGAGGTAGAGCCGCTTGAGCCGCTCGTCGGCGGCGATGTCCAGCAGGAACGGGTCCGTGCCCAGCCCGGGGGCGCCGTGGGCGCGCTCGGGACGGTTCTCCAGGCCGCGCTTCCTGGCGTTCTCGGCGCCGTAGAAACGCAGGTCGGTCTGGGCGAAGACGAGCTCGGGCGCGGAGCCGAGCCACCAGTTGACCAGATCGAAGTGGTGGGTCGACTTGTGCACGAGCAGCCCGCCGGAGTTGGCCCGGTCGCGGTGCCAGCGGCGGAAGTAGTCGGCGCCGTGGATCGTGTCGAGCATCCACTCGAAGTGCACCGAGGTGACCTCGCCGATGACGCCTTCCTGGAGCAGGCGGCGTACGGCGGAGTTGCGCGGCGAGTAGCGGTAGTTGAACGTGACGATCAGCTTGCCGCTGCTGCGCTCGGCCGCCGCGGCGATGGCCGCGCAGCCGTCGGCGTCCACCGTGAGCGGCTTCTCCACGATGACGTCAAGACCGGCGTCGAGCGCCGCGCACACGTATTCCGCGTGCGTGGCGTCGACGGTGGTGACGATGAGCGCGTCGGCGAGCTCGAGCACCTTGCCGAACTCAGCGGGCGCGAAACGCGGCACCTCGTGGCCGATCCGCTCGACGTAGTAGTCCATGCGGGTCCGGTTCGAGTCGCACAGGGCGACGATGGTGCCGACGTCGCGCCACTCTCCGAGCAGCGCGTCGACGTACATCTGCGCGCGGTGCCCAAGCCCGACGAACGCGTACTTCATGTCTCTCCTTCAGCCTGCGATGGAGGCGTTCGCCTCCGTGATGAACTTCGCCGCGGCGTCGTCCGGGGTCATCCGGCCGAACAGGACCTCCTCGGTGTACCGCTTGAGGATGTCCTCCATGGCGCTGGCGCCCTTCGGCGGGGCGGCCGGCGGGTCGGCCAGCTCACCCTTGATCTCGTCGAGGAACTCCAGGGTCTTCTTGTCCGCGTCGGGCAGCTTGTCCTTGACCGCCGCCAGCACCTTGGAGCTGGCCGGCAGGCCGCGGTCGCTGAGGATGATGCCGCCCGCCTCGGGGTCATTGATCAGGTAGTCGATGAACTTGGCCGCCTCGGCCGCGTGCTCCGACTTCGACGAGGCGGTGTAGAACATGGCCGGCTGCAGGAACATGCCGCCGGCGGTGGCGCCCTGCGCCTTCGGCATCCGCAGCAGGTCCATGGTCTGACCCGACGCCTTCACGACCGCGCCGAGCTGGTTGCTCCACCACATGCCCATCGCGCCGGTGTTGGTGGCCAGCAGCGACTGGTCGATGGCGGACGCGCCGATCTCGGAGCTCTTGGCGGCGTCGGGCGAGCCCTTGGTCTTGACCAGGTTCTGCATGATCGCCCACCAGTCCTTGATCGTGGCGGGGGTCAGGCCGAGCTTGTTGCCCTGGTAGAAGGGCTCACCCTTCTGGGCGGCGTAGATCTGGAGGTAGGCCGGGTTCCAGCTCAGCTGGGTGCCGGTGACCTTGCCCGCGCTCTTGGTGGAGATCTTCGAGGCCAGGTCGACGTACTCCTCCCAGGTCCACTTGGTGTCGTCGGGCAGCTTCTGCCCGTTGGTCTCCACCAGGCCCGGGTTGACGACCAGGGAGAAGGCGTTCACGCCGGTGGGGATGGCGAACTGCTTGCCGTCGATGCCGCCGGTGGCCAGCACCTTGCCGTCGATGTCGGCGGTGTTGACCTTGCTGGACAGGTCGGCGAGCGTGCCGCGGTCGGCGTACTCGCGCAGGCCGCGGATCTCCAGGGTGATGACGTCGGGGGCGTCGCTGCCGGCCACCTTCGTGGAAAGCGTCTCGTAGTAGCTGGCGAAGTCGGAGAACTCACCCTCGACGTCGATGGTCGGGTTCTTCGCCTCGAACTTCTTGATGACCTCCTCGGTCATCTTCTGCCGGGCGTCGCTGCCCCAGTAGGAGAAGCGCAGCTTGATCTTGCTGTCGGCACTCTCGCCGCCACTGCCGCTGCCGCAGGCCGCGGTGACCGCCAGCACAGCGGTCGCGAGCAGCGCCGCCGACCACATCTTCTTGCCAGAGCTCACGGCTCTACCTCCTAGGGGATCTTCTGCTGTTGGGGGGTGGAGGAACTACTTCAGGCCCGTGGTGGCCACACCACGGATCAGGTATTTCTGGCCGGCCAGGAAGAACCCGAAGATGGGGCCGAGCGCGATGATCGACATGGCGAACATCGGGCCCCACGACGAGTCACTGCTGGAGTCCAAGAACGTGCGCAAGGCTACCGGTACGGTGAAATTGTCGGGGTTGTTGAGATAAAGGAGCTGACTGAGGAAGTCGTTCCACGTCCAGATGAACGTGAAGATCGCCGTCGTCGCCAGCGCGGGCAGGCAGAGCGGCATGACCACCCTGATGAAGATGCGCCAGTAGCCCGCCCCGTCGATCTCGGCCGCCTCGTCCAGCTCCCGCGGCAGCGTGCGGATGAACTGGACCATGAGGAAGATGAAGAACGCGTCGGTGGCCAGGACCTTCGGCATGACCAGCGGCCAGATCGTGTTGATCATGTCGAGCTTCGAGAACATGATGTACTGCGGCACGATCGTGACGTGGTGCGGCAGCATGATCGTGCCCAGCATGAGCGCGAACCAGAGCTTCTTCAGCGGGAAGTTCAGCCGCGCGAACGCGTAGGCGGCCAATGAGCAGGCCACCAGGTTCGCCACCACCGACAGGCCGGTGACCACCGCCGAGTTCCACAGGTAGTAGCCGAAGGGATGCTTCAGCGCGTTCCAGCCCTCGGTGTAGTTCTCCAGCGTGAACTCGGTCGGCCACAGGCCCGACTGCCGGAAGATGAGCTCCTCCGGCTTGAGCGAGCTGGAGATCATCCAGAGCAGTGGATAGAGCATGATCAGGCCGAAGCCGATCAGCAGCACATGCTTGGCCACCCGCCCGCCCCTGAACGGACGGAACAGGACCGGGATCGGCCTACTTCGTGTCGCCATAGAAGACCCAATACTTGGAAGCGAGGAAGTTCACCCCGGTGAGCCCGGCGATGATCAGCAACAGGACCCAGGCCATCGCGGCCGCGTAGCCCATGTCGTAGCTCTTGAACCCCTTCAGGTAGAGGTAGAGCGTGTAGAACAGCGTGGAGTCTGCGGGACCGCCGCTGCCACTGCTCACGATGAACGACTGCGTGAACGACTGGAACGACTTGATGATCTCCAGCACCAGGTTGAAGAAGATGATCGGCGTCAGCAGCGGCAGCGTGATCGACTTGAACTGGCGCAGCACCCCGGCGCCGTCCACCGAGGCGGCCTCGTAGTAGCTGCTGGGGATCTGACGGAGCCCGGCCAGGAAGATGATCATTGGAGCGCCGAACGTCCACACGTGCAGGAGGATCAGCGTGCTCAGCGCGTAGTCGGGGTCGCCCACCCAGCCGGGCCCGTCGATGCCGACGACCGACAGGATCGCGTTGACCAGACCGTCGGCGCCGAAGACCTTGCGCCAGAGGATCGCGATCGCGACGCTGCCACCGAGCAGCGAGGGCAGATAGAAGATCGAGCGATAGAACGGGAGCCCGCGAATCCCCCGGTCGAGCACCAGGGCCAGCCCGAGCGCGAAGGCCAGTTGCAACGGGACCGAGACGACCACGTAGATCGTGGTCACCTTGAGCGAGTTGATGAACCTCTGGTCCTCGGTGAACATCTTGACGTAGTTGTCGAAGCCGACCCACTTGGCCTCCTCCAGGAGGCTGTAGTCGGTGAACGACAGGTACAGCGAGGCAAGGATCGGGCCGATCGTGATGACGAGCAGGCCGGCGAACCAGGGCGCCAGAAAGAGATAAGCGGCCCGCGCCTCGCGGCGGGAACGTTTGGTGGAACGGTGGTGGCCGCCGTGTGCGGGTTCGGTCACCGCGCCTCGGGGCTTCACCGCCACCGAGTCAGCCATGACGGAACTCATTCGTCATCACGGACCTTCCGGCGAGATGTGAATGGATAGCGCTTTCCTATAGCTGGCGGGAAAGTTCCGTCAACCCTTTGCAGCCGTTACATAGCCGTTACCGATATATCGCCACGGCGTTTTCCCAGCTAGCAAGCGTGACCGCCCGATAAGTCAGACGAATTTTTATTCGGTTTAGTACAACCGTTTGCAGGCGTGCGGCTACCGTGGCGGAGCCGTGGAGTCCCGGATCACCAGCCGGGTCTCCAGCGAGGTGGTGGCCGTCACCTCCTGGATGAGCAGATCGACCGCCAGCCGGCCCGCGGCGGCGGTGGGCATGGCGACCGTGGTGAGTTTGGGGCGGTTCAGCCGTCCGGAAACGATATCGTCGATCCCCACGACGCTGAGGTCCGCGGGCACGTCCAGCCCGAGATCGCCGAGGCCCTCGATCAGCCCGATCGCCACCAGGTCGTTGTAGGCCAGCACGCCGGTCACGCCGGAGTCGCGGACCCTGGCCGCCGCCGCGATCCCGCCGCGCTCGGTGGGCGCGTTGGGGCCGATGACGACGAGCTCCACGCCCATCACCTGCTCGGCGGCGGTACGGATCTCCGCGCTCGTCCACGAGCCGGCCGGCCCCGAGACCAGCCCCACGCGGCGGTGCCCGAGCCCGGCCAGGTGCTCGACCGCCAGCCTCGCCCCGTGACCGACGTCCATGAGGACCGTGGCCGCGCCGCGCAGCCGCCGGTTGATCACCACGAACGGCACCCGCTCGGCCAGCCGTTCGAGCGCCTTGTTGGAGGAGCGCGGGCTGCACAGCACCACGCCGTCCACCTGTTTGGAGAAGGCCTGCACCAGCTCTTCCTCGGCGGCCGGCTCCTCGTCGGTGTCGGCCACGAACAGGTGGTAGTCGCGCTGTCTCGCGGCCGCGTGGGCGGCCTTGATCAGCGGCGGGAAGAACGGGTTGGCGATGTCCGCCACGATCAGCCCGAGGTTGTGGGTCCGCCCGGTCGTCAGGGCCCGCGCCGCCCGGTTGGGGCGGTAACCCAGCTCCTCGGCCACGGCCAGAACCCTCGTGCGGGTGGCGGCGTTCACCATGTGCGGCGCGGAGAACGTCCGCGACACGGTCGATACATGCACACCGGAGGCCCGGGCCACATCACGAATCGTCACTGTCACAGTCGCCCACCCTAACGCAACCGCTTGCAGACTCTCTGAGTACGATGAAAGCGCTTGCCGCATCATCTTAACCCCGGCACCACCGGGAAGCCCCAGCTAGACGGCGGGTCCGGAAATCCCCTCTTGACGCCTGCACCCTCCGGACACAAAGGTTTAGTGCAACTGTTTGCAGTCTTGAAGGAGCCCCTCACGGTGAGCAGAGTCCTCGTCACCGGAAGCGCCGGACGCCTCGGCCGCAGCGTGGTCAGCACGCTCGCGGCGGCCGGGCACGAGGTCATCGGCGTCGACCGCGTCCCAGGCACCCCACCCGAGGCCGCGGTCGCCTTACCGGCCGACCTCACGGACACGGGCGAGGCGTTCGAGGTGATCGCCAGGTTCCGGCCGGAGTCGGTGATCCACCTGGCCGCGATCGCGACCCCGTTCAGCTTCCCAGAATCGGTGATCTACAAGGTCAACACCCAGCTCGCGTTCAACGTCTGCGAGGCGTCGGTGGCCTTCGGCGTGGCGAGCGTGGTGATCGCCAGCAGCCCCACCGTGATGGGGTACGGCGCGCCGGGCGGCTGGGTGCCCGCGTACCTGCCGATCGACGAGGACCATCCGGTCCGCCCCTGGAACGCCTACAACCTGTCCAAGGTCGTGGCCGAGCAGACCATGAAGGCGTTCGCCGTGGCCGGGACCACGAAGCTGGCCGCCGTCCGGCCGTGCTTCGTCATCCCGCCCGAGGAGTGGGCGGGCGCGCCCACGCAGTCGGGCCACACCGTGCGTGAGCGGCTGGACCGGCCGGAGCTGGGCGGGGTGTCGCTGTTCAACTACATCGACGCCCGCGACGCCGCCGACATGATCGCGGTGCTGAGCGAGGCACTGCCCGAGCTGCCGAACGGCGAGGTGTTCTTCGCCGGGGCGGGGGACGCGCTGGCCAGGAAGCCGCTCGCCGACCTGCTGCCCCAGGTCGTGCCCGGCACCGAGGCGCTCGCGGCCGGACTGACCGGCACCACCCCCGCCTTCTCGACCACCAAGGCAGAGCGCCTGCTCGGCTGGCAGCCCAAGCGCAGCTGGCGTGACGAACTCAAGGAAGCTTCATGAATCTCAGCGGTGTGCTGTTCTTCCCCGTGACCCCCTTCGGCGCCGACGGCGCGCTGGCCGAAGAGGTGCTGGCCGAGCACATCAGGCAGGGCATGGAGCACGGCCCCGGCGGCGTGTTCGTGGCCTGCGGCACCGGCGAGTTCTCCGCGCTGTCCGAGGCGGAGCACGCGCGTTCCGTGCAGGTGGCGGCCGACGTCGTGGCCGGGCGGGTGCCGGTGTTCGCGGGCGCGGGCGGCCCGATCGGCACGGCGCTGAACCAGGCCAGGGCCGCACGGGAGGCGGGCGCCGACGGGCTGCTGCTCATGCCTCCCTACCTCGCGCAGGGTCCTGGGCACGGCTTCGCCGCCTACGTGGCGGCGGTCGCGGCCATCCTGCCGGTGATCGTCTACCAGCGCGGCGCCGTGGTGCTCGAACCGGAGGCCGTGGTCGAGCTGGCCGGGCTCCCCGGGGTGATCGGGCTCAAGGACGGCCTGGGCGACATCGACCGGATGCAGCGGACGGTGCTGGCGGTGCGCGAGGTCTACCCGGACTTCCTGTTCTTCAACGGGCTGCCGACGGCCGAGCTGACCATGCCCGCCTACCGGGGCATCGGCGTGGAGCTCTACTCCAGCGCGGTGTTCGCGTTCGCTCCGGAGATCGCCCTGGCCTACCTGAAGGGTGACGAGCGGCTGCTCACCGAGTTCTACGCTCCCCTCGTACGGCTGCGCGGCAAGGTCCCCGGCTACCCCGTCTCCCTGGTCAAGGCCGGGGTCCGGCTGCGCGGCCTGGACGTGGGCACCGTACGCCCGCCGCTGGTGGAGGTGACCGGCGAGCACCTGGAGGAGCTGGAGGCGCTGATCAAGACCGGGCTCGAACTGGCGGGGTCATGACGATCGCCGACCTGCGCACGGAGCTGCGCACCGCGCCGCTCCCCCGGCCCTGGGGCCCGGACGTGCCGGCCAACCACGTGATCGTCACCCACGTCACGCTGAAGGACGGGCGCACCGGGACCGGGTTCTCGTGGACGCCGCAGATCGGCGCGCACGCGGTCAAGGCGCTGCTCGACCACGACCTGCGCGAGGCGCTGATCGGGCTGCCCGCCCACCCCGACGTGGTCTGGGACCGGCTGTGGCGGCACCTGCGCGAGGCGGGCCCCGGCGGGATCACCACGATCGCGCTGGCCGGGATCGACCTGGCGCTGTGGGACCTGCGCTGCGGCGGCGACGGCCTGGCCGACGTGCTCGGGCGGCGGCGCGACGAGGTGCCGGTCTACGGCAGCGGCGTCAACCTGCACTACTCGCTCGACGAGCTGGTCGAACAGGCCGGCCGCTGGGTGGCGGCGGGCTACCGGGGCGTCAAGATCAAAGTGGGCCGGCCGGACCTGGCGGAGGACGTGGCGCGGGTGGCCGCGGTCCGTGAGGTGATCGGTCCCGACCGGCTGCTGATGATCGACGCCAACCAGCGGTGGGACCTGCACAGGGCGCGGCGGGCGCTGGCCGCGCTGCGCGAGTTCGGCCTGCACTGGATCGAGGAGCCGCTGCCTGCCGACGACGTGGCCGCGCACGTGGAACTGCGCCGCTCCATCGACGTGCCGGTCGCGGTCGGTGAGAACGTCTACACCGTCTACGGCTTCCGCGACCTGCTGACGGCGGGCGCGTGCGACGTCGTCCAGCCGAACGTGGTGCGGGTCGGCGGCATCACGCCGTTCCTTCGGATCGCGGAGCTGGCCAGGACGTACGACGTGCCGGTCTACCCGCACCTGCTGAGCGAGATGTCCGGGCAGCTCGCGCTGGCCCTGCCGCTGCCGGTGATGGCGGAGGACGTGGAGGACGCGTCGTTCGCGGCGCTCGGGCTGCTGGCGGAGCCGTACCCGGTGACGATCTCGGGCGGCGTGCTGCGCGCGGGCGAGCACGCGGGACTGGGTTTGAGGTGGTCAGAATGACGGCGGCCGAGGTCGTACCGGCCGGAAGGTGGTCTAAATGACGGCGGTCAAGGTCATCCTGGCGGGGGCGCACGGGCACGGGCGGCACCACCTGGGCAACCTGCGCAGGCTGACGGACCTGGGCCTGGTCGAGCTGGCCGGGATCTGCGACGTGCGGCCCGCGGAGGTGGACTTCTGCGCGCCGCTCCAGTCCCCCGACCTGGGCGAGCTGATCGAGAAGACCGGCGCGGAGATCACGATCATCTGCACGCCGATCCACACGCACGCCGACCTCGCGGTGACCGCGCTGCACGCCGGGTCGCACGTGCTGCTGGAGAAGCCGCCCGCGCCCAGCCCCGCCGAGCAGGAGCGGATCGCCGCCGCGGTGGCGGAGACCGGGCTGGCCTGCCAGGTCGGCTTCCAGTCGCTCGGCTCGGCGGTCGTGCCCGCACTGCGCCGGCTGATCGCGGACGGGACGCTCGGGCGGGTGCGCGGCATCGGCGGCGCGGGCGCCTGGGATCGCTCCACGGCCTACTTCACCCGGGCGGCCTGGGCGGGCAAGCGCCGCCTCGACGGCGTGGACGTGGTGGACGGCGCGCTGACCAACCCGTTCGCGCACGCCGTGGCGACCGCCCTGGCCCTGGTGGACGGGCCGATCGCGGAGATCGAGACCGAGCTCTACCACGCCTATCCGATCGAGTCGGACGACACGTCCTGCCTGCGGATCCGGATGGACGACGGCACGGTGATCACGATCGCCGTGTCGCTGTGCGCGCCGGAGCGGCACGAGCCGTACCTGGTGGTGCACGGGGACGCGGGCCGGGCCACGCTCGTCTACACGCAGGACCGGCTCAAGGTCGAGCTCGCCGACGGCACGGCCACGACCACCGTGCACGAGCGCGCGGATCTGCTGGAGAACCTGATCGACCACGTCAGGACGGGTGCCGAGCTGCTCGTACCGCTGGCCGCCACGGAGACGTTCACGCAGGTCCTGGACGCGGTCCGGCTGTCGCCCGAGCCGCTGCCGATCCCCGCGCGGCACCAGGTTCTCGACGCGGACGGCTCGGGCGAGGTGGTGAGCAGGGTCCTGCCCGGCATCGCCGGCCTGACGGCACGCAGCGCGGAGGAGCTGGCGCTCTACTCCGAGCTGAAGGCCCCGTGGGCGCAGGTGGAGCTGCTGGTGGCAGACCGCGGGGTGGCCGCGTACGAGCTGCGCCCCGACCTTCCCGCCACCGACTCGCCCCGGCCGTACCTGCACAAGGTGCGCACGCTCGGCGGCGTCGAGGTCACCGAGGTGCGCCCGGAGGACCACGTGCACCATCTCGGGGTCGGCGTGGCCATCTCCGACCTGGGCGGCGCGAACTTCTGGGGCGGCCGCACCTACGTCAAGGACCAGGGCCCGGCCTGGCTGGACGATCACGGCACGCAGCGGCACCGGGCGTTCTCGCGGCTCGACGACGACGCTTTCACCGAGCTGCTGGAGTGGACCGGACCCGGCGGGCGGCCGATGGCCCGCGAGGAGCGCACGGTCGCCGCGCGCCCTCTCGGCGACGCCTGGGCGCTGGACTTCACGTTCACGCTCACGAACCTGACCGGCGCGCCCGTGGAGATCAACAGCTCCGCCACCAAGGGCCGGGCCGGCGCGGGCTACGGCGGCTTCTTCTGGCGCGCGCCAGGCACCTCGACCGGCAGGACCACCCTGCCCGGCGACGAGCAGACCGTGCACGGCAGCACGAGCCCGTGGATCGCCATGTCCGGCACCACGCCAGAGGGCCGGGACTGGACGCTCGTCTTCGTCCAGTCGGCGGGCGACCCCTGGTTCGTGCGCGTGGAGGAGTATCCGGGCGTGGGCCAGGCGCTGGCCTGGGACCGGCCGCTGCTCGTCGAGAGCACCCTGACCAGGCGCATCATCACTGTCGTCGCGGACGGCAGGCTGGACGTGGTGTCGGCCTCCGCACTGGCCGCCGGCGTGGCGGACGTCATGGGCGGCGAGGCGGCACCCGGGCTTCGGTGACCTCTCACCTCCGGTTTCCTGGCGGTCGGCCTTCAGTCGCCTGACTCGCCTGCTTTGGTCTTGGCGGCGCGCAGCACCCGCAACGCGCCTCTGGACAGTGCCGTGAGGATGTCGGCGCACTCGTCCAGGTCGGGGTAGCGGCCGTCCAGGTGGCCCATGGCGAGCGCGTTGGTGGCGGCGTCGATCCCTTCGGCGATCATCTCCAGCCGGCGCCTGTCGCGCTCGTCGTCCGCCGTGTAACCGAGCGCGGCCAGGTCGGCCGCATGGTGCTCGCGGTAGGCCGCGGCGGTCTGCCGGGCGAAGTCGCGCAGCGAGGACGACGGGTCGTGCCGGGCCCTGAGCTGGATGCGCAGCAGCTCCGGGTGGCGGCAGATGGCCTCCAGGGGGATCCGGAAGGTGTCGCGGTGGCTTTCGAGGTCGTCGGGAGCCTCGCGGGCCTTGCGCCGCGCCTCCCGCATCGAGCGCCGCAACCGCTCGCCGCCCTCTTCCGCGAGCACCCGCAGCAGCTCCTGCCGGTCCTTGAAGTGCACGTAGAAGCTGGACTGCGCGAGGCCGGCGGCCTTGGCGACCTTGGTGGTGGTCAGCCCGGCCTCGCCTTCCTCGTCGAGGATCGCCAGGGCGGCCCTGATCAGCCTGCGCCTGGTCTGATCCTTGGCCTCGCTCCTGGTGAGCGGCGTGTTCGTCATCGGTCCCCCTCTCTCGTAACGATTGTCCCCCGGGACTTGTGCGCTTTTTCACCGATAGTACTATCGGTGAAATTGCTCTCGGGGGGATATCCGGGAGGAGGCGTGGATGAAACGCTGGAGAACACCGGCCACTCTGCTGCTGGCATCGGTGGTGATGCTGGCGTGTAGCGGCCAGCGGCCGGTCGCCGCCCCGCAGGCCGGCTCACCGACGAACACCTCAGGCCCCGCACAGGGCGGGCGGCTGATCTACGGGCTGAGCGCGGACGCCAACGGGTTCAACCCGGTCACCGACCAGTTCGCGGCGCAGAGCTACAGCATGGCGGGCACGATCATCGAGCCGCTGGTGAGCGTGGACGCCAACGGCGACTGGAAGCCGTACCTGGCCGAGTCGCTCACCCCCAATGCCAAATATGACGAATGGACGATCAAGGTCAGGACGGGGGTGTCGTTCTCCGACGGCATCTCGCTGACCGGTGACATCGTCAAGGCCAACCTGGACGCCCAGAAGGCCTCGCCGCTGAACGCGGCCGTGTTCGTCCCGATCAAGTCCTTCGAACTGGCCGACCCCATGACGGTCAAGGTGAAGCTGAACCAGCCGTGGGTCGCCTTCCCCTACTACCTGGCGGCGCAGATCGGCATGATCGTCCCGCCCGCCACGCTCGCCGACCCCAAGTCGGGCAGCCTCAAGCCGGTCGGCACCGGGCCGTTCATCTTCAAGGAGTACGTGCCGGACAACCGCATGGTCGTCGCCAAGAACCCGCGCTACTGGCGCCAGGGCCTGCCGTACCTGGACGAGGTCGAGTTCCGGATCCTGCCCGACAGCCAGACGCGGGCACAGACGCTCGAAGCCGGCGGCGTGGACGCCATCGGCACCTCCCGTGACGAGGACCTGACCAAGTTCGGCGCCATGAAGGACGCCTACACCGTGCACCGGGCGCAGGGCATGGCCGTGCCCGAGTACATGTTCATGCTCAACACCGCCGTGGCCCCGCTCGACGACGTACGGGTGCGCAAGGCCCTCGCCTACGGCACCGACCGCAAGACCGTCATCTCGACCCTGCGCGGCGGACTGACGGAGCCGGCCGAAGGACCGTGGTCCAAGGACTCCAAGTGGTACGCCGCCGGCGGCTACCCCGACTACGACGCGGCCAAGGCCGCCGCCCTGGTCAAGGAGGTGGAGGCGGAGAAGGGCCCGATCCGCTTCGAGCTGATCTCCACTCCCGACCCGAACACGATGCAGGGCGTCGAGCTGGCCCAGGACATGTGGCGCAAGGCCGGCATCGAGGTGTCCATCAAGCAGGCCGACCAGGCCGACCTGATCAACCGCGCGGTCACGGGCAACTTCGCGGCCACCGTCTGGACGCAGTTCTCCGCGCCCGACCCCGACGGCGAGTACATCTGGATGCACCAGGCGTACGCCAAGCCCGTCGGCGCCGTCTCGCTCAACTTCACCCGGCTCAAGGACGCCAAGCTGAGCGCCGCGCTCGACGTCGGCAGAGGCAACCCGGACGAGGCCGCGCGCAAGGCGGCGTACGGCACGGTGCAGGAGCGGCTTCGTGAGCTGGTGCCGTTCGTGTTCATCGACCACCTCAACACCGGGGCCATCGTGGCCAAGACCAAGGTGCGCGGCATCGGCGAGCACGTGCTGCCCGACGGCGAGAAGGGCCTGCCGCTGACCGGATCCCCGATCCCGTACCACCCGTTCTCCGGCATCTGGGTCACCCAGCGGTGATCATCGTCCACCGGCTGGCCCGGCTCCTGGTAGTGCTGCTCGTGGTGACCTTCCTGTCGTACGCCCTGCTCAATCTGCTGCCCGGTGATCCGATCACGCAGATCCTGGGCCTGTCGGCGACCGAGGAGGCCCGCGCGCAGCTCCGCCAGGAGCTCGGGCTGGACCAGCCACTGATGGTGCGCTATTTCAGCTGGCTCGGCGGGCTCGTCACCGGTGACTTCGGTGACTCCTACATCACCAGGATGCCGGTCGCGGCCGAGCTGGCCGACCGGCTGCCCGTCACCCTGGAGCTGCTGATCGTCGCGCAGGTCATCGCGCTCGGGCTGGCGATCCCGGTGGGCGTGGCCGCCGCCCGCCGCGCCGGCCGCGCGCTCGACCAGGCGCTCACCGCCCTCAGCTTCGCGTTGCTGTCCACCCCTGTGTTCGTGCTCGGCGTGCTGCTGATCCTGGTGTTCGCGGTCAACTGGCAGGTGGTGCCGGCGACCGGCTGGACCCCCATCTCGCTCGACCTGGGCTGGAACCTCACCTCCGTGATCCTGCCCGCGGTCACGCTCGGCTGCGGGCAGCTCGCCGTGTACGCGCGGCTGCTGCGTACCGACCTGATCGCGACCCTCCAGGAGGACTACATCACGCTCGCGCGCGCCCGCGGCCTGTCGCCGCGGCGCATCATGTGGCGGCACGCGCTGCGCCCGTCCGCGATCACCCTGATCACCGCCGTCGGCCTGAACCTGGGCGCGCTCATCGGCGGCACAGTGATCATCGAAACGCTCTTCGGCCTGCCCGGCGTCGGGCGGCTCATCGTCGACTCCATCTTCTCCCGCGACTACCTGACGGTTCAGGGGGGCGTCGTGCTCATCTCGGTCGGATATGTGGCCGTCAACTTCGCGGTGGACATCGTGTACGCCGCCGTCGATCCCAGGATCCGGCGTGCGTAGGCGCCTGGGGCTGGGCTTCTGGATCGCGGCGGGCTGGATCGGCCTGGTGCTGCTGGGCGCGCTCCTGGCCGACGTGCTGCCGTTCCCCCGCTACGACGAGACGCTCTCCGGCCCGCCCCAGGAGGGGCCCAGCGCCGCGCATCCCTTCGGCACCGACGGCCTCGGCCGCGACGTGCTCAGCAGGGTCGTGTACGGCGCCCGCGTCTCGCTCGGCGTGGGCGTCGGCGCCGTGCTGCTCGGCGTGGGCATCGGCGCCCCGCTCGGCATCCTGGCCGGTTACCGCAAGAAGAGCGCGGACGCGGTCATCATGGCGGTCAACGACGTGGCGCAGGCCTTCCCCGCGCTCGTCTTCGCGCTGGCCGTGGTCGCCTTCGCCGGGGCGAACCTGCGCAACGTGCTCATCGTCCTCGGCGTGCTGGGCGTGCCCTCCTGGGTCCGGCTGATCAGGGGCGCCACGCTCACCTTCGCCGAGCGGGAGTTCGTGCTGGCCGCCCGCGTGCTCGGCACCCGCGACGGGCGCATCCTGTGGCGGGAGATCGTGCCGAACGTGGCGGTCCCCGCCGCCTCGTACGCGTTCATCGGGATGGCCGTGGTCGTGGTCGCCGAGGGCAGCCTCGCCTTCCTCGGCCTGTCCGTCCAGGCGCCCACGCCGACCTGGGGCGGGCTGATCAACGAGGGCCGCACGCTCATGGAGACCGCGCCGCACGTGGTCCTGGCGCCCTCGGTGGTCATGTTCCTGACCGTGCTGTCGTTCAACCTGGTGGGCGACCGGCTCAGGGCTCTGGCGGACGTGCGCGAGAGCGGCCTGGAGCCGGTGCGGAAGGCGGCGACGCTCGCGCTGCCCACCTCGACCCACCCGGTACGCGACTGCCTGCTGCAGGTCGAGGACCTGCGCACGCACTTCGTCACGCCACGCGGCGTCGTCAAGGCCGTGGACGGGGTCTCCTTCACCCTCGAACGCGGCAAGACGCTGGCCATCGTCGGCGAGTCAGGGTCGGGCAAGTCCATGCTGATCCGCTCGATCCTGGGGCTGCTGCCGGGCACCTCGGTCCGGGGCGGGAACGTGTACCTGTCCGGCGACGACCTGACCACCTACAGCCCCGCCGAGATGCGCTCGGTCCTCGGGCCCCGGCTCGGGACCGTGTTCCAGGACCCGATGACCGCGCTCAACCCGGTGCGGACGATCGGCACGCAGGTGATGGAGCCGTTGCGGGTGCACCTGGGCATGGGCCGGCGGCAGGCGCGGGCGGAGGCCGTACGGCTGCTGGCCTCGGTCGGGATCTCCGATCCCGTGCGGATGCTGCGGCGCTACCCGCACCAGCTCTCGGGCGGGATGCGGCAGCGGGTGACGATCGCGATGGCGCTGTCGTGCGGGCCCGACGTGCTGTTCGCCGACGAGCCGACGACCGCCCTCGACGTGACCATCCAGGACCAGGTGCTGCGGCTGCTGCACCGGCTGCGGGAGGAACGGGACATGGCGGTGGTGCTGGTCAGCCATGACCTGTCCGTGGTGGCGCGGTGGGCCGACGAGGTGATCGTCATGTACGCCGGGAAGGTGGTGGAACGGGGTCCTGCGGCGGAGGTGTTCGCGCACGCGCGGATGCCGTACACGGAGGCTCTGTTGCAGGCGGCGCCCCGGCTGACGGATCCGGTGCACCATCGGCTGCGGGTCATCCCCGGCCGGCCGCCGGATCTGGTGGATCTGCCGCAGGGGTGCGCGTTCCGGGCGCGGTGCGCGTACGCGGAGGAGCGGTGCGCGCTGGAGGCGCCGCCGCTGTTCGAGGACGGCCACCAGTACGCCTGCTGGTATCCGCGCGACCGCTCGGACTCCTCGCCCGTCTCCGTCTCCATCTCCCCTCGCACCAGCCAGGAAAGGAGCTGAGATCAAGTGGCCGGTAGCGGAAGTGCTCACCTGCGTCCCCGTGACGAGGTGCTGCTGCGGGTGGAGGATCTGGTCGTGGAGTTCCCCGCCGGACGCGGCCGCACCGTGCGGGCGGTCTCCGGGGTGAGCTTCGACCTGGCGCGCGGCGAGACCCTGGGCATCGTCGGCGAGTCCGGCTGCGGCAAGTCGAGCGCCGCCAGAGCCCTCGTCCAGCTCCCGCCGCCCCGCTCGGGCTCGGTGCGGCTGGACGGCCTGGAGCTGACGACCCTGCGCGGCGAGTCCCTGCGGCGGACCCGCCGCCGCCTCCAGATGATCTTCCAGGACCCGATCTCGTCGCTCAACCCCCGCCGCCGCGTCCGCGACATCGTCGGCGAGGGCCCGCGCGTGTGGAGCCTGCCCGGCGACCGGGTGGACGAGGTGCTGGAGGCGGTCGGGCTCGACCCCAAGACGGCGGCGGTACGGCGTCCGCACGAGTTCTCGGGCGGGCAGTGCCAGCGCATCTCCATCGCCAGGGCGCTGATCCTCGATCCGGAGGTGGTGATCTGCGACGAGCCCGTGTCGGCGCTGGACGTCTCCGTACAGGCCCAGATCCTCGGCCTGCTGGAGGACCTGAAAGACCGTTACCGGCTCACCCTCGTCTTCATCGCCCACGACCTGGCCGTGGTGAAGAACATCAGTGACCGGATCATGGTGATGTACCTGGGCAAGGTGTGCGAGCTCGCCCCCAGCGCCGACCTGATCTCGCGGCCGGCGCATCCGTACACGCGGGCGTTGATCGCCTCCATCCCCGGCGGCGGCCTGGACCTGCCCCCGGCCGACACCCTGATCAGCGGCGAGCCGCCGTCGCCGGTCAGCCCGCCCACGGGGTGCCGCTTCCGTACCCGCTGCCCTCGGGCGGCGGCGCGGTGCTCCGACGAGGAGCCCCAGATCCGGCAGATCGGCGAGGAGCACTGGCTCGCCTGCCACTACCCCGCCATCGAGAGCGGGACCCCCCTTTGACCGATTTCCTGTTGCTGAAGGAGCACGACCATGGCCATTGATTTCACCCTCGCCCCGGAGCATGAGGAGATCCGCAAGCGGGTCCGGGCCTTCATCCAGGGCACCGTCATTCCCGCCATGGACGAGGTGAAGGAGAGCGACCGCGACGCCTACCTCAAGACCATCTTCCGCCTCCGCTCCCAGGCCAAGGCGGAGGGGCTGTGGCTGCCCCACATGCCCAAGGAGTGGGGCGGGATGGGCTTGGGCCACGTGGAGCTGGCCATGGTGCAGTCGGAGGCGGCCAAGACCCGCATCGGCCCCTGGGTGCTCAACTGCAGCGCCCCCGACGAGGGCAACATGCACACGCTCCTGCACTGGGCCGACGACGAGCAGAAGGAGAAGTACCTTCGTCCGCTGCTCGACGGCGCCAAGATGTCCTGCTTCGCCATGACCGAGCCCGAGGTGGCCGGCTCGGACCCCACCCTGATCAAGACGTCGGCCGTACGCGACGGGGACGAGTGGGTCATCAACGGCCACAAGTGGTTCATCTCCAACGCCCGCCGCGCCAACTTCGCCATCCTCATCGCCAGGACGGAGCCGGACGTCCCCGAGGGCTCACGGGGCGCCAACACCGCCTTCCTCGTGGACCTGCCCAACCCGGGCTGGAACGACGTACGCGAGGTCGAGACGATGCACGGCTCCACGGGCCACAGCGAGATCGTCATCGAGGACCTCCGGCTGCCCGACAGCCAAATCCTCGGCGGCCGGGGCAACGGCCACCGCCTGGGCCAGTATCGTCTCGGGCCTGCTCGCCTGGCCCACTGCATGCGCTGGATCTCGCAGGCGGAGACGGCCCTGGACATGATGGTGGACCGTGCGCTCAACCGCTACAGCCACGGCTCCCTGCTGGCCGAGAAGCAGGGCATCCAGTGGCTGATCGCCGACTCGGCCATGGAGCTGTACCAGTGCAAGCTCATGGTGCTGCACGCCGCCTCCAAGATCGACAAGGGCGAGGACTTCCGTACGGAGGTGTCGATGGCCAAACACTTCGTGGCCAACAGCCTCAACCGGATCGTGGACCGGGCGATCCAGGTGCACGGAGCCCTCGGGTACTCGACGGACACGCCGCTGGCCAACATGTTCCAGCACGCCCGCTGGGCCCGCTTCGCCGACGGGGCCGACGAGATCCACCAGATGCGCATCGCCGAACGCACGATCGCCGCCTACCAGGCCACCGGCTCCACTAGCTCCGCCACCGGCGGCCTCCCGCTGTAGGCCCCTGCCGCCCAGCCCGCCCCCGGCACGACGGCCGGGGGCGGCATCCGCGCTGTACGGCGGCTTACCCTCGCAGAACGCCGGCTTAGGACCCGGCGCCCTCGCCGAACGCCCGCCTTACGACCCGGCGCCCTCGCCGAACGCCCGGCTTAGGACCCGGCGCCGGGTTTCGTTCGTCTCCGGTTCGGCTTTTCTGCGGGCCAGCACAACGTCGAGCGCCAGCAACCGCCGCGCCGCTCCGTCCGCCTGCTCGCGAGCCTCGTCGAGGCCTCGTTGCGCCCCGTCCAAGAATTCGTCGCAAGCGCGCCCGCGCCCGGCGCAGCTCGGCGCGTATGCGCTGAGCGGAAATCGGCGTTGTCGCCACGACCGTCTCGTGCCCCTTCAGCACCTGAATATCCCTTCACCGAAATATCCCGCGAAAGGCGACCACAACCGGAAACGCCGAGGAAACGCGGCCCCGAGTTGGCTGCTCCCATGACCCTCCACGCCCCCGACCGCCGCGCGTTCCTCCGGCGGACGGGCCTCGCCCTGGCCGCCGGCGCGATACTCCCCGCCCTGGACGCCGCCCCGAACGCGGCCGTCGCCGCCACGGAAGACCCTGACCTGCTGTTCAAGGCGGGCAACTTCCATGCGGCCGAACGCGGCTACCGCCGCCAGCTCCGCAAGGACCCACGCGACGCGCACGCCCTGGCCCAGCTCGGCTACCTCGCCCTGCTCACCAACCGCTTCGGCGCGGCGGAGCAGCACCTGTCCAAGGCCCTCGCCCTGCGGCCCGGCGACGTCGCCTCGGCGCAGCGGCTGGCCGAGTGCTTCGTCCGGCAGGACCGGCTCGCCCGCGCCGTACCGTTGCTGAAGGGCATCGACCGCCCCCGCGACCAGGCCCTCGCCAAGCTCTACTCCCACGTCGGCGGCACACCCTGGCAGCTCCACGGAGCCCAGAGCGCACGCGTGCCCTTCGTCACCCTGGACCCCGTGCCCGCCGTCGAGGCCAGCCTGAACGGCGGAGCACCCGGAACGTTCTGGCTCGACACCTACGCCACGCTCGACCTGTCGAAAGAGGTGGCGGAGCGGGCGGGCCTGCGCGCGGTGGCCACCATGCCGGGCGGAGTAGCCAACAATCAGCCCATCAACATCTGGCTCGGCGTCCTGGACTCGTTCAAGATCGGCAACGTCGAGATCCGCAACCTTCCGGTGCAGTGGAGCGACGCGCAACGCCCCCCACTCCCCGACGGGACGGCGGCGGCGGGCGCGTTCGGCACGACGATCTTCTACCACTTCCTGACCACCATGGACTACGCCGGCCGGGCCCTGACACTGCGGCCCAGGAGCAAGGCCGGCTCCCGAGCGCACGCCGCCGACCGGCTGCCGCTCTGGCTGGCCGGCGACCACTACCCGTGCACACTGGGCAGCCTCGGCGACTACGGCCCGCGGATGGCCACCGTCGACACCGGCGGCATCGCCAGCGGCCTCGACACCACGGTGGAGATCGCCGAACGGGCGGGCGGCATCACGGTGGACCACGACCACCCGATCGAACAGCCGGGCGGCAACAAGCTCTACCCGATCACGGCCGAGCGGATCAGCCTGGGCCGGGCCGTCGGACGCGACGTGCCGGGCCACGCGGCGGAGAAGGTCTTCCCCGGGTTCCCCGGCCCGGGCCAGTCCGCGCAGTTCGGCTTCGACCTGATCGCCAACTTCACCCACGAGTTCTTCAAGCCGTACGCGATCACCTTCGACTACACCGCCATGCGACTCACCATCACCCGCGGCTGATCCCCCGCCTCAGACGGTCACCGAAGGGGCAGGCAACGGCACAATGTCGCGCTCGTAATAGGTCCTGAAGTCCTCGCCCACCGCGTACAGCTTGTCGAGCTCTCCCCTGCACGCCGCGATCACCTCGGGATCGTCGATCCGCCGGGCCCCGCTGTGGGCCCCGGTGGAGTCGTACGTGATCTCGTACATCACCAAGGAGCCCAGCACCACCAGCTCCGGCAGCGGCCGGTCGATCTCGAGGTCGGCCACCTCGGCCGCGTCGAGCACCCGCACCTTCTCGGTCGCCGCGGCCCGCAGTGCCAGGACGTGCATCTCCCATTGCAGGTAGGGCGTGACGGGCTGCTCGACGATCCGGATCCGCCTGCGCGTGACGCTCTTGGCCCGGCGGCCCGGCTCCCGCGCGGCGGCCGGCTCGTCGTCGATCAGCTTGAGCGACCGGTCCCAGTCGCCCTCCATCATCGCGACCCAGCTCGGCTCCCCGGACTGGCGGAAGCTCTGGATCCGCTCAAGCTTCCAGAACACGTCATCGATGTTCCGGAAGTTCGGCCAGAAGTCATCGAGATACCCTTCCGCGCTCAACACAACGCCCGGTATTTCGTTAATGCGGTCGAGCATCAGGCATATCCTTTTGGCCGCAAGCAGCGTCCTCCGCAAGGCGTTCGCCCTGGCCGATGGCCGGTTGCTGCTCATATTCGCAGGTCAGCTCCTGCCTATCACCGCGAAGTCGCCGTTGTCGAGTTTCACTGCTTCAAGGCATGGGCGATCAACTTTGGCCCGTGAAGCGACCGAGCAGGAATGGAGAAGCGGCGGTCACGGAGCCGCAACTAGCGTGACTGCCATGGACCTCCACCTGCCGCTCGACGCCCCCCGGCGGTGAGGTCCAGCCGGCCACCCACGAACCTCAGGAGCGACCATGACCGACTCTTCCACCCAGGGAATCAAGACCGTGCTGCACCCCGTGGCCGACCTCGAGAAGGCCAAGGCGGTGTACACCGCCCTGCTCGGCATCGCGCCGCAGACCGACGGGTCCTACTACGTCGGCTTCGACGTCGCGGGCCAGCACATCGGGCTGGTGCCGAACGGCGGGCCGCAGGGCATGTCCTCGCCGGTGGCGTACTGGCACGTACCGGACATCGAGGCGAAGCTGGCCGAGGTGACCGCCGCGGGCGCCACCGTGAAGGAGCCCGCCCACGACGTCGGCGGCGGCCGCCTCGTGGCCACCTTCACCGACACCGACGGCAACGTCCTTGGGCTGGTTCAGGACCAGTGAGCGCCGGCCCCCGCTCCTGCGGCGCGGGAGCGGGGTGACCGGTTCGCCGTGTGGCCGATGGCCCTCACCTGGCCAAATCAATAGAGAATCGGACATACTCTCGAAGCCGGTCAGATCAAGCCAGGCGACACCGACGGAGACCGTGAACGCGGCCCCCTTACCTATGGAGACACGATGAGCCAGGAAACGAGGACGGACCCGCAGTCGCCTGCGCCGCACGCTGCCAGCCACGATGTGATCCGCGTGCACGGCGCGCGCGAGAACAACCTCAAGGACATCAGCGTCGAGATCCCGAAGCGCCAGCTGACGGTGTTCACCGGCGTCTCCGGGTCGGGGAAGAGCTCGCTCGTGTTCGACACGATCGCCGCCGAGTCGCAGCGGCTGATCAACGAGACCTACAGCGCCTTCGTCCAGGGCTTCATGCCGACGCTGGCGCGGCCCGAGGTCGACGTGCTCGAAGGACTGACGACCGCGATCATCGTCGACCAGCAGCGGATGGGCGCCGATCCCCGTTCCACGGTGGGCACGGCCACCGACGCCAACGCGATGCTGCGCATCCTCTTCAGCCGGCTCGGGCAGCCGCACATCGGGTCGCCCCAGGCGTTCGCCTTCAACGTCCCCACGGTCAGGGCGAGCGGTGCGATCACCGTCGAACGCGGCGCCCGCAAGGCCGAGCGGGCGTCGTTCACCCGCATCGGCGGCATGTGCACGCGCTGCGAAGGCCGGGGCGCGGTCTCCGACATCGACCTCACCCAGCTCTACGACGACTCCAAGTCGATCGCCGAGGGCGCGTTCACCATCCCCGGCTGGAAGTCGGACAGCTTCTGGACGGTGCGGGTCTACGCCGAGTCGGGCCTCCTCGACCCGGACAAGCCGATCCGCGACTTCACCAAGAAGGAGATGCAGGACTTCCTCTACCGGGAGCCGATCAAGGTCAAGGTCGAGGGCGTCAACCTCACGTACGAGGGGCTGATCCCCAAGATCCAGAAGTCGTTCCTGTCCAAGGACAAGGAGGCGATGCAGCCGCACATCCGGGCCTTCGTGGAGCGGGCGGTCACCTTCACCACCTGCCCCGAATGCGACGGCACCCGGCTCAGCGAGGACGCCCGGTCGTCGAAGATCAGCGGGATCAGCATCGCCGAAGCGTGCGCGATGCAGATCAGCGACCTGGCCGAATGGGTCCGCGGCCTGGACGAGCCGTCGGTGGCGCCGTTGCTCGGAAAGCTGCTGCATACCCTCGACTCCTTCGTGGAGATCGGCCTGGGCTACCTCTCGCTGGAGCGGCCGGCGGGCACGCTGTCGGGCGGTGAGGCGCAGCGCGTCAAGATGATCCGCCACCTCGGCTCCGCGCTCACCGACGTCACCTACGTCTTCGACGAGCCCACCATCGGCCTGCACCCCCACGACATCCAGCGGATGAACGACCTGCTGCTGCGGCTGCGGGACAAGGGCAACACGGTGCTCGTCGTGGAGCACAAGCCGGAGACCATCGCGATCGCCGACCGCGTCGTCGACCTCGGCCCAGGCGCCGGTACGGGAGGCGGCACCGTCTGCTTCGAAGGCACCGTCGAAGGGTTGCGGTCCAGCGGCACCATCACCGGCCGCCATCTCGACGACCGGGCCACCCTCAAGGAGAAGGTCCGGAAGGCCACCGGCACGCTGGAGATCCGCGGCGCGACGGCGAACAACCTGGTCGACGTCGACGTCGACATCCCGCTCGGGGTGCTCACCGTCGTCACCGGCGTGGCCGGCTCCGGCAAGAGCTCGCTGATCCACGGCTCGATCCCGGCCCGCGCCGGCGTGGTGTCGATCGACCAGGCCGGGATCCGCGGCTCCCGGCGCAGCAACCCGGCGACCTACACCGGCCTGCTCGACCCGATCCGCAAGGCGTTCGCGAAGGCCAACGGTGTCAAGCCGGCGCTGTTCAGCGCCAACTCCGAGGGCGCCTGCCCCAACTGCAACGGCGCCGGCGTCGTCTTCACCGACCTGGGCATGATGGCCGGCGTCTCCACCACCTGCGAGGTGTGCGAAGGGAAGCGGTTCGAGGCCTCGGTGCTGGACCACCACCTCGGCGGCCGCGACATCAGCGAGGTGCTCGCGATGCCGGTGACCGAGGCCCAGGAGTTCTTCGGCGCCGGCGAGGCGCGCACGCCGGCCGCGCACGCCATCCTCGACCGGCTCGCCGACGTCGGCCTCGGCTACCTCAGCCTCGGCCAGCCGCTCACCACGCTGTCCGGCGGCGAGCGGCAGCGGCTCAAGCTGGCCACCCACATGGCCAACAAGGGCGGCATCTACGTCCTGGACGAGCCGACCACCGGCCTGCACCTCGCCGACGTCGAGCACCTGCTCGGCCTCCTCGACCGGCTCGTGGACGCCGGCAAGTCGGTCATCGTCATCGAACACCACCAGGCGGTCATGGCACACGCCGACTGGATCATCGACCTCGGCCCCGGCGCCGGACACGACGGGGGCCGGATCATCTTCGAAGGCACCCCCGCCGACCTCGTCACCGCCCGCTCCACCCTCACCGGCGAACACCTCGCCGCCTACGTAGGCGCCTGACCAGGCACGCCACGCAGGAGCGACACAAGCAACACGGGACGAGCCCCGGAGCACCCCGAGCTCGTCCCCGGACGCGCCCGGGGCTCGTCCCGGCGACGAGCCCCGGGTGACGCGGGGGCTCATCCATACTGATGAGCCCCAGACCGCCCCCGGCGACTCGTCCCGGCAGGCACCTAAGCCCCGGACCTTCCCGGAACCCGCGTCCCGACAGCCAAGCCCGAATCCACCCCGGAGCTCATCCCGGCAGGCGGCGGCGAACCGACTCTCGACTCGCAACACGCCGCAACCGAAGCCGCCCACCGTGCTCAACCAACCAGAGAGGCGAGCCCTGCCGCCTCTGCCGTCCACGTGGGCCCGAACCGGAGACGGCAGGTCAGACCCATTAGACGCCGAAGGCCGCCGGGTAGCGGATGGTGCCGGAGGGGATGGGGAGTGCGGGATCGAAGGCGAGCGCCATCATGTACTTGTCCTCGACCTCGAACGGCGGCCGGATGCCGTAGCGGGAGGCGGGGACACAGCCGAAGCGGGGATAGTACTCGGCATGGCCGAGGACGAGTACGAGGTTCTCACCCTGCTCGCGAGCAGCCCGCAGCGCGGCGCGAATCGCCGCCGAACCCGCGCCCTGCCGCTGAAACTCCGGTAGCACGGCGCACGGGCCCAGCGTGAGGGCCGGAGCACCGTCGACGTGGCAGCGGGTGAGCAGCGCGAACCCGGCGATGCGACCGTCGGGACCTTCGGTGACCCAGGACAGGCCGGGCAGCCAAGCCTCCGGGTCAGAACGCAGGGCCTCGACCAGGTCGGCTTCGAGCGAGGTGGAGAAGGCGGCCAGGTTGACCTCGCGGATCTGAACGTGGTCGGCGTCGGTCTCGGGGCGGGCGGTCCAGGTGATGGTCATGGCGGTGTCGGGATCCGTTTCCGTACTCGTGATCGGTCGCAGGATGTCGCCGCCGGCGTGGCGGCACTCGGTGCTGTGGGCCTGTCGCATGGCGATCGCGTCACCCGTCACCGCGACGCCCCTGCTCGGGACGTCGCTCAAGGTGCCGGGCGATCCTTGAATGGCACTGGTCTGTTCGGTGACCTGGGATCGCGGGAGGTCGTTCATAGCTGGCGATCCCGGAACCGGTAGGTCGCCCGCAGATGGCTGGTGATGGCCTTCTGCCGGTCGGTGAGCTCCCCACGCAGCCGAGCATCGGTACGCGAGGTGGCCCAGTCGTTCTCCCGCTGCAGCTTCCGATAGCTGGCCAGGCGGCGCCCGGCCAGCTCACCCGCGCTGATGGCGGCCTGCACGGCGCACCCCGGCTCGCTGTCGTGAGCGCAGTCGGCGAAACGGCAGCCCGCAGCGAGGTGCTCGATGTCGGCGAAGACCTGCTCCAGACCTTCGGCAGCGTCATAGAGGCTGATCCCACGCAGGCCCGGCGTGTCGATGAGCACACCGCCGCCGGGCAGGGCCACCAGTTCACGACGAACGGTGGTGTGGCGGCCCTTACCGTCCTGAGCACGTACCTCGCCGGTGGCCAGCAGCTCCTCGCCGAGCAGGGCGTTGGCGAGCGTGGACTTGCCCGCGCCGGAGGAGCCCAGCAACACGGCGGTGCCACCGATCGACGCCCGCAACTCGCCGATGCCCTGGCCGGTCTCCGCGCTGACAGCCAGCACGTCCAGACCTGGCGCCAACGCCCGGGTCTCGGCATGTACGTCGTCGGCGTCGGCGATCAGATCCGCCTTGGTCAGTACGATGAGCGGCTGGGCACCGCTCTCCCAGGCCAAGGCCAGCAGCCGCTCCAGCCGAGCCGGATCCACCGGAGCCGCCAGAGAGACGGCAATGATCACGAGGTCGACGTTGGCAGCCAGCACCTGCCCATGTGAGGAACGCGACGCGGAAGACCGCACGATCGCGCTACGCCGCGGCAACAGCGCCACCAACTCCAGCCCCACCCCCAGGTTCAGGGCCAGCCCCATGTCCGGAGCCAGGTCCGGGTCCGGGTCGAGGTCCGGGTCCGGAGCCAGGTCCGGGTCCGGAGCCAGGTCCAGGTCCGGAGCCAGGTCCAGGTCCGGAGCCAGGTCCAGGTCCGGAGCCAGGTCCAGGTCCGGAGCCAGGTCCGGGTCGAGGTCCGGGTCCGGGTCAGGAGCCGGGTACGGGTCAGGAGCCGGGTACGGGTCAGGAGCCGGGTACGGGTCCGGGTCGGGGTCAGGAGCCGGGGCCGATGCCGATCGCAGGGCCGCCCAGTCGCCGGTGCAGGGCGCATCCAGCGGGTCGGAACGGCGCAGGCCGGACATAAGGACGCGTGCGAGACCAGACTCGGTCACCACATCGCATCGGCCGCGATCCACGCGCACGATCCGGCCTGGGCGCAGACCATCCTGCCGGTGTACGGCGAAGGCGTCCTCCATCGCCCGGGTCCACCCATAGCGGGACAGGACTGTGCCAGTGGAAGAAGCAGAAGGATCCGTGAAAGGAGAATTCAACGTGAGACACCTTGCGGAGAAGGGGCCCCGACGAGACTCAAGCATGACCCGCAGCGCAAGCCTTCCGGCGCGCGACGAGCGTGCGAACTAGGTCAGACCGGGGCCCGGGACGTGAGGATTGTCCGGGCGCTGCACAGAGCAGCGGTCTTCACCGCGGTCATTCAACCTCACCTCCCTCTCAACCCGTATCCGATACGACGAGCGCCAGCCTAGCACCCAAGGACGCCGGTCGCCCCGACCACAAAAACCCCGCACACCCGACCCAGCTAACCCAAGCCCCGCACACCCCGAATCCCGCACACCCCGAACCCCAGCAACCCTCAAGTCCCGCGCATCCCGAACGACCCGAACCCGGCCGCGATATCCACCCGCTGCACCAGCAACCTCAAGCCCCGCATACCCCGACACCTGCCAACCTCTAGTCCGAAAATCGGAGCGTTAGTGGACAGGCGGCAGCGAACCCCGGCGTGTGGTGGCGGGTCGGGGTTCGTGATCACCTCTGCTGGTCAGGCGGCTGGTTCGAGGATGACCCGATAGCCGAGGGCTTCGAGCTGGCGGATGTGGTTGCGCTTCTTGCGTTCGGGGCCGATGCGTTTGTCGTAGAAGTCGGCGCCCAGGTCGATGTAGCGCGCTTCGGGGTTGGACAGCAGGTGCCATACGATGATCAAGATGGAGCGGCCGACCGCGACGATGGCGCGTTTGGTGCCGCGTCGGCGGGCGATGCGCCGGTAGCGTTCGCCGAGGAAGGTGTTGCTTTTGCCGGCGACCACGGCCGCTTCGCCCAGCACGCGGGCCAGGTAGCGGTTGCCGTGACCGGTCGCCCCGCGGCCTTTGCGTTTGCCCGCCGACTCCTTGATGCCTGGGGCGAAGCGGGCCCAGGAGGCCAGGTGCGCGGCGGTGGGAAAGCGGCTCATGTCCAGGCCGATCTCGGCGATGATGGCCTGCGCAGCGGTGATGCCGATGCCGGGGATCTCATCCAGACGGTGCACAGCCGCTTGAGCGAAAGGGGCGATCAGCTCCTCGATCCGGGCCTCAACCCGCGCAAGGTCGTGGCTGATCTGGTCTACGCGGGCCAGCATCGTGGCCAGCAGGAAGGCGTGGTGGTCGGTGAAGTGACCGGTGAAGGCTTCGACAAGATCGGGGATCTTCCTGCGCAGGGTGGAGCGAGCCACCTCGGCCAGCACCCGCGGATTGCGTTCGCCGGCGATCAGCGAGCCCATCATCGCCCTGCCGGAGACGCCGAAGATGTCGGAGGCGACCACCGACAGCTTGATCTGCGCGTCTTCGAGTAGTTTCTCGGCCCGCTGTTTCTCCGCGGTGCGGGCGCCGATCAGATCGACCCGGTAGCGGGTCAGATCCCGTAGCTGCCGGATCTCGGGCGGCGGGACGAAACTGGGGCGCAGCATCTGCCGTTCGGCGACCTTGCACAACCACACCGCATCCAGCCGATCGGTCTTCGGGCGGCCGGGCAGGTGTTTGACGTCGCGGGCGTTGACCAGCCAGGCATCCAACCCGGCGGCTTCCAGCAGGTAGAAGATGGGTTTCCAGTAGTCGCTGGTGGCCTCCATCACCACCCGCCTCACGCCGAGGGCGTGCAGGTGGTCGGCCATGCCCAGCACCGAGCGGGTCATGGTCGAATACGACTGCACTTCCTGCAGTCGCCGTCCGGGCTTGTCCTCATCCGGAATCCGCACGCAGCACATCAGCGTGGCCTTGCCGATGTCCAGCGCCGCGACCCGCTCGATGATCTCCTCGTGATCCTTGCTTTCCTCCAGCATCGCGATCCTCCCGCCGCGTTCATGCGTCAGTCCCTGCACGGTGCCCGAGAAACCGCTGGGGGAGAAGCGAATCTAGTCCGCGTGCTCGAAGCACAGTGAAGGGCCCACGGCGCGGCTTCCGGCGTCCTACTAACCCACGGCCTCCAGCGGACCATAGAGGAACGACGTCGGCGGGCAACCACCCCGATTTTCAGCCCGGAACGGGCCTCCCGTCAGGGAGATCGGTTACTAACCCCCAATCGCCAACCTGCTCCCCACACCCACCTGCTTCAACGTCCCCGCCCGGCCTCTCACCCCCGGCCGGCAGGAGCTCGCGGTCGGTTGCGGCATGAGGTAGCACTGCAGCACCGGCCGCCACCGGTTGGCCCGGAGCTCCCGGAGCGCGGCCACCGCCAGGCAGTACTTGCTCACGCTCACCGGCCGCACCCCCAACCCACGCAGCACCTTGTCGACCATGGCCTTCCCATCCGCCGACTTCGACTCCAGCAGCACCAGATCACGCCGAGCGGGAGCGCTACGTTGCCCGTCATGACAGAGCAGCCCCGTGTCGCAGGTGAGCCGCGCGGCGCCGGACCGGTCGATGAGCGTCACCCGCTTGTAGTCGGTGGCCAGCACCGGCACGAGCAGGTCCGGCGCGATGAGGCGCAGCTCGCTCAGCAGGGTGTCCTGCACGAAGTCCAGCGCTTCCCGGGTCAGCGTCCGAGCCGGCGCATCGTCGTACGGGATGCGATGTTTGTCCGTGCTGCCTCGCGCCCCGCTGAGCTTGAGCTCAAGCCAACTGCCTCCCCCATCCAGGTACGTACGGGTGCGCAGCTTGAACCTGCGCCGCCGATCCTGTCGATGTTGATGGAAAGTGAGCAGGTCAGGAGTGTCGAAGTAGGTCGAGGTATAGCGAAACTGCCGCCGCTCCCCGATCTTCAACACCGCGAACCGATCCCCCAGCTCGGCCGCCAGCCGGGCCATGGTCGCGGCCGTCACGATGTATTTGCTGTCCACCCGGCTCATGAGCTCCGGCACGTCCTCCAGCCCCATCGGCGGCACCTCCGCGGCAACCCCGGCGAGCAACACATCCGCATCCAGCTCAGCCCTCACCACCACACCCCCAAGCCCCGCACTGCACCCGGCCCTCACCCCAGGTCGTCCGCACCGCCACCTGACTTTCATCGCACGTCCGAGCTGCCACCTGGCCCTCACCGCCCACCGTCCGAGCCACCATCCCTGCCATCACCGCACCCCCACGCGTGGATTCGGGACCACGTAGCGGACGTCCACCACAGTCACGTCCCGGACGTAATCCACCTGGGTGACCACGCAGTGCAGCACCCGCGCCCGCAACCGGCTCTCCAGATCCACCCGCAACATCGCCGGATCCGCATGCACGACGTCCAGGGTCACCACCTGATGCCGCGTCCGCCCGAGCAGCCCAGGATGATCGGCGACGTACATGACCACCAGCAGCACGCCGTTCAGCAGGAGCGACGTCAGCGGCCACGCTCCCGCGATGCCGTTGACCAGCCCCAGCACCAGCGCGACGAAGTAGTAGGCGATCTCCTCCTGAGTGATCTCGCTGGACCGGAGCCGGATGATCGACAGCACCCCGAACAACCCGAACCCGACCGCGATGTCCACCCGCTGCACCAGCAGCAGCGACACCACCGCGAAGATCCCCACGTTGAGCGCGATGTAGGCGAACAGCAGGTCGCGCCGATGATGCCGCCGATAGTAGAGCCCATACGCCAGCACGACGATCGCCACGAGATCCATCACCAGCCCGGCTACCACAATCGCCCCTTCCGTCACCCTCTCGATCTCTCGCTGACCATCCTGTAAGCGCGGCGTGAAGCGACCGTGAGCTGATGATTAGGCGACTCTCATCCGGTATCCCGTCCCCCGGACGGTCTCGATCCGCTCCGCCCCGATCTTGCGGCGCAGGTAGCGCACGTAGACGTCCACCACATTGGACCCCGGGTCGAAATCGAACCCCCACACATGGCTGAGCAGCTGTTCCCGCGTCAGCACCTGATCGGGATGCCGACAGAAGATCTCCGCCAGCGCGAACTCCCTGGTCGACAGATCCACCGCCCGGTCCCCCACGTAAGCCCGCCTGGCCCGCAGGTCGAGCGACAGGTCCGACACCCGCAGCACGGTCACCTCGGGCGCGCGGTCGGCCCGCAGCCGCAACCGCACCCTGGCCAGCAGCTCCTCGAAGGCGAAGGGTTTGGCGATGTAGTCGTCGGCCCCGCCCTCCAGCCCGGCCACCGTGTCGCTGACGCTGTCACGGGCGGTCAGGATGATCACAGGTATGGTCACCATGGACTCGCGCAGCCGCCGCAGCACGGTGAACCCGTCGGTCAGCGGCAGCCCGATATCCAGGATGAGCAGGTCGAACCCGCCGGCGCAGGCCAGGTCGTGGGCCGCCACCCCGTCTCCCGCCACGGCGGTGACGAAGCCGTTGGCCCGCAGCCCTTTCTCCACGAACGACGCGATCCTGGCCTCGTCCTCGGCGATCAGAATCCGGTTCACCGCACCTCCCACAGCTCCCACAGCGGGATAGACATGACAAAACAGGCCCCGCCGCCCGGAGCCTCGGTCACTTTCACATTGCCTCCATGCGCTTCTGCGATGGACCTGACGATGGCCAGCCCCAGGCCGGCCCCGTCATGGGTCCCGGTGCGGCCGGCGCCGCGGATGAAGCGCCCGAAGATCCGTTCGCGATCGGCGGGGGCCACGCCGGGGCCGCTGTCGCGTACCCACAGCTCGACCCATCCGTCGCGGACGGCGGAGCCGACGGCGATCAGGTCGTCGTCGGTGGTGTGGCGGACAGCGTTGGCCACGAGCTGCATGAGCGCCTGCGTGAGCCGCTGGCGGTCGGCGGGCACGCGGGCCTCGGCCACCTCGTCCACCCGCCACCGGCGCTCGCCGAGCGCGCGGGCCTTGGCGACCACGCTGACCGTGAGGTCGGCCAGCTCGACGTGGTCGAGCGCCAGGAACCCGGGCTGCTCGGCCTTGGCGAGGGTGAGGAGCTCGTCGACGATGCGGTTCATTCGGTCGAGCTCGTCGGTGACCAGGGCGAGGGTTTCCGCGCGGTCGGCGGGATCGTCGCCCATGAGCTCCAGGTGACCGCGGATGACGGTGATCGGGGTGCGCAGCTCGTGGCCGGCGTCGTCCATGAAGTGCCGTTGCACGACGAAGGCGTGCTCCAGCCGGTCGAGCATGTGGTTGAACGTCGCGGCCAGCGCAGCCACGTCGTCGTCGCCCGGCACGTCGAGCCTGCGGGTGAGATCGGTGGAGTCGCTGATCTGCTCCGCGGTCTGGCTGACCAGCCGGACCGGCGCCAGCACCCGCCCGGCCACGAACCATCCCGCCGCTCCCGCTAACGCCATCGCGGCCAGCGCGGACAGGCCGAGAGCCCGCACCGCGTCCACGATTTCCGCGCGGTGCTGGTCGTAGAGGATCGCCACGACGAAGTGGCCGGGGCGGCGATCGGCGGCCACGGTGACCGGGATGACCGCGTAGTGGACCGTTCCCTCGGCGGTCTCGACCTGGTCGCTCTGGGGCTTGGTGGCCGCGGCCATGCGCGCGACGAGCCGTTCGTCGGTGTCGAGGCGAACGGGGGGCGGGACTCCGTGGATCTTGCTGGCGTTGCCGTCGACGATGCTGAAGAAGGTCTCCCATCGGTCGGGCGCGTTGAGCGCCAGGTAACCCGCGAGCAGGTCTTCCACATCGGTGACCGGGTGTCCGGTCTTCGGGTCGAGCGCGGTCGGGGCGTAGCGCCGCAGCTTCTCGACCTCGTTGGTGAGCTCGAGATCTATCCGGCGGTCGAGGCGGGTCAGCAGGACGGTCCAGGTCGCGAAGATCGAGACCGCAAGCGCGAGGCCGACGACGGCGAGCATCCAGCCCACGATCCGGGCGCGGGCGCTCAGCCGCATGCGACCCCCCGATCAGTCGTCACCATCGTCGTCCCCACCGCCATCATCGTCGTCATCGCCGCCTCCGGGCCTCGGCGACGGCGGTTTGACCGGCTCTGCCTTGGTCTTGTGGGAGCTCGGCGGCACGCTCTTGTGCACCGGGGACGAGCCCGGCTCATCGCTCTCCGCGACCGGCTCGGGCTCCTCGCTCCTGCGCGGGGACGGCGAGTCTGACGCGCCCTCCCTGGGAGAAGCGGACGCGCCCTCCTCCAGCGAGGTGGACACGCCTTCCTTGGGGGACGACGAGACCACGACGGGCCCGCCCAGCTCGGGCCGCTCCTCGGCGGCCCGCACCAGCCCCATGGACATGAACCCGGCCGCCGCGACTCCGAGGGCCAGGAGGATCACCGCTCCCCGATGTTTCATGAGCTTGACCTTGACGCCTTTCGAGGAGACCACGCTGAAGCCCAGATGAGAAACCTCTCATCCGAGGAGAGCCCGTCGCAGTAGAATCATGTTCTGATACCGGCTGGTCGGTCTGGAGGGGCGCTCAATGAGGGTTCAGGACAAGGTTGTGGTCGTCACAGGCGGGGCCAGCGGGATCGGCCGGGCGCTGGCCCTCAGGTTCGCAGAAGAGGGCGCGGCGGGCGTGGTCGTCGCCGACCTCGACGAAGCCGGCGCCCAGGCCGTGGCCGAGGAGATCGGCGACCGCGCGACGGCCGTACAGGTGGATGTCTCATCGGAGCCGCAGGTCAGCGCCCTGGCGAACACCCCGTTCGGCCCGGTCGACCTGTTCTGCTCGAACGCGGGGATCATCGGCGGCCACGGCCTCGACGCCTCCGACCAGGAGTGGAGCAGCCTGTACGCGGTCAACGTCCTGGCCCACGTGTACGCCGCCCGCGCGGTCGTACCATCCATGATCGCCCGCGGCGGCGGCTACCTCCTCAACACCTGCTCGGCCGCCGGCCTGATCAGCTGCCCGGGCGACGCGCCGTACGCGGTGACGAAGGCGGCGGCGATCGCGTTCGCGGAGTGGGTGGCCATCCACTACGCCACCAAGGGCATCAAGGTCAGCGTCCTGTGCCCCCAGGGCGTCCGCACCGCGATGCTGGCGCACGGCATCCAGGAAGACCACGTCACGGCCAGAGCCGTCGCCGCCTCCGGAGCCATCCTCGACCCCGCCGACGTGGCCGCCACAGTCATCAAAGGCCTCGAAGCAGAGCGTTTCCACATCTTCCCCCACCCCGAGGTGGCGGAGTACGTACGTCGCAAAGCCGACGACCCGGACCGCTGGCTAGCCGGAATGTCGCAGTTCGTCGACACGCTGACGCAGGCCCGGTTCGCCACCCCCGCCGACAAGCCGTTGGAGGCCTGACCCGTGAGAACAGCAGCCCGCCGCGCCTGGCGCCGCCTGGAGCCCCTGCACGGAATGATCTATTTCGTCCCCGAAGCCACCCAGCGCTACGCCGAGCTGGGCCTGACCGGCAGATCCGGTTATTTCGCCTCCCGCAGCGCCCCCTTCGGCCGCGCCTCCGCCGACGTCGTGATCGCCACGTTCTACAACTTCTGCCCCGACCTCGTACGCCATTCGCTCGCCACCGCCTGGGACGTGACCACGCCGGCCCAAATCCTCCAGGCCCGCCAGGAAGCCGCCGGCGAGGCCCTGCGCAGAGGAGGCCTGCACGAGCTCCCCGACCTCGACGCCACCCTGACCCTGGCCCGCCGCGCCGCGGAAGCGGCCTGCGACCACCCCCAGGGCCGGCCTCTCTTCGCCGCCCACGCCTCGCTCCCCTGGCCCGACGGCGACCCGCTCCTGGAGCTCTGGCACGCGCAGACCCTGCTACGCGAGTTCAGGGGCGACGGCCACGTGGCCACCCTGCTCACGGAGGGCATCAGCGGCATCGAAGCCCTGGTGCTCCACGCGGCCAGCGGCGACGTCCCGACCGTGTTCCTCAAGATCAGCCGCGCCTGGCCGGAGGAGGACTGGGCCGCCGCCGAAGAACGCCTGCGCACCCGCGGCCTCCTCGACGGCGACACTCTGACCCCGGAGGGCAAGGCCCTGCGCCAGCACATCGAGGACCGTACGGACACGCTGGCGATGCCCGCGTACGAGGTGCTGGGCGAGGACGGCTGCGAACGCCTCGCCGAGCTGGCCCGCCCCTTCGGCCGCCGAGTCGTCGACGCGGGCCTGCTCAACCTGAGCTGACCAGCCCCTACGCGAGATCGCGCAGGGCTCCGATCGCCGCGAGCACCTCGTCCCGGTTGGCGGCTGCCTTCATCCACGCGGGCAGCCGCTCCAGGAGGGTCTGCGACCCCGGGCTCTCGGGCCGCTCACGCAGCCGCGCCCGCACGTACGCCTCCAGCAGCTCCAGATGGGCGAGGTTGTACGCCCACAGCACCCGGCCACAGCAGGCTCCCCGCAACCACAGCGGCCGGCCGAAATAGGGATCGTCCGGACCGCCGAGCTCCGGCACCACCAGCACACCACGCCCGGCGAAGTAGGCGTCCCCCGCACCGGTGCGCCACGGCCGGGGCGTCCATTCGGCGACGTACGAGCACCCGGCGCAGGTCAGCCGGTGCGGCGCCGTCAGCCAGCCGACGGCGTAGGCGTGCCCGTCACGATGCTCAGGGTGTACGGCCACCAGGGCCCGGCCGTCGCACCGCGGACACCGGACCAGGATCTCCTTGGCGAAATGCCACAGCCGCACACCCGGATCCCGGAACCTGTCCGCCCGCTCCATGGCTCGCGGCGTCAGAGCTTGGAGAGGTAGTACATGTTGCCGCCCGGCTGGAGGATCTTGGACAGGGCGGAGGCGCTGATGGTGTGGGCGCCGCCGGTCGGCTTCCAGGGGTCGTAGACGGTGATGGTGCCCGCCGTCTTGTCATACCCGTAGGCGATGATCGCGTGGCCCACCTTGGTGCCCTTGATCTTGCCCTTGTTCCAGGGCAGCTGCTCCATCCACACCGCGAGCACGGGCGCCCGGTGCAGGTCGCCGATGTTCCCCGAGACGCGGTTCATGAGCACGAGGGCGTTGCCCTTGGCGTCGGTCGGGCTCGTGTACTTGAAGCCGCGCGACTTGACGTAGGCGTTGATCACCGGCAGGGCGTTCGAGCCCTTGGTGCCGCCGGAGGCGGTCGTCTTCATCTTCTTGGCGAGGGTCGACTGGCTGACGCTGATGCCGAAGGTCGACAGGCTCATCGAGGACGAGGCCGGCACGCAGAAGTAGTTCGTCTGCTGCCGCTGGCCCTTGAGGCTGAGCTTGTACTTCAGGGGCGTGAACAGGCCCTTGGGTGTCGCCGTGGCGGTGGAGGTCGGAGACGGGGACGGAGCCGGGGTGGGGGACGCGTGGGCCGGAGCGGCGAAGCCCAGGGCGCCCACGGTCACGGCCACGGCGATGCCGGTCCTCGTTCTACGGTTCTTCACGCGATCACTCCACCCATTGACTGACAATGGTCAAGAACCGTAGTAGGTCAGTCAAGAGTGTGCAAACAGTGGCTTATGGTGACGGCCTGCCATAAGGGACGTTATGTAACCTCCGCTCCCCGCTCGAGAGCCGACAGCAGTACCCCGTGAATGAGGCTCTTGACCCTCACGTGGCGTCAGGCGGCATAGTCGGTGCCGTGGAGGATCACTGGACCGTGGGGCACGTGGCCGAGCTGGCCGGCGTGAGCGTCCGCACGCTGCACCACTATGACGAGATCGGGCTCGTCCGGCCGTCGGCACGGACTACGGCCGGATACCGGGCCTATTCGGCGGGCGACGTGGAGCGGCTGCGGGAGGTGCTGGCCTATCGGCGGCTGGGCTTCGGGCTGCGGGAGGTCGCCGAACTGGTCGGCGACCCGTCCACTGACGCGGTCGCGCACCTGCGCCGGCTGCGCGGCCTGCTGCTGGAGCGGCGTGATCGCGCCGACGCCATGGTGGCGGCCATCGACAGGGAACTCAAGGCACGGGCGAAGGGACTGAAGGTGACACCGGAGGAGCAACTGGAGATGCTCGGCGCACGGCTGTACGACGCGATCGGCACCGCCTACCCCGCGACACGGCGTACCGAGCCGCGGATCGCCGCGCAGATCTGGGACGCTCTAGGGGACGCGCGGACGGTGCTGAACGTCGGGGCCGGCACCGGCTCCTACGAGCCTGCCGATCGCCATGTGACCGCGGTGGAGCCGTCGGCGGTCATGCGGGGGCAGCGGCCTGCCGGTTCGGCGCCGTGCGTAGCCGCCGCCGCGGAGAGCCTGCCGTTCGAGGACCGGTCCTTCGACGTCGCGATGGCCGTCTCCACCGTTCACCATTGGGGCGACCCGATAGCCGGGCTGCGCGAGATGCGGCGCGTGGCGCACCGCGTGGTGGTGCTGACGTTCGACACCGACGAGCCCGGGTGGCAGGACCGGTTCTGGCTCACCCGCGACTATCTGCCCGAGTTCGCCGCTGTTCTGGCGGAATTTCCCTCGCTTGCCGGGATGGCCGACGCGATCGGCGCCCGCGCCGAGCCGGTGCCCATCCCGTGGAACTGCGCTGACGGCCTGTTCGAGGCGTACTGGCGCCGGTCGGCGGCGTACCTGGAGGATCCCGTGCGCCGTGCGATGTCGGTGTGGACGAGGGTCGGGCCGGAGGCCGAGCAGCGGGCGGTGCGAAGCCTCAGCGACGACCTCGACTCCGGGCGGTGGGCTGAGCGCAACGGCGACCTCGCCGACCTCGACGCGGCAGATCTCGGCCTCCGCCTGCTCATAGCCTGAACCGCGCCATGGCAGCTCCTGGACGGACCCGCCTAGGATCTGGCCCATGCTGCTTGAGCATCGTGGCCAAAGACCGGTGGTACCCGATTCCGCGTACGTCGCCCCCACGGCCGTCCTGTGCGGCGCCGTCATCCTGGGCGAACGGGCCCGCATCCTGCACGGCGCCGTACTCACCGCCGAGGACGGCGAGGTCCGTACGGGCGCGGACGTCGTGGTGATGGAGAACGCGCTCGTACGCGGAAGAGCCTCCCACCCCGCGATCCTCGGCGACGCGGTGTTGATCGGCCCGCACGCGCACGTCAACGGGGCGGTCGTGGAGGACGAGGTGTTCGTCGCGACAGGAGCCTCGATCTTCCCAGGCGCGGTGGTCGGCACCCGGTCCGAGCTGCGGATCAACAGCGTCCTGCACGCCAACTCACGACTCGCCCCCGACACGGTCGTACCGATCGGCTGGATCGCGGCCGGCGACCCGGCGGAGCTGTTCTCGCCGGACCGGCACGCCGAGCTGTGGGAGAAGCAGCAAGACCTCGACTTCCCCGGCACCGTCTACGGCGTGCCGCGCGGCACCCCGATGCGCACCATCATGTCCCGTCAGACCGACTTCTACGGCGCCCACCAGGGTGATCGGCTGCTCGACGAGGGCGGCCTCAGCGGATGACGCGGCAGACCAGAGAGTCCGACGCCCCTCTCACCGCGGCCATGACGACGTCCGTGGTGAGGTATTTGCAGGCCAGGTACGGGTCACCGGATCCGGCGTACTGCAGCGCCCCGCCCATGCCGCCGCTGTAGCAGCGCAGGCCGCCGGCCTCGTAGAAGCCGATCCACGAGGACGAGCTGACCTTGGCGTGACAGTAGTCGCCTATGGAGGACGGCCCGAACGGGACGTCCACGACGGCCGCCTGGGCGGGGAGGGCGATGGCGATGAGGGCGGCTGAGGCGATCGAGAGCAGGGTGAGGCCGCGACGAAGCATGGAGACTCCATGAGATTGGGGGGTGGGGCACTCATCTCGGAGTATCTATTAGGAAACTTTCCTATGCAATAGATCTCAAGCCCTGCCTGGAAGGACCTACCCGACGAACCCTTCAAGCAGAAGACCCCAGGGCCGTTCCGCGCGGACGCCCGCGAACCAGTCCGTTTCGCTCACCTCGACCCCGCCTGCCGCACGGACTGTGCGCCGGATGAACATGCGCCCACCAGCCCGGCAGAGCGCGTAGACGACTCGCTCGCATTCACAGGTATGACTCCGCACCCGTACGCGCTGGGCCCGGGGATCCGCCGACCTCCAGTCGAGAGGCTCGTACCCGTCTTTGAGCGGCGCGGCATGAAGGCCATGCCAGTTGTCGTCAGCCACAGCACACTCCACTCGCCAGAATCGCTGCAGACGACGGAGCATGAGCGGTCTCCGTCCCGAACCCCCAGCACTCTCCGCAGACCGACATCCACGATGGGGCACTACTCGGCTGCCCAGGCCGAGCTGGATCGCCAACGCCCCACGTGAGATCAGCCCAGACCACACGACCCCGCTCGTCTCCTGCGACGCCCAGCCGGGCGGAAAGCGCCGCCACAATGGCGAGCCCTCGGCCACCCTCGGCCATCTCCTCTTGGCACGATGGGCGCACGACCGGCTCGCCTGGCCCTCCTGCATCCTTCACCGCGATTCGAGCACGGGCCCTGAGCAGCCAGATGCCAACCGTGAAGACACCTCCGAAGGACTTCGTGTGCGTGATCGCATTGGCGGCCAGTTCGACCATGCAGGAGATTACGTCGTCTCGAATCGGACAATTCTCCAGCAACGTGCCGACCCGTCGGCGAACTTCCCGAAGCTGACTTGGCTCGCCGGGAAAGCCGCAGCACCATGCCATGTCGTTCATTGGTCACGCTCCTGTCGCCCGTGGCACCACGCCACTCCCGCAGACCGATCGACTACTCCCCGTGTTCATGCTGATACTGACACGCCGTGCAACGCTTGCATAGCGAAACATTGCAATTAGTCGGAAGCTCTCGCTCACCCGGCGTCTGGGGGTCACCACCTGCCAAGATGAGGGCCATGGCTGCGAAGCGTGGCGCGACGCTACGATCTCAATGGCTCGGCAAGCATTTGCGGGAGCTTCGCGAGACCGCTGGACTCACGCTGAAGGAAGCCGGCGAGTATCTACAGCGCGACGCCTCCACGGTCAGCCGCTTCGAGGCAGGGCTGTATCCCGCCCGCACATCTGACGTCGTCGCCCTGCTCGACCTGTACGGCATCGCGGACATGCACCGGCGGGAAGGCCTGATCCGCCTCAGCCGCGAAGTGTGGCAAAGCGGCTGGTGGGACGCCTACTCGGACGACATGCCGCTCGGCATCGTGCATTACGCCTGGCTAGAGGCCCGCGCCGAGAAGATCAGCTCATTCGACGCCATGGTGATCCCCGGCCTGCTGCAAACTCGCGACTACCTCGAAGCCGTGATCCGAGCCGAGGACACGGAAGCCCCCGAGGAGCAGATCACCCGCTGGATCGAATTCCGTCTCGAACGCCAGAAGCTGCTCTCCACTGACGCGCCCGACTTCTCCATGGTCCTCGATGAGTACGCACTACGCCGCATGGTCGGCGGCCCAGAGACCATGAGACATCAGCTGGCCCAGCTCACGAAGCATGCTTCGCAGCCGAACATCGAGATCCGGGTCCTCCCGTTCAGCGCCGGCGCCCACGCCAGCCCCGACGGCTCCTTCCGCATCTTCGAGCTACCCGAGCCCTACGCGGCTGTCGCCTACGCCCCCACCCCCGCGGGAGCGATCTACGCGGAAGGCGAGGCGGCCACGAAGCTTAAGATGAAATATGACCGCATTCGCCACGATGCCCTGAACGTTGAGGACTCCCTGGAACTGATCGCGGCGATCGCGGAGCAGACCCGCCTCCCCTAAGGAACGGAGTCATCCTCACCATGTCCGCTCCAGAAGTGTCCTGGCACATCAGCAGCTACAGCGCCGACGGCGGCGGCACCTGCGTGGAGGCCGGCCCCCTCAACGACGGAACGGATCGAGTGGCGGTCCGGCACAGCAGATCGCCGGGCGATCTGATCGTCTACTCCAAGGCGGAGTGGCAGGCATTCCTGGCCGGCGTACGTGGGGGCGAGTTCGACTTCTTCGGCTAAAACCCACCCCAGCCCTACCTCACCGGTCCGCCTGCCCCGGGGTCAGCCTGCTCTCGCCCCTGTGCTTCCTCGCGGAATCAGAGTGTTATGCAGTGCGACTTGTACCCATATGGTCGATTGATACCTTTTATTGTCATATAAGGGCCATTTGAGTCGTGTGCCCAAATCGGGCAATTTCCTCAAGACTCAGCTACATTCGCCCTGTGATCAACGAACCGCTCCCGGGCATGGCCACACCCGATTCGGAGTTGGACGCAATCCGTACGTGCCTGACAAGCCTCGATCCCACAGGCGAGCGGATGGCCAGCGCCATCCGCCGGACCTTCGACATGCTCCTGGATGGTCAGCACACGGGCCGCTTCCGCTGGGAGCAGCTACACAAGACCGAGAAAACCCACTGCGGAACGTTGATTGAGATCAACCTTCAACGTGAGTTCAACTTCGCCGATGGCGCGCTACTCGACTACTCGATCGCCGGCGTCGAGGTGGATTGCAAGTACTCACAACGCGAGGCCGACTGGATGATCCCGCCCGAGGCCCTGGACGGCGTCCTCCTGGGCTTATGGGCGGATGATCAGGCCGGCTGCTGGAGCGCCGGTCTCGTCCGAGCCACGCACGCGAGCCTCAATCCTGGTGCGAATAGGGATGCCAAGCGTACCTTGAGCAGGTATGGCCGTTCGGAGATCCGCTGGTTGTTCCGACGTGCCCCGCTAGCGGAGAATGTCCTCCTTCGCCTTTCAGCAGCAACCATCGATGCGATCTTCCAATCCAGAAGCGGGCAGCAACGCGTCAACGAGTTATTCCGGCGCGTCCAACGCCGCCGCATCAGCCGCACGGTCATCGCAACGGTCGCTCAGCAGGAGGACTACATGGCCCGCGTCCGCGGCAGCAAGAACGGCGCCCGGATGCACTTACAGCCAGAGGGAATAGTAATCTTCGGCCAGTACCGAAGCCATGTCCAGGCTGCGGTGGCTCTCGGGCTACCGGCACCAGGGCCCGGCGAGTTCGTGAGCGTACGGTTGGCGCGCCCTCGCCATCACCACGGCGACGCGCTCCACGTCGTTCTCGGCAGCGAAGAGTGGGTGATCGCCGAAGCCAGCGACCCCGTGGAGCCAGCTCCCCTGCTTCCGAACATCTGATCTCTGTGAAACCGCGAGCCGCCAGCATCCTCAACTACCACTCTCGGAGCAACGTTGGATAGCCTGCCACGATGCGGGTCAGGAATCACATCGGAGTGCTCGCCGCCTCGACGGCGGGCGATCTACCGCTGAGCGCCCTTCTTGGCCGTTCGAGGGACGCAGCCGGGCCCCGAACGGAACTGCCAGGGCTGCGCGAACTGCCTAGTTCACGTGATTCGAGTGATGAGATCGTTGCCCAGCCAGGGACCGACAGCCATCTAGTGCCAGCATGACGCTGGACACGCTTACGGGTCGAGCCTCCGCAATCGCTCTTTATCAATGGAATCATGCGCAACTCTGCCGCGTGGCCCTAAGGCTTGCTATGGTCGCTCGTGTGTTCGGATTGAGGATCAAGAGCTACGACCACCGCCTTGACCGCGGCTTCCAGCGACTCATGCTCCCACAACCGGACAACACTCCAGCCGGACTTCTCAAGCGCCGCGTTCACAGTCCGATCGCGTTCGATATTCCGGCGCAGCTTGGGCGTCCAATACCACTCGTTTGTTGTCGGCTGCCGACCATGTTGCGGGCAAACGTGCCAGAAGCAACCGTCGACAAAGACGGCGAGCTTGCGGGCGGTGAACACAATATCTGGCCGGACCTTAATACCGCCAAGGTCAAGCCTGAAGTCCTTACGGTAGCGATAGCCGAGCCGATGCAGGGCGCTGCGGAGCACCACCTCCGGCTTGGTGTTCGACCTGCGGTTCGCCTGCATGTTCCGCGAGCGCCCCTCGTTGAGGGGCGCAGGGTAAAGCCCACGCTCGTGGGCCTGCCTGCGCGCCTGGTCTCTCTCTTCTGCTCCCATGATTCGCCCAATTCTCCCTCGGCACAACACTCGCACAGGGAAGATACAACCGTCAGCGTGACCGCTCCAACCACAGATCGCACAAGGAGTGCACCCTATGGCTCTTGAAGTTGTCGAGATCTGCGCCGGAGCCGGCGGCCAGGCCTTGGGCCTGCACCTCGCGGGTTTCAAGCATCGCGTAGCCTTCGAGCTCGATGCGAACGCTTGCAACACTCTACGCCGAAATGCAGAACTTAGACACATTGCCATCAGCAATGAGGACCAAATAGCAGACGGCTCATGGGTTATCGAAGGAGACGTGGCCAGCCCGGGAAACTGGGCTCCAGAGGAATACAAAGGAATCGATCTACTTGCAGGCGGGGTGCCATGTCCGCCATTCACCATTGCGGGCAAGCAACTCGGTGCAACGGACGAGCGAGACCTCTTCGCCTGGGCAGTTGAGCAAGTAGACACCATCAAACCACGTGCGCTGCTGCTCGAAAATGTCCGAGGTCTCAGCATGCCTCGGTTCGCTGGTTATCGCCAGCACGTGCTGGATCGCCTGCAAAAGTTCGGCTATCTAGCCGAGTGGACGATTCTCAATGCGTCCGACTACGGAGTACCGCAACTCCGGCCACGGTTCGTCCTCGTTGCAATGAGGCCGGAAGAGTTCGAGTATTTCCACTGGCCCCAGAAATCCATTGATCCACCCCCAACCGTTGGCCAGGCCCTCTACGACCTCATGGCAGCGAGAGATTGGGAGGGGGCAGAAGAGTGGGCGAGGAAAGCTGACGGCATCGCACCCACTATTGTGGGCGGTTCCAAGAAGCATGGTGGCGCCGACCTGGGCCCGAATCGCGCAAAAGACGCGTGGAAGGCATTAGGAGTGGACGCGTACGGCATCCACGATCACGCGCCGCCCTACCCTGACACACGGCCCATGACCGAGTGGGGCCCCAAGCTCACAGCAGAGATGGCGGCGCGCATCCAAGGCTGGGACAACAAGGAATACACCTGGGAGTTCACTGGCCGTAAGACTTCTCAGTATCGCCAGATCGGCAACGCGTTTCCGCCGCCAGTCGCCAAGGCCCTGGGTCTTGCCATCGCCGACGCCTTGAACCACAGGGGAGAACGCAGAAAAGTCTACGGCGAAGGCTCGCACGATCCCATTTACCGAGCCCTGCGCGACTACGGCGACTTCATGACGGCTGCCCAAATCATGAACAAGGCCAAGATCGAACTGACCGATGCAGAACTCGACAAGCGCATTTCTCTACTGCATCGTGACTTTGAGATCATCAAAGAACCACTCAGTGCTAATTCGAATGTTCTCCAATACAAACTTGGCGACTTCAGGGCCTTCATAGGGCAGGATGATCATATGCGCAACGTCTACCTGCGCGACAGCTCGTCCAAAGTAAGCTGAACTAACGCGTCATCCCACAGCGCTCCTCACGTTGCAATGGAATACTTCAGCGGTGTCGATTTCAATCGAGGCCGCTGAAGAATCCTAGCTCCGGCTTGTCCAAGGTGCCGGCAACTAGCCCGCGATCGAGGAAGCGATTGAACTCCTCGCAGGCGGTCTCGGGAAGCAGCGCGCAACTATGGCAGGCGGCAAGGTTGCAAGAGTCCGGGCCTTGGCCACGGCTTTCCATACACACGGGATCCGAGGAGCACCACCGGGAATTGCTGATCGCGTTCCGCAGCACGTTCTCAAAGCGTTCGGGCTGACCCATGCGGACGAGGCCGCCGAGGGTTCCCTCGGAATCTCCGGCGGCAGTATAGATCAGGAGCCCACACATCCCCTCGGCTCCGGTGGAGACATAGAGGCGTTCACGCAGTGAGGCAGAGCTGTAACCGCATTCGTAGGTGAGCTGGTTGATGAGTAGATGGGCCAGCGTGTGCAGCAGCACCAGGCGAGGTGACACATCCCGGGGGATGAGGTGGCGACCCTCGGCGACCGTCTCGGAATGACCAATGATTGGGTGGAGCCGATCGTGGACGGCCTGCTCGGACTCCCACTGCAGGAGGCGTTCTGAATCGAGCTCCAGATAGATGCCTTCGCCAAGCACCGTGTATGCGGGCAACCACGACGCACCGGGGGCAGGCTCGTGGCGGCGCAAGAGCGCCATGCGAGTGGCAGCGTCGCTCGCGGAAGACTCAGCATAGATGCGATTGAACCCTGAGAGAACACGAGTTTCGCGCAGCTTCTCGATGAGCTTGATCCGCGGGACCAGCGCCGCGACGTCGGCAGCGTATGCACTTGCGGGCTCACGCACTACGAGTTCAGCCGATTCCAGAACATTACGCAGGCGCGCGAACTCCTCGTAGCGGAATGGGGCCTGATCGGCAGCGCCAGAGGTCACCTGCGTGGCCGAGCCGGGATCATTGGCCGCATTTTCCAAGATCGCAAGAGCTGCCTCGATATCTGTGTCTGTGAAAGGTTCGAGGCGGAATGCGTTCTTCTTCGCTGCTCGCCTGAGCTTCTTCGCCGTGAGCTGTTCACCCTCGTCCAGAAGGTCCCGGGCGTTTGACCGGACCCTCGCGATCGTCTGCTCTTCGAGGACCTCCAAGATAGCGGGATCAACACCCGTCAGCGTTTCTTGCGGTATGAAGATAGAGCTCTTCACCAGCGCGTAGTAGACATTGGACGCGCCGCGAAGGCTACCGCGCAGCGGCGCTCCGCACGGTTTTCCATGCGCGTCGATGCCGAGCCAAGGCATTGCTCCCCGGCAGGAGAAGTCAGTTCCCTTGTCCAGATTCATGGTCAGGAACGTCGTCTCTCCTTCCTGCTCGCGGCTGCGCTCCACCGAAGTGATACCTTCCAAGCTGCGCTCCTTGTGGCAGCTTTCGCAGACGACGCGTTGAGATGCGAGGGTGCCCCCGCCCAGAGTCTTGAGCTTGAGCTTCGGAGAACGGCAGACAGGGGTGGCCGAGCGATGGACCCACTCGTTCCAGGGAAAGTCCTGAAGGTGGCCTCGCTCACACAGCGCGACGAAGGGAACTTGCGCAAGGTACGGTGCCCAGTTCGCTTTTTGCCTGGGGCATCCCGTGTTGGCGCAGCGCGGGCGTTCCGGGATATGCAACGGCTGCTGAGTCAGCGCCCGGCAACGGGGACAGAAGCTCCACGCCGGGAAGCGCAGAACAGGCACCCTAATATTGGTGTTGTACTCATTCTGTTTCCGCTTGTAACTGCTGCGGTAGTCCGGTGGGCTGTATAGGGCTTCCACTCCGAGGAGACGTTCCAGCCGCCATTCATGGATCCGGAACTCCTCTTGGTCCAACGTGTCCGCCGGGACGAACCAGTGGTCGAGACCGGCAGTGATCACAGAGGTGCCATCCGCGAGGACTTGCATGGCTCCTGGGCCGAACGGGGCAACGAGCTGCGAGCGCCGGATTTTGCCACGGATCATTGCTTGGCTCCCTCGGATGCGTACTTCTGGGTGACCTCCGCGAGACACTCCGCGTCGGCTCCGCGCATGGATGTGGGGGTAGCCCAGGTGCTTTCCTCTACTTCCTCTGAGGCGTACTGCCCAGCGGCACGCATGAGGTTTCCGAGTTCAGGGCTACCGCCTGGTGACCCCCATCCCGTTGGCTGCCAATTGGCCCACTCCTTGCGGAGCTTGCTCAGCACAGCTTTTACCCGGTCGACCTCATCCGGGTCACACACCGCAGCGCGGGCTAGGAGCAGCGCGCCCGCTTGGTCGAACAGGTCTACTGGGAACGGATACGGATCTGGCTGTCCGATCCGGTCGTTGATCTGGCGGATGTAAGAGACGGCCACGGCATGCAACGCCCGGTCCAGCGCGGGAGGCGCGAAGGGGGTCGCGCTTGTGGGCTCGACCTGGGCGTAGAGACGCTGGTGGTAGCTGCGGAACCGTTCGAAGTGGCTACGGTCGCGCGGCTTGGCCGCGCCATAGAGCGTGACGATCAGCCCGGGACGCTTGTCCCATTTGCGACCGACCCGGCCAGTGACCTGGATGTATTGTGAGGTGCTCTTGGGCTGGCCCACGACGGTCATCAACGAGAGCCGGTCGATGTCGATACCGACTTCGATGAGGCTGGAGGCGAGGCAGACATCGATGGCCTTGCCGCCGTCCGCCTGCTGCGCGAGCTTCTCCATAGCTTCAGGGATCTGGTCTTGACGGAGCCGACTCGTCATTTCTTCCACCCGGTTGAGGAAGCGAACGGCGGTTCGGTCCGCGCTGCTGCGGTTGTTGATGGTCTTGAGGTAGTCGGGAATGTCGGACTGCATAAGAGACAGCGAATTGCCCAGCTCGCGCAGGCTGTTGAAGAATGCCATCAATGTCCACCAAGGGTCCCGGTGTTCCTCAGGGCCGTCCTTGGCAGCCTGTAGCAGCGCTGCAAACGATCGCACCTGGGTGGTCTGCATAGATCCGAGAGCGGGAGCGTGAACGCCGATGTACTTGCGTCCGGGCAACAGCTTCCCGGTCTCCCGGTCGCGCGCGTACACCGAGAAGAACGAGTCTGCGGCGTCGAGACCGTGCGGAGGGAACAAATGCACGGTGTCCCGGGCGTACAGGGCGCGAATCTGTTCTTCGTGACGGCGGATGGTCGCGGTCGAAGCAATGATCTTCGGAAGCGCCGGGACGTGGCCACGCCGATCAGTGCACAGTTCTTCGATGACGCCCTCGTAGAGGCCAGTCATCGAGCCGAGCGGCCCTGCGATCAGGTGCAGCTCGTCTTGGATGACCAGTTCCGGAGGGGAGTACTCACGCTCTCCGGTGTCACCGAGTCCGAACAAGGCGCGGGCGCGGGCGTTCCAGGCGAGCTGAGCGAACTTGTCTACAGTGCCGATGACCAGAGAGGGCCGGCACTGGTAGACGTCATCGTCGACGACATAGACCGGGAGCGGCTTCCGATCCGTGGAGAAAGCACAAACCGGGTCCGGGCAGATGAACACGACGCGCCCACCGTACTCGGCATAGCCAGCGACAGCGTTCGGTTTCGCTCTCTGCTTGCTCCGAGGAGCCCGGCTCCGTCCAGGTGGCGCCTTGACAGCGTTCTCAATGCTCTTGACTGGTCCCATTTGGGCGGCGCACCAAGGGCAGCGCAACAGCAGGAATGGGTTCTCGTCGCCATCCAGGGTCATCTTCCGCAGCGCCGAGATGGCGTCGACGTTCTTGTTTGGTGTCGAGTCGCTGCCGACATAGATACCGATGGAGAACCGTGCGTCGCCCAGACGCTCATTTTTATGCCGCAGATCTTCCAGCGCGCAGATGAGTCCCGCAGCGCGTAGGAACTGCTGGGCTGTCAGCAGGCGCAGGGTGTAACGCATGAGAATGGTTACGCCCGTGTCCTCCGAGTTCCGTAGCCGTCTCAGCAGCATCGCGAAAGCTGACAAGCCGAGGTACGCCTCTGTCTTACCGCCACCAGTGGGGAAGAAAATCAGATCGACAGCGGCACGGTCAGGGTGGGCCGCGTCAGCTGTAGAGGGAATCGCGGCGAGCAAGAACGCGATCTGGAAGGCCCGCCAGCGACCACGTCCATCTTTAGCGGCAGCTTCTTCATTGGGAGGTTCGCCAGCGACAGTGATCCGTCCGTCGACGAGCTCGGTGGTGCGTAGTTTGGCGCCGGAACGTAGCTGCTGCTTGAGCATGGCTGCATTGGCCAACCGGAAGGCCAGACCAATGTCGCTGCTGGTGTCACTCACCAGTTTGAGCCCTTCGCGCATGCGTTTCAGGGCCCTGGTGCAGTCGTCCATATGACGCTGTGCCGTCACGGCGAATTCCCCATCTAGTTCTGCCGCTTCGGCTTGTCTCTTGCCGATCCACTTCTCGTACTCGGCGAGGACACGTTCGAGCTGGGCCATGCCGCCTGGTTCGGTTCCGGCGAGCTGGGCCATGGAGACGGTCAAAGGCGTCCCGTTCTCCAGGACGATGTCCGGGGTGATACTAGGTGCCTCGTACTCTGGCAGCGGGTCTGCCTTTGCCCAGCTGGATCGGCCCACCGCGTCGGGAACGGCCCAGTCGGCCGAGCACCCGTGGCCCACAGCGTAAGTCTGCGCATGCCGGTAAATGAGACGGAACGAGGCGTCATCGGGGTGCGCTCCGGCCTCAGCGCCTTCGGGATGCGGCACCAGCCAGCCGTTTTCTGGAACGACCGTGATCTCAGTTTGAAAGAGACAGGCACCGTCCATCGCCCGGCTACCGGGGCTGGAGCGGTTCACCAAAGCGATGGTGGCCATGGTGCCAGCCTGGTGGCGGCGCAAGTTTGCAGTCAGCCGCAGGTTGAGTCCTTCGAGTCCCACTGACTCCGCTGAATCCGGAATCAGCTCGGATCGGAGCCCTGGAACATGTTGCAGGTCCTTGGGCGCTAGCTTCCACACGGCCTTAACCGGGACACGTTTCCACCAATTGCGCTGCCCCTTAGGCAGATCAACCCTGACCTGCTCGTACCGACCGCCCGACACCTCAACCCGCATAGTGGCCAGCGGTTGGGTGGCAAGCAGGAAGGAGATGCCCATAGCAGTGGGCCGGCGCTCGTTCGCTCCCGACAGGTCAAAGTCGGCGTCATCAGCCACGGCTCCGAGTCGGCCTGCAGATCCTTCCCATCCGCCTGTATACGGCTCTTCCCTGTCCTCCGCAGAGAGTGCGGGAACAATGGCCGCGGCGGCTATGGCATCTTCCAACTCCACGGTGGCGGTGTCCCCAGGACGAGCGGACCCGCTCGGCGCAGGGTAAAGGACGCCAACGCCATACCGCACTAGAGGGGCGCGGTCCAGAATCTCCTCACCAGTGACGGCGTCGATCCACGGGCCGTAGGACTCCTCTTTGTCAGCGAAAGCGGTCTTGTCCAGCGGTTTGCCTGCGGGCGCAGGGCCAAGCAGTTCGGCGCGCAAGGCCCGGGCGATTTCTTCCCGGCCGGCAGTCTGCTGGTTGTCCTCAGACATGGTTACTCTCCCAGGAGCAGTCGGCGGAAGTCGGCACGTGCGGTGTCGCGAGCAATGACAGTTAGATCGTCGCGAGCTCGAGAAGAGGCGATGTAGAAGAGCGCCTGCGTCTTCTGGTCGTTGACGGTCTCAATGTCGGTGACGATGACCGCTGCGGCATCCAACCCCTTGAAGGCATGTGCTGTCCCGTAAGCGACAAACCTGGTGCGGGCATCATCCAATGGGACCAGGCGGGCGCGCCAGCGAGGGTCGGTACACATCGCTGCTGCGCTTGTACTGCCTCGAGGCGACAGCACCACCACCTCATCCGGCGCGAACCCATCGGCCTGCAGCCGGTTCAGATGCTTGACCAGGAGTCGCTGCTGCTCCTCGGGGGTTTTCCACCACTCTCGCACCGCCTCCCGATTGTTCTCAGCGCGCAGAGTGCCGCTGTAGCCAGGAACCAGTCGCGCGTTCTCCTCGACATGCTGGGCTATCGAAGGGACGTTGCGGCAGTTCGTGCTTAGAGTGACAGACACGAAGCCATTACCCGTCCGCTGATGAAGGAGATTGATCCCATCAGCGTCCGAGTCGAAAATTGCCTGATTGGTGAAGTCACCGAATTGCAGCCAACGCCCGCTGCCGAGCCCACCGCTCAAGGATACGTCGAGGACGTCGAGATAGTTGTCCAGCATGAGGTCTTGGGCTTCGTCGATGACAAGAGCGTCAAAGCGGGGCCGCTCATCCGACAGAAGGACGTCCAATGCGTGACCTGGCAGTGTCTCTCGATACCAGGTGCGAGAGTCGCCACCGCCAAACTGTTGCTTTCCTGCCTCTTGAGCGAGTCTTCCCATATAACTGTGAAATGTGCCGGCCGAGATGAGTTCAACCTTTGCCACCTCGCCCTTGAGCCATTGGCCGAGAAGCTTGTTGTAGCAGCACAGGAGCACTCGCGAACCGTTAGCAGCGAGCCGGCGTGCAGCTTCTATAGCGACGAAGGTCTTGCCGGTTCCGGCCGCGCCCTTCACCACGCTGCGAGGATTTTCGGCGAACATATCGAGCACCTGGAATTGCTGCTGGGTGAATCGCTCAGCTTCCTCTTCCCTGCGGTGGCGGCGGATCTTCGGCGGCTCGGTGAACTCAAAAGACGGCCTTAGAAGATCGGTGATGCGCGAGCAGGTGGCGGATGTCGGTTCTACGGACGCCGTGGAGAACCAGCCACGAGCGCTTGGCGTCGATGCGAGATGTTCGCGATGGCGTCTTAGGATTCCGAGCACCAGCGCCGAGATAGGGCTTCGGTGGAAAGCGATGGTGTCAACCGACTGCCAGCTGTGCCACTCCGTGGGATTCGGCGCTTGGAATCGAGCGTGGGTGAAGAAGACCGCGGAGGCCATCGGCAAGGGAGGCAGCGATGGGCCAGCCTTCCGCAGGTGGTTACCAATGGCGAACTTTGCCTCGTCGGACTGCTTGAAGGGGCCGCGCACCTCGGGTAGATGGGAACCGAGCTGCCAGCGCCCGTCATCGAGTCGCGCTACACGCCGGTGCGACTTCACCTCCAGGCACACGACACCGGCGTTCGGGACGAGGATGACGAAGTCGACTTCGCCTTGGATCTGCCTCGGATGCTTCACCACACCTACCGAGTGAAACGCAGTCCAGCCCTCGGTGGCAGGATCATCGCGAAGCCGCTCAAAGACTTCGCGCTCACCAGGGCTGGTGCTCTCTGGATCAAAGAACGGCGGGATCATACGAGTCATTTGCAGCCCTCCGTTGCGCGAAGCCGGCAGAGTGCAGAAACGGGGACGAACAGGAGCTCTGGCAGAATGTGCTCAACCCGGACGAGGAGGGTCTCGCTGTCCACGCCCGCAGGAGTGACAGCACACCATCCGATGTCCATGAGGCGGTTCATGCGATCAGGAGTCGCCGCGCGCTGTATGTCGTCCACGTAGCGCTGCCCGGCTCTGCGATGCGCGCTGTCGATCCTGCCCAGACGCTTCCAGGTTGTGTCGAGGTCAGTAGCGAAGTCTAGGAAACGCAGGACGATGGCGAAGTCGGTTTTACTCCGCGGACGGATGCACCAGTCACTGATCCAATAGCCGACGTTCGCCGTGCTGGCTCCCCTTTGACGAATCACATCCGAAATACCACGGATTCCGCGAGGGTGCGCTTTGGTCCGCTCCCACAGCAGCTCTTTCCACGCGGACTGCGTCGTACGGAGTGACTCCGCGTCCGCGCCAAGCAGAGCGTCGGCGCGCCCCATGAGGTCTTCGTGATGAGGGCGGTTTCTCAGGGCGAGGTAGTCCCCGTGGCCGATGGCAGAAGCAGATGTCTGCTCGACGCGAACCGCTGGCAGTTCGTCAAACCGAAGAGCCAGGATTCTGGCATCCGCATCCGTCGGCAACAGCACATAGGAACCGTCCGCGAGCAGAGCAGCGCGGGCTTGAATCTGGTCGCGGAAGTTCCTGCGGTTGCCACTCACGATGGAACTAGGAAACGCAGCTTGGATCTCTCCGCTCACCGAGCATTCCTCTGAGGAGAGCAATTCCGGTGGCTCCGGCGTGGGTCCCTGAGGTGGCCCGCAGCGGAAGGGCTTTGATTTGTGGACAGGCCGGATGACATCAGTACTCGTCGTTTGCCCGTATAGCAGTGGCTCCACCTCGGGGTCCTCACGGAAGAAGTCGTAGTGTACCAACGCAAGGTTGAAGGCCCGAGGCGCATTGAGGAGGCCCGGCCTGGCCCAAAGAGGCGGACCGACAACCGCGGCTGATATGTGGCTCTCCCGATCTGCCAGCTCTATTTCCGTGCCAACACGCACGACGACGCCGCTGTGAGCCATAGAATTGCCTACGGCACTGACGAACCGCCGATCGCGCAGGATGACGATTCCCTCACAAGGGTCATCCAGAGTGATGAAATCGCGTACGCATTCTCCAAGAGGGTCGTCACCGCAGGCGGCGAGCCGAATAAGGCCCGATGCGGCCGCGCTCAGCGATCGCGTTTGCTCAGGATCCGCCACCCCGCCCAGTTGGCGCGCCTGCCCCGCAAGTTGGTCAGCGATATCGTGGAGTTGCAGTTGGGGGCTGCTGAATGGCAGGGGGATAGTGCACACGAGTCGGCGCGCCTGGCGCAGCAGAAGGGCACTCTGTCTCCAGAGATCGCCTGACTGCGACTCACCGAGCCCGCGCAGCAGTCCCGTCGCGGTGAGGACGAATGCCCGTGCAGCGAAATGCTGAACCGGCTGATCCCAAATCTCGCACCGCTGCGCGCACGTGTACAACCGGTCGATCCGCTCAAAGGCCGTCACAAGCTCGTCTCCCTGTTCTGCCAGGCAACCACCTCTATACCGCTGGGCACTTGGGCGAGACCCGCCGGCAGTGGCAAATCCCGCAGGCTTCGCGCCCGATGCCCTTCAAGAAGATCGGCTGCCGCCTCGCTGGACGCTCCATGGCGCTCCACCAGGGCAATCGCCATCGGCGCCATCCCGGATCCAAGCCAACGGCAGACGGAGGCAGCGCCGTCGAGAATTGTGACGGCAGGGCTTCGCTTGGTTACGAGTACGCGATACTTCTCGGGATCGTCTCCCGAGGGCAGCACCAGACTCCGATACTGGCGGGCGATATCGCGTACGGCACGAGCTCGCAGAAGAGCGCCGAGTGCAATCGGGGGGGACGAGGCGGTGACTGCGACGAGGGTCTCCGATTCCGCCTGGGTTTGAGAGACACTGCCCACGATCACGCAGTGAAGCGCACTGTAACCACAAAAGTCGGCAGCAGGACCAGGAAGCAACTCATGGATGCCGTCGGGGATACCGATGGACTGGGTTCCCGTGTGCTCATGGAGATCGCTACCGACATCAGGCCAGCGCAGCAGGTCAATGCGGTAGCGATCCGCCGGGAACCACGATCCTCCAACGTGAAACAGCTTTCTGCCTCGATCCTGCAACGTTCCATGAAAGATACCCACGAAGGCGCCCGTACCGTGCGTCGGCACAAGCCGCACCACGTCCTGGTGCCGAGGCAACTTTGCTGCGTTCTCGAACTGGTTTCCCTCGGCCGCAGCGTTGAGCTGTGGCCGGAAGGCGGCGTACACCACACCACAGCCGACCAAGATGCTGGCGTACTCGCGGGCTGGAACAGAAACGGCTATGACGCCGCCCCTGCTAGCTGCCGTTAACTCAGCTGCCCAAGCCCCAACGCCAGCGAGCCACGCAGCCCAGCCGGGAAAGGGAACCCGTTCGCCTTGGTCCGTACAGAGCAGCGCCCTCCCGAACGGCGTGCGGCTCATCACAGACCCCATGGGACACCCCCTGCCATTGGCTGAGATTTTGGGAAGCGGGCGCGGTCAAGCATGTGCACCAGCAGGCAGGGCGTCCGTGGTGATCCAAGGCAGCATGACCCATAAACCTCGCTAATCTTCTCGGATCGACCCAAGCGGTTCCCGGGGAGCGTTCCACCAAGGTGATCGACTAACGGCCAACGGCCGTTACAGTCAGCAGACCGACGGTGATGTCCCGTAACCAGCTGCCCTCTCGCGGCCCGGCGCGGAAATAGCAGATGCTTGCCATCCGCCGCACCTCCCTGACCGCAGGCCCAACGAGCCGACTCTGATCTCGCAAAGGAAGCTCCGCAACGCACGTTGGGTGCGCGGCGCTCTTCCCATCAGCAGCGAGCAAGATCCATTATTGAGGTGTCCGCCATGAATAGCAACCTCACCGAAACATCAGCCGTCGGCACCCGTGAGCCAGAGGAGGCCGAACACCTGGGCCCGGCCAGAATCACGGCCGTCAGTGGCAGCCAGGCATAGCCAGTCGTTGCTCGAAGCGCGGGGACGACGCAATTTATTCACACCTAATCCGGCAACGCGCGCATGTGCCCAAGCAGAGCCTGAATGTCAACCATATCCATCCCCCTCGCGACAGCAACCTCCTCTTGCATGTCTGCAAGCTCCTGCACCGATGGATCATCCAGGATTTTTCCCAAAAATTCCAGCTTAATTTTCAGCCGATCGGCAACCACCTCATCGACCGTCCGGCGCGCGACGAGAACAGTCACTCTAGTTTCTGTGCCCGGGGCGAGACCGAGGCGGTGAATTCGATCAAGACTTTGCAGAAACCGTCCGGCGAGAAAATCGCGATCGACATACACGGCATCATGGCAATGATGGTGGAGGTTGATCCCCTCCCCGAGGGTGGCCGGGTTCGACAGTAGAACCATACATGCCGGATCTGCCCGGAATCTGGAAATCTGTTCCTCTCGATCTACTGTACCGCCGTGGACAACAACCGGGTTAAAGGAGGCGAACAGTTGCTCCATGGTTGTCAGGCTTCGCACAAACGTTGACCAGATAATGGTCTTACGACCTTGTGCAGCATTACCTGCAACAATCTTTAGCGCCTCAGCGTATTTTGGCGACAGCTCATAGCGCGGCAGTTGCTGGAGCAACGCGTACAAAGAGCTGTCCGCAGGCGCCTGCATCGGGGGGACCTGGTAGATCAGGGGCTCGTAGCGGCTTGCTCCCTCCACCAGCAGGGCAGGACTGACAGCCGCCATGAGCAGTCTCAGCATCGCTCTGCCTAAAGATTCGAAGTCACCTCTCGATGCCCCAGCACGAGCCGAAGCTTGATTGAAGATCGCATCGTAGATCTCCCGGTGCAGTGGGGGCAGCTCGACATATCTGATCCGAGGCTCGAACGGCGGCAGACCGAGCTCATGCTTGGTCGTACGAGTGAACAAGGGCTTCAGTACCTGACTCGCATAAGCCAGGTTGCCGCCGGCGACTGCGTTCGTCACGACTCGCCGACCGTGACCAGGCCAGACAAAAGACAGCAAGTTTTCAAGGTCTTTCGCACCATTCGGCGCAGGCGTCCCTGTCAGAATCAGTCGGCGCCGGCTCAACGGGCCTAGCGCCAGACAAGCTGATCCGTATGTACCGTTGGCTCCGAGCTTCATGCGGTGCGCTTCGTCCAGAATCATCATGGCTGGGAAGGCTCGCAGCCATGCCGCCAAGCTTGTCAGCGACCGATCCAGACGTTCGTAGTTGATGACCAGAACTTCAGCACCCGGGTTGAATTTTTTATCCACAATGTGGATGCGCGGTGATTCCCTGAAGCAGTGCGAGACCTCATACTTCCATGATTCATAAGCTGCCTTCGGACTGATTACCAAAAGCCGCTGCACCTCACCTCGGGTCCGCAGAGCAGAAAATACGGCCAGCGCCACGCGTGTTTTTCCCGCGCCTGGCACGCTGAAGTTCGCACCGTGACGTAGTGAGAGAAGTTGCGCTATGTCTCGCCGCTGAAAACTTGTCAAATCCGCAGTCCACTCTGGGCCGAGCACCGGGAGGACATCATCAAGGTGGACTACCGTTTGTGGGCCGCTCTCCGCATCTTCTAGCCGTCGCTCCGCCGTCTCTGAGTCGTCAAGGACTGCATTGACGAGCTCAACTAGCTCGTTCTCCCACTCGACACTGTCAGGCGCAGGCCACGCACCAAGCTCGCCAATCCACACCAAGAAGTCGTCAAGATCGATTTCGGCAGCCAGCGGCCCACGCTGGACACCGGCAGGGAAGCGAGCAGCGATCCTAGCGAGATCGCTCTGGTACTGCTCTGTGGTACGAAGCACTGCCTTTGTCCGGGTCACATCGAACCCGATGGTCAGCGACGGGCTGGCCTCAGCTCGCATTTCCGCCCTTTCCCGATACCTCAAGGAGCCATGAGACGCCCTCTCCCGGGAACTCGATACTCCTAGAAGATTCCAGCGCGAGCTTGCGCAACGTGCCGCGCAGCAACTGCACCGCCTCGTCATAAGCCTCTTCATCGAGGCTGTTCGAGGCTCTAGCCACAACGAGGTCGGTGACGCACTGTGCTAGATCCTGACACGCGTCCGAGATACGGTCGGGAGCGGCCTGCCGACGCTTACGAATCCGCGACACCTGCTTGGCCTTGTCCACGGCATCCGCAAAAGCTAATCTCACATCTGACACGAACTGCTCCGCTGCGTTGCTGCGCGTCAACGGCACGCGATCGGACGCTGTTTTGACTGCCATGGCCTTGAGAATCGAGTCCGTAAGCGCTGCGGCAGCTGCCACATCGGCGCCGGCTGCCTTGACAGATCTGTTGAGCCCGGGGATGTTCACCGAGGCCGGACCGGGAGTCATGGTTATCTTCAGGGAAGGTGGCAGAGACTGCACGAGATAACGATCACGGAACTCGTGATCGATTTCCCGGATGTCAGTCTTGGAGAAGTCCAGCGCGATCGCGGCCAGGCGGTTCTCCTTCAGGAGGTCCGCATGGTCCCTGCTCCCCGACTTGCAGTCCTTGTCGTATCGTCGATGCAGCTCGCGGAGCTTTTCCTTCGAATCCTCGAAGTCCATCAACCGTAGCTTGACGTCGTCGCTGGCACTACGCTCCAGCAGGTCCCTGAGCTGCGCCAGGATCCACATATCTTGTTTACATGAGTCCGCTCTCCGTCGGAACTCCTTGGCGATTTCGTCAAGTGGACGCCCCAGTGTCAGCTGCTCGTCGATGGCCAGAAGCTCGTTGATGTAGGAGTAGTCCCGCTTGTGGTCCCTGCGAAGCTGGAGAGATAGCTCCACAGCATTGACGTCATCCCAGGTACAGGTCTCCGGCAGGACGCCCACGCGGATGTTCGAAACACCAAGCTGCTTCAATGCAGCGCGTCGTGTGTTTCCGTTCACCAGCACACCGTTGCGCGTGATCAGGCCGGGATCTGTCTGCTTGAATTCTCGGAGGCTCTGCAGGAGAACTTCGAATTCCGGATCCGGCTTCGACGGTTCAGCAGGTAAAGCTTTGAGGAGATAGTCGAGATACTCCTGGCTTCTCGCACTCCACGGGTCCCGTATGAGTTCTTCATCACGCACGGAGTCATGCATTCGCTGTGCTCGGATGCGATGCGTTCCAGGATTGTAGTAGAGCGCCTCAACAGGCATGTCGATCACTTCAACGTGGAGCGCCTTTCCTCGCCACTCCACCGTGACGGTCTCCAGCACGCCTCCAGCCGTCCGGAACTCCCTGAGACGCTGCTCCACGAGCAGCTGGTTTTCCTCTGCAAGAGGAGGGACACCATAGTCCGTACGCATCTCAACTCCCTTATCGATCCATACAGGCCCCAGCCGTGCGCTGGCAGGTCGTTGATAGCCTGCCAGCGCACATGAACGTTCTGCCTACTTCGCCGGCACAGCGAGCGCCTCCCGAACCTGGGCTCGTGACTCCGCCGGCAGGGTGCGATAGGCAGCCCACAGCGTTTCCAGCTCGCTGAAGGACCGCTCGTCCTTCTCCACCCAATCGGCAAGAATCTTGCACTCGAACGCGGACAGACGCCCAATGCGCGTCATCACCTGCCCGAGGTCGGCGGTGAGGCCGCGACCACCAACCCGGCATCGATTGCACTCGACGACCAGCTGCACCTCTGACTTCCGGTTGGGGAGTCGCACTACCCTGCGCGCGACATCCAGCTGAGCGGCCTCGTACGTATCAGCGAAGACCTGCCCAGGACCGATCCCGCATGAGCGGCACATGTGGCCGTCCTTCAACAGCAGCTCGCGCCGTTGAGTCGCCGTAATCGTCACGCCATTCTTCGTTGCCTTGCCTGGCTCCCAGATAGGTTGCCCCTGCTTCACGAAGCGCTGCTCGTTTGCGCCGAGCCGTAGATCCTCGCGATTGGTGTCGATCCTCCATCCATGATCCCGGAGGTCACGCATCCGCCTGTCGATCTGCGCGGTGTCCGGGAACGCCTCCCGCAGCTGGGTCTTGGTGAACGTGTTGCCCTCACCGACGACCTGCACCAGCCAGAGACCGGCTCGCTTCATCGAGCCGTTCTTCTCGTCCTGCCAGGACGGCATCTGTGTCACGTACGACCTCTTTCTGGTTGGAGCGTGCCGTAGAACCGTAGCCGCCACGGTCCCGACAAGCAGGGAATCCCCTCGTTCCATTGAGCCTCAAGATTGCCTCAAATCGAAAGAGATTTCGCATGTTACATAAACGTGTTAACACTGGGCGCTTCATACCCATCCGAACCTGCAGCAGACTCGGCAATGTTGACCATCGGCATTATGGGCGCAGGGAGTCGTTACGTGGCGTTACCAGGGCACGTTGTTGAGAGCTTCCGGTCGGATGTCCCAGCGAAGGTCACGTTCGCGAAGGCCATGCTTGAGCTCTGCCGTTCTACGAAGACGAGCCACGCTTCCATCTGCAGGGAGGCTGCCGTAGCCGGCCCATTGCTCAGCGCGTACATCCATGCCGACCCTCGTAGACCGCCAGACAGCCTGGTAATCCAGAAGCTCTACAAGGTGATCGAGGAATTTGCTCGGACCGCGTCACCTGGGCAGGATTTACCGTACCCCCTGGCTGAGCTGCTGGAATTAGGACGAAGCGCTGCGGTCAAGCATTGCGAATGCTGTCTGGAGGGACACCCGAGCGCGCCCTCTGGCCGGGGACCTGCCGCTCCTAGCACGGGGGAATCAGATCATGAGGTCTTGCTGGCCAATGCCGTTGCCGACGGCACAGAAGACGTAGATGAGTTGCCGGTCGACCCAGGACAGGTGGACCGGCACCCTCCGCAAGTCCGCCCCTTGCTCTGGCCGGCTCTGACAGAGATCGAACAGCACCTTGCGGGAGGGCGAGATCACGATGCGCAAGTGATCATGCGGCACACGGGAGCGGCCTTGCCCGTCGATCAAGTGCTGGATGCCATCAGTGCCTGTCGTGGCGCCGGTCTCGATCACGCAGCAGACGTGATCTTGAGCCATGCCGGCGGCCGTACTGCTAGCGATGTTTATCTCCTTTCGCAACAGCTCAACGCCGCAGGCCAGCACGCTGACGTTGGGAAGCTTCTGAGCTCAGCCCTGGCTAGCCTCGTACAGCCGCCCGTCTAGTCTCGAACGTTTGTGCGCTCCAACCTCACCCACCTGCGATGAGGCGATCTAAAGGCGTGGCGGGTAGGGCGATCCAGCCCTCCGTACCTGCCGCCCCAGCCTGCTCATCCCCTGATACGGTCGCGAGCCCGAGCTCCTACGCGCGAGCCGCCAACGCGGACACGACCGCGTCCGTAGCGTCGTCCGAAGCCCGGCACAACGGCTCGTACTCCCCCAGCTCCAGCCAAGGCGCCGCCGCCAACAGCCGATCCACGAGCATGTCCAGCTCAACGAGGTTCGCAGCCCGCTTGTAGCCCCGATACGGCAGCCCCCACCGCTTCAGGCAGGCCGCCGGGTACACCTCCACGACGGCCCCGCCGCCGCGCCGATCGACCGGGCGACCTCGGCGCGCCAGCTCGGCCAGGATCGCGGCGCAGCGCATGGCGGCGTGGCCGATGCGGTCGGCTGGCACGCTCAGCGGCGTGAGCCCCGTCTCCTCGTACACCACCTGGTCGGTGACCCGCAGCGCCAAGTCGCGTCGCCAGGCTCGGCCCGTGCGGCCCTCCGGCACTTCGACGTTCCCCATGCGGTGGGCGGTGACGAAGTCGACGAACTTGTCGGGCCAGCCGAGCGGGCAGTCCACCCCCGCCTTGGTCGCGCCCATCACCGCCTCGACGATCAGGCCGTCGTCTGCCCCGACCTCCACTCTGTCGAGCCGGGCGCGGCCGGCCGACCAGTTGAGCCAGGCCACGGCGGTCCGGACCGCCTCTGCGGCGAGATCTATGCCGACCGTCCACACCCCTTCACGATAAGAGCGAACCCCACAGGCGTGTAATGCGTACGTCCTGGCATCTGCGCGTCTACGGGCCGGGAATGACCATGCTGTTGCGTTATACGCCCCTCTCCGGGGATAGCGGGCTGGGAGATAATCCGGCTGTTCTCAACCGCGCCGAAGACCTGCCATGAGCCAGTCGGCAACCGAGCCGTCGCCAACCGCTCAGTCGTCTCCCGAGCGGCCGGCGGTGGACAGGCCGCCGGCACGGGCCGACACGAAGCCGGTATCCCCCTCGCTGACCCCACCGGCGGTCGCGCAGCCGCCCAACTGGGGATATTCGGGGATCGACCCGAAGCTGACGCATGACTTCGAGCGCGACCTCGGCCAGGCGGAGACCACGCTCGGCAGGAGCGAGCCGCACATCCGGCGAACGTTGCAGGAGCTCGACCTGGACACCTCGCGACTTAACGCGATGCGGGAGCTCGGCAACTGGATCGGCGCCAAACGCCCGGAGCTGCGCCGCCGCAACGAGACGATCCAGGCGGTTAACGGAGAGTGGGGGCCGCAGGGACCAGGCGGAATGAAGCCCTTCGACGAGTCCCTGTACAGCGCTTCCTCTGGCGACGCGGACGTTTACGCGGCGGCGCTGAAGCTCGGCGAGCTCGGGCAGAAGGGCGAGGTGGACGAGAAGACCGTCGCCGAGCTGGAGAAGCGGGCAGGTGACGAGGAATTCGCCACAAAGCTGATGTACGCGCTGGGCACCGAGCGGTTCCGTCATGTCATGGCACGGCTGTCGCACCAGAAGGACGCACGCAAGCAGCGGCTGCAGGCCGCGCTGGGCAAGGCGCTCGGTGCGGCCAGCTCGCGGTTGAACGCCTCCTGGCGGAAGGAACTGCTCTCGAACCTGCGGATCCCGGTGGATCAGCATGCGCTCGCGGAGCTGCTCCCGTACGGGAAATTCAACAGGGACTTCCTGGTTGACGTGGCCAAGAAGCTCGAGGCGCTGGATCGGCAGACATGGGGAGACCGGGTTGCCGCCGGAATGCCATACGACCCGATGATCGGCGTCATGAAGGCGCTGGCCAACCACCCGAAGGCGGCGCAGGATTTCTTCTCCGGTGATCCCAGCCTGATGAAGCGCTATGTGACCGAACGGCCCATGTACGACGACGGGGCGGCCTTCGGCGAGGCGGTGGAGGCGGCGACGATGACTTATCGGGACCGTGACGGCACGCCGCAGGAACCGTCACCGGGTTTCGTCTCGGCCGGCATTGCCTCCGACTTCATCCGTTGGGAGGCACAGCGGATTCTGGCGGGCACGGAAGGGCCTTCGTTCGCGACGACCGGTTCTACCGCACGTATCCTGGCCGCATACATCAATGACGTCGACCGGGTCGCCATGGCGACCAGTGACGACGATTCCAGTGTCTTCGAAGTCCTTCGCACGAACATGCCCAAGGAAGATCAGCCGTGGAATGCGCAGTTCAAGAAGGAGGATCTGCGCAAGGTCATGGAGGATGCGTTCAAGCACGATCCGAAGGCACTGGCGACGGTGGCGGCGGCGCAGGTCGCCTGGTCGAGAAGGATGCTGGATCATGCCGCCGAGCAGCGCGCGGCGACCAAGGATGGCAGGTTGCTCATCGTCAATGTGGGCGAAGCCGCGGCGGGCTTCGGCCTGATCTCGGACGCCAGCGGGATCGCCAGAATCCGGCAGGGCCAGGAGTTGGACGAGGCTCAGGAGCGGAATATGAAGATATTCATGGCAACCGTGAACACCGCACTCGCGATTCCGCAGTCGGCCGCGGGAGCGATAACGTCCACCGCCTTGGGCTCATGGACCGGCATGATCGAAGACACCGCCAAGACCACGATGAACGAGGACAAGGCGGTGTACGACGCCAACACCGCCAGACAGAAGTCAAAGTCCCTCCTTGATCAGCTCACCGCCGATGCCATGCTCAGGCACCGACTGTTCGGCACCGCCGATCCTCCCTCGCCCGAGCATCCATGGGCGTCGCTACCGGACGTGGGGAAAGGCGAGGACCCACGAAACTCGCGCTTCAATTTCTTGAAAGACGACGGATATTCGCTCATGACGCGCAAGGAGATGGCGCCGTACGCGCACGGCAACCATCCGCGTCAGCAGGCTTACGAGACCTGGCTCAACGATTTCCTGGCCGGCGAGGAATGGGCGAAGGTCAGCGGCCAGGCGAACACGGGATTCGACGCTGGAAAGTCGGCGTTCAGATGAGGTCGCGGGCGCGTCTCGCTTCGCCCGTTGCGTTCGCCGCGGCGACCATGGTGCTGCTGACCGCGTGCCAGCAGTCGAAAGATCCCCCGGTGAACAAGGCGCCGATCTCGTCCGTCGCCGCCCCGCCGTACATCTGCGAGGTCATTCCGCTCGACGCGGTGCAGCTGATGACGGGCGTGCCCGATCCCGTCGTCGGCGGCAAGTTCGACATGACCGTCGGCGCAGAGATGAACGGGAAGCCCTGGGGCAGCGGCGGGTGCTTCGCCTATCGGCCCACCGGCGACAAGCCGAAGGTGCTGGAGGTCACGCTGTCGCCCGACGGCACGAAGGACGAGGTCGAATACCGGATCCGGAAAGGGGCCGCGCGCCTGCCGGAGATCGTTCCGGGCGCGAACGGCTTCTACTTCCAGGACGGCAGCGCCGGCAACACCCAGGCCGCCGCGGTGCTGGTACACGGCTACGACCGCGTGATCGTGCAGCTCGTACGCGGCGTCAAAGGCCGGGACAACGCGGCCGACGTGGTGGCCCTGATGAAGCTGGTCGCGCCGAAGCTGATCCTCGACGCCACCCCCGCTCCCGAGAAGACGAAGGACTGAGCCGATGGCCGCGATGGTGCACAACCCGCTGCACGAGGCGCTGCAGCAGGCGGTCCGTACGATCGGCCCAATGATCGGACAGATCGACGCCGACCTCGACCGGCCCTGCAAGATGTTCCATTCCGGCAAGGTGTGGACCGGGCCGACCGGCAAGCAGTTCGACGCCCAGCTCACCCAGCTCAGCACCCGGGCGCGCGCCTCCGGGCAGGCGATCATGGAGGAGCTGCGGCTGGCGCTGGGACGTACACCGGCTGAGGTCACCGAGGAGGAGGCCGCTTCCATCAGGCGGAAGTACGGGTTCGCCGGATCAACGTGAACCAGAATCCAAGGGCCCGGCTGATTCGGCACTCGACCACCTAGAGTTGCGGGTGTGAGCGGAGACTTAGTGGTCCAGTCCGTAAGTCATGCGAGGGTTCACACGGCCGCGGATAGTGCGGCAGGCTGGTGGCCGCAGCCAGCGGGTTGCTGGAAGTGGCGCTCCTTCTGTTCGTGTCGCTCGATCCGGGC
>NZ_BAABDQ010000044.1:0-122553 GCF_039539705.1 Nonomuraea rosea | reverse complement strand
TCGTCAACGGCACCCTGGCCGAGCTCAAGCAACTGCTCCCGCCCGCCAAGGTCGAATACATCGAAAAGCAGCCGACCCTCGAGGACGTCTTCCTCTCCCTCGTCGGCACCAAGGCCTAAGGAACCACCATGACCAAGCACTTCCTCGGCGACACCGCCACCCTGTTAGGACGATCCCTGCGCCACATCGCGCGCAGCCCCGACACCATCATCACGACCGCGATCATGCCCATCGCCATGATGCTGATGTTCGTCTACGTGTTCGGCGGCGCGATCAAAACCAGCTCGGACTCGTACGTGAACTACATGCTGCCCGGCATCCTGCTCATCACGGTGGCCTCGGGCATCGCCTACACCGCGTTCCGGCTGTTCATGGACATGAAGGGCGGCATCTTCGAGCGCTTCCAGTCCATGCCGATCGCCCGCTCAGCCGTGCTGTGGGCGCACGTGCTGACCTCACTGGTCGCCAATGTGATCTCGCTCGTGGTGGTCGTGCTCGTCGCCCTGCTGATGGGTTTCCGCTCAAGCGCCGGAGTGCTCGCCTGGCTCTCCGTCGCCGGCATCCTGATCCTGTTCACCCTGGCGCTGACGTGGATCGCCATCATCCCCGGCCTGTCGGCCAAGACCGTGGAAGGCGCGAGCGCGTTCTCCTACCCGCTCATCTTCCTGCCGTTCCTCAGCTCGGCGTTCGTGCCCACCGACACCATGCCTGGCCCGGTGCGCTTCTTCGCCGAGCACCAGCCGGTGACCTCCATCGTCAACGCCGTCCGCGACCTGTTCAGCCAGCAGCCGGTCGGCACCGACATCTGGATCGCGCTGGCCTGGTGCGGCGGCATCCTCGTCGTCGCCTACGGCTTCGCCATGAACACCTACCGCCGCAAGATCTCCTAGCCGTCCTGAATGCCGAACTACGGAAACACGCACTATCGCGAATGAGGAAAGTCATGAGTGAATCCCTGCACACCGTCACGACGATGCCGGCCGCTCGTCAGTCCGGCTGCCCGTTCGACCCGCCCAAGGAGCTGATCGAGGCGCGCGAGCACGGCCCGATCAGCCGTTTTCCCTTCCCCGACGGACATCAGGGCTGGCTGGTCACCGGATTCGAGCTGGTCCGCTCGGTCCTGGCCGACCCCCGGTTCAGCTCACGCAAGGAGCTCATGAGCCACCACCCGCTCATCGACTACGGAGACATCGAGGTGCCTCCGGCCCCACCCGGTGAGTTCCTGCTCATGGACGAGCCGCAGCACAGCCGCTACCGCAAGCCGCTGGTGGGCAAGTTCACCGTCCGGCGGATGCGGCTGCTGACCGAGCGCGTCGAGCAGGTCACCGCCGAACATCTGGACGCCATGGAGAAGGGCGGGCCGTCGGCGGACCTGGTGACCGCGTTCGCCAAGCCCATCCCCGCCGTGATCATCTGTGAGCTGCTCGGGGTGCCGTACGAGGATCGGGGCTCCTTCCAGGACAACATCGACAAGTTCCTCGGCGGGGAGGCCGGCGACGAGGAGCTGATCGCGGCCTACATCGCGACCCAGACCTACCTCGCCGAGCTGGTGGCCGCCAAGCGCGCCAACCCCACCGACGACCTGCTGAGCGACCTGCTCGACAGCGACCTGACCGACGAGGAGCTGAAGGGGATCGCCCTGATCCTGCTGTCGGCCGGCTTCGACACCACCGCGAACATGCTGGCCCTGGGCACCTTCGCGCTGCTGCAGAACCCGGCGCAGCTGGCCGCGCTGCGCGCCGACCCCGCGCTCACCGACGGGGCGGTGGAGGAGCTGCTGCGGTATCTGAGCGTCGCCAAGCAGTTCCAGCGGGTCGCGCTGGAGGACGTCGAGCTGGGCGGCCAGACCATCGAGGCCGGCACGACGGTCCTGCTGTCCCTCAGCACCGCCAATCGCGACCCCGAGCGCTTCACCGACCCCCACACCCTCGACCTCCAGCGCCAGGACGGCGGGCACCTGGCCTTCAGCCACGGCATCCACCAGTGCCTGGGCCAGCAGCTGGCCCGCGTCGAAATGCGCGTCGCGCTCCCCGCCCTGCTCGGCCGCTTCCCTGCGCTGCGGCTGGCCGTACCGGCCGAAGAAGTCGCCCTGCGCCCGGAGACCGCGGACATCTACGGGGTCAAGAGCCTCCCGGTCGCCTGGGACGCCTAACTCGCAAGATCACCGATGCCCTCGGCGCCGCCTGACGGCAAGCGGGCTGTCTCCGTCGGGCTGACGCAGCCCGTCATCCGGCCGAAGGAGTCCGGTTCCTGGCCCGCGCTTCCGTCCGCCTGCAACCGGCGGTGCGGCGTGGCCGCCGACCTGGTGACCGGGCTGCGGGTGCGCAAGGGCCGTTGCATGAACAGCGCGAGGTCAACGCCGACCTCGCGCAGGCCCGCCCGCGCCACCAAAGTGGCCGCGCTGCTGTCGGCCCCGCCCGCCGTCACGGGATCGGGCGGAGCGCTGCCCGAGCAGGTCAAGGGGGCGATACGGCTGCGCGGCGTCACCTACGCCGTGGCCTGCCGTTTCGCGATGCATTCGACAGTTCATCGACGAGATCATCCGGGTAGGACCGCTCTCCTATCGCGAGTCCACGCGCATCCTCTATCGCCGCGTCGTCGGAACTGCCGGCGCGGAAAGACGCCCGGCGCGAGCAGAACGAGAAGTGCCAGCACGCCCAAGGCTAGGCTTGGCGCGTTGCCACTCCCTTGGCCCAAGCCTCGATGAGTTCGGTGGCTTGGTCGACATTGAGTCTTGGGTCACACAACGAGGAGTAATGGCGCAGCAGGTCGTCCTCGCCCTTTACCGACCCGCCGATGCACTCCGTCACATCGCTCGCCGCCACCTCTATGTGAAGTCCCGCCGCGTGCTGCCTGTTCTCTTCGATGATGTCGCGAAACTGCAGAGCTTCCGTGATCACGTCGGCCAGATATCGCGTCTTCAAACCGACCTCCGGGGATTTAACCGTATTGCCGTGCATGGGATCACTCACCCAGATCACGGGGTGTCCCGCATTCACTACCCGCCGGACGATAGGCGGCAGGACGTCTTGGATGCGGTCTCGGCCCATGCGGGGTATCAGCATGAGACGGCCGAGCTCGCGTCGGGGATTGAGGGTTTCACACAAGTGCAATACGTCATCCGGAGTCGCGGTCGGTCCGATTTTGCATCCGGCTGGGTTGACGACCGAGGCCAGCAAGGCAACCTGCGCACCGTCCAGATGGCGCGTCCGCTCCCCCACCCAGGGCAGGTGTGTCGAGGTCAGGTACAGGTCGTTCGTATCCGAATCCCGGCGGACCAACTGGGCCTCATAATCGATGACCAGTGCCTCGTGGCTCGACCAAGGCCCCGCCAGAGCAGTCATGCGGCCGTATCCTCGACGGTGTTCTCGCATCGCCCGCAGCACTTTGCCGCTGGCATCATAGGCCCACAACATGCGCCGTGGGTTGATCTGCCGAGTCGGGGGCGCGGCAATTTCTGAATTAATCATGTGCCCCCTGAAGGAAGGAATGCTCAGCTCCCCGTGACGCTCTGTCGCCTGTGACCGGGGTTTGGCGAACTGTCCGCCCATACGTCCGACGCGTATGACGCTCCGATCGGCAAGATCACCCAAACGATCGCCCAGTGTGTCAATAACGCGTAGCTTTTCTGTTGTGTGCGGCTCAGTGCATTCATAGAAACTTTCCGCGCAGTCACCCGCTTGCAGAATGAGGGCCTCCGCCGTCAGTAGCCGCGCGAGCGACCAGCGCAAGTGCTGAATCTCCGCGACCGTCACCAGAGGCGGAGCCGAAGCCAGCGTCCGGCAGACCTCGCCGTAGGCAGCGTGTTCTCGCCACTCCGGTTGTTGCGCCGCCGGCATGCTCTCCCACGGCCACAGTTCGCCGAAGTCCGCGGTAAAGCCGGGTGACCGCATGTCTACTCCCGTCGGGAAACCAGCGAGCAGGCCTCTACCGGCTCCGGCCGAGGCCTTCCCGGACAGCTTCACCTGGCGGCCGGCGTGGGCACATCACGTCTTCACGTTGATTAGACGCGCCCAGTCGGTGCGTTGTGTTTGCTGCCGCAGCTCGGCATGGCTTCGCCCGGACAGTGGCCATCGGCGAAGGTGCGGAAAATCATGAGAGCTTGAGACGGGTGTGCCCGAAGATGGAGCAGACGCGCCCGGGTGCATCGTTATGGATGAGTCATCGTGCGCGGCGTGGGCTGGAACTGTGCCATGCCCTGGCCGAGCTCTGGACTCTCAGGTCCGAAATCTTCTCGGACGCGATGAGATCTCACGAGGACAAACCTCCAGGTCCACATATGTCAAGCACAAATAGCTACAACCAGCGCCTCACGCTTTGTCAAAAGATGCCGTTCAGAGCGATCATCTATATCAATACATCTTGATGTAACGCATTCGCGCCATCTTGGATGCGATTAGTTGAATTCGTACACGACAGAGTGATTAGGGTTAAGTCGGACATCCGGGATTCTTCGTCTCAACACTGAGGTGATCATGTATCCAGTAGTCGGACGTGAAAACATGCTGTCAGTGTTGGCTGGTCGTTTGAGCACCACCTTGCAGGGCTCCGGCGGATGTATCAGCATCGAGGGCCCGATCGGTGCAGGCAAAACTCGTATGCTCAGGGAGACCGCCTGCGAAGGGGCCGAACAAGGCCTTACCGTGGCCTATATACGAGCCGGCATAATCGATCAGCCGACACCCGTCCGCGAGCTGATCACCTTCTTGCAGCATGTGATGTCCAGCGAGTCCGAATTCGATGATTTGGTTCGCCCGGATGTTAATCCTTTCTGGCTGGCAGATCGTCTGAGCGAGCTGATCGGAGATGCGGCGCGCAAGCGTCCTCTCCTGATCGTGATCGACGATGCCCAGCGAGCCGACGAGATCAGCGGCCTGGTTCTTCAGGGTTTGGTGCGATCGCTCGCCTCGTCACCGGTGTTGTGGCTGCTCGCGCGTCGGCCGGTTCCCGCGCGGTCGCTCGCCCAGCACGCCATCGGCTGGCTGAGCGAGCATGCCACAGTGCAGCTCCACCTCGGGCCGCTGGACGACGAAGCGGTGGCCGCGCTCTGCGCCGGCGTTCTCGGCGCCAAGCCGGATACGTCGGTGCTCAGATGGGCGGCTCGCTGCGGTGGCAATCCGTGGCTGCTGGAAAATCTCCTCAGCGCGCTCATGGAAGCGGGGCAAGTGGTCATCGTTGATGGCACGGCCTCCGTTCTGGCCGCCCGTCTGCCCGAGAGCGTCCTCGCTACGGTCGATCGCCTGCTCGGCGAACTGCCGCTCGTGGTACGGCGCCTTCTGATGCACGACAGGAGGATCGGCCATACGTTCACCATCGAGGAGGCGGCGGCCTTGCTCGGCGAAGCGGCCCCCGAGCTCTCCCCTAGCGTCGACGAGGCCGTGCAAGCTGGGCTTATCCAGAGGACGGGGGCGAAGCTGGCTTTCGTCCAAGATGTGATCGGCGAAGCCCTGCAGCATGTCGGATTCCGTGGAGGGGAGCCCGTCCCATCCGCGCCTACGACCATCACCCAGGTAAGCCGATCCGAGCCGATCGGTCCGGCCGAGGCCTTTGTCCCCCCTGCCGCGCCGGTGCCCGGCCGACCGGTTGTCTCACCACCACCGCAGGCGTGCGGCTGCGACGAAATCACGGCTCAGGCCATGTCAGCCCTGGGAGATGTGTCCGACAAGGCACCGGTGACGCTGGTCCGAGCCCTCCGCCTGCTCATCGGAGCAGGGCGGGGCGCCGAAGCCGGCCGCCTCGCGGACATCGCCGTGCGTGCCGGCATTGAGATGATCGCGGATGAGCACCTGGTGCTCGAATTCGCGCAAGGGCTCCAGGACGCCGGATGTCACGACATGCCCGCCGAACTGCTTCAGCGGACATTGGCGCGACGTGACCTTCGCGACCTGGATCGGGCCAAGATACAGGGATTGCTCGGGGACACGGAGAGGCGTCTGATGCGCGTCTCCGGCATGGCCCCGAAGCTCGGGAACGGGCGGTCGGCCAGCCTGGCTCACGCTTTCGTTACCGATCGAGACACGGAGATCGGCGGCGAGACCGGGGCGACCGGCAGGCTGATCTGCGTTGCGGAGCCGTGGCAGGCGCCGGCTCGTTCGGACGGTGACACGTGCGAACGCCCGCTCTGGACGTGGATGACTCGCGCTCTGATCGCAGCCGATCAGTTCGAGGATGCGGCGGCCGTCTGCGCCGCGATCAAACAGGAGTCGGAGAAGCTGGGCGAGGCCTGGTCGGAGCCGCTGTGGCACGGCAGCCGCGCCGAAATGCTGGTGACCGCCGGTCGGCTGGATGAAGCACGCGTCGCAGCCGAGACCGGGCTTCGCGTGATGGACCGGTCGGCGCCCAATGACTCGGTGCCCGCTCGCGCGATTCTGGCGCGGATCAGCTTGCATCATGGCGACACCGCCACCGCCAGTGAACACCTGCGCATGGCCGAGCGACTCGTCCCCAAGGACCCGGGGGCCGACAAGGGCAGCCTGGATTGGGCGCTTGCGCAGTTCCACGCAGTCTGTGGGCGGCCCAGCATGGCGGTTCAGACGTTGATCAGCGTCGAGGGAGAGGTCGCTCCCGACATCCTGCTCTTCACAGAGGCGCCGACGGCGGCGGCGACGCTTGTGCGCCTGGCGAGGAAGGCCGGACTCAGTCCGGAAGCTGAACTCGCGGCCGAGTTCGCCCGCCGCATCACAGACAGCAACCCGGCCGTGGAGTCCTTGGCGGGGGGCGCAGAACATGCCGAAGGACTCCTGCGCCACGACCCGGCCGCTCTGCATCGCGCGGTGGAGCATTACCAGCTCAGCGGGCGTCCGCTGGCGACCGGCAGCGCGCTTGAGGACGCGGCGCAAGAGGAACAGGCCATTCGGAACCAGGCTCAAGCGGTTCGGCTTCTCGGGTCCGCTCTGGATCTCTACGCGGACTGCGGTGCCCGGCGGGACGTCAGCCGGGTGCAGCGGAAGCTTCGGAATCTCGGCGTGCACAACATAGGTGCGCCGGCCGCTGAACGGCCCACCTCAGGCTGGGAAAGCCTGACGAGTGCGGAGCTTCGAGTCGTGCGGGCCATCGTGGACGGCAGGACCAACAAAGAAGCGGCAAGCATGCTGTTCCTGTCGCCTCACACTGTGGACAGCCATCTTCGGCGCGTATTCGCGAAGCTCGGCATCAACTGCCGGGTCGAGCTGACCAAGCACTTCATCGAGCACGAAGCCTCTTGAGGCGAAAATAGTTCGGTGCAATGAAATAAATCAGCTTGATTGATCTGACGGGATCGATGTAGGGTCGTATTGTGCGTTCCATTATCTGGACCTATGCGTCGATTTCGGAGCGGCTGAGCGGCGCACGGATTGAAGCCGTCAGTGCGGGTAGTCACCCCGAATCCCGGCACCCCACATCCCGAACAAGTTCGGAGGTTATCTAGAAATGTCCGACAACCCGGCGGACCTAGTCAACGTCCGATACATGGTAGACGACGTCGATACTGCGATCGACTTCTACACCAAACACCTCGGGTTCACCCTGAGGATGAGTGCGGCACCGGCGTTCGCCGACGTCGTACGCGGCAAGCTACGGCTCCTGCTGAGCGGGCCGACCAGCTCGGCGGGTCGCCCGATGCCGGACGGCACCAAGCCGACGCCAGGAGGATGGAACCGTATCCATCTCATCGTCACCGATATCGCCGCCGAGGTAGACCGGCTGCGTACCGCAGGCCTCACGTTCCGGAACGACATCGTCAGCGGCCCAGGCGGTCAGCAGATCCTCCTGGAAGACCCGTCCGGCAATGTGGTCGAGCTGTTCCAGCCCGCCGGTGGATGAACCGGGTCGAGCAAGCGGTCCGGCGGGCTTCTGGCTCCCCGAAGGCGGCTGAGCTCTGCATCCCTCTTGGGAGACGAAAGAGCCGTTCGCGGGAGCGAAGAGGTCCGCCGCGCCCGAGCCACGGCCGTTCGTGGTCTCTATCGGCGCCTGTTCCATGGGAGCCCGCCGGCCCGGGTCATCCGGCGAATCGCCGTGACCGCGCCCGTGATGCCGCTCGCGCCGGGTGGCTCACCCGCGTCCCGGGGCAACGCCTCCACGGCACCGGCGCCGGTGAGGGCCCGTACCTCCATCTCGGCGTACTTCGCGTCATCGCGGTCTCCGCTGAGCTTGGCACCCGCGTACCCCAGCAAAAAGGCCATGGGTATCGAGATGAGGCCCACGTACTTCCACGGGAACCAAGCGAAATCAACGGTGGGGAACAGGGCCAGCGGGTCGCCTGAAACGGCCGGCGAGAACGCGACCAGGACGACGGTGACCGCGGCGCCTCCGTACAGGCTCCAGAGTGTCCCCGCTGTGTTGAATCCCCGCCAGAACCACGCGAGCAGGAGGGGCGGCAGAATTGACGACGCGGCCAGAGTGACGTCGAGCGACAGCATGAACGTGAGGTTCTGCCCCATGAGCAGGATGGCGCAGACGGTCAGCAATACGCAGAGGATCACCACAGTACGGCGCGCCACCGTGATCTCATGCCGTTCGTCGAGCGGCCCCCGCCTGATCACGTTGGCATAGATGTCGCGGGTGAAGCCGGCCGCGGCGCTGAGCGCCAGTCCTGCGGTCACCGCGATGATCGTCGTGAAGATGACCGAGGCGACGAGCGCAAGCAGCGGCAACCCGCCGAGTTCGAAGGCCAGCAAGGGCGCTACGGAGAGGCGTTGCCCGGAGGCGAAAGGGACGTGCCCGAGCCCGATCATGGCGGCCGCGCCGAAGCCGATCAGAATGATGAGCAGATAGAACGGTGTGCTGAGGCAGATGGCCCACGAAACCGAGCGGCGCGTGTCCTTGGCATGGGGCACGGTGAGGTAGCGGATGAAGAGGTAGGGCAGCGCGGCATACCCGAGCACCACGGTGAGCAACTGGGAGACGAACTCCAGCCGGTGTGGCCCATGGCCGAACTTCGCGCCCGGTGTCAGAAGGAGATCGTGTTCCGGAGCGGCCTTCGCCGCGTCGGCGAGCAACGTGGACACGTCGAACCGATAGCGAACGAGCAGCGCCCCGGCAAGGACGACCACGGCGGCGAACAGCAGGACGGCGTTGATTATCTGGGTCCAGGTCGTCGCCCGCATCCCCCCGTAGCAGACCGTCACGGCGGTGAGCCCTCCGATCGTGGCGATGACCAGGCCCTGGCCGAGCGGCCCGTCAAGCCCGAGTAGCAACGCCAGGAAGCTGCCGGCGCCTATCAGCTGGATGGTCATGTAGAAGAAGAAGACGACCAGCGTGACGGTCGCTCCTGCCACGCGCACGGGGCCCTCTTTCATCCGCACGCTCAGTGCGTCGCCCAGCGTGTACCTGCCCGTGTTGCGCAGCGGTTCGGCGACCAGGAGCAGAGTGACCAGCCACGAGACGGCGAAGCTGGCGGCGAACAGGACACCGTCGTACCCGTTGACCGCGATCTCATCGCTCAGGGTGAGAAATGACGTCATCGTCATGAACGTGCCGAAGAGCGCAAGTCCGTTCTGCGGCGAGGTGAAGGTCCGGTCGCCGGCATAGAAGTCTGAGCAGGTATTGCGGGCGCGGCCGAAGCGCGAGACCACCAGCAGGATGATCAGGCTGAAAATCATGGAAACCGCGATGGTGCGTACGGTGTGACGGCCATCACTGCCGGCCCCTTCTCCGCTCCTCGCGGATCTGCTCGGCCAAGGGATCAAGAACCCGGCCCGCGTAGAGCAGGTGGACGGCGGTGACGGGAATGGGCAACAGAATCAGCCCAATGGCCATCAGCATGCCGAGGTTCAGGTGCCCGAGCACATCGATGGCGAAGAGGCCGGGCGCCCATCCCGCGAGAGCGACGGTGACGGTGAACGCGCCCAGGAAGAGGGCGGTGACCGAAGCAAGATAGCGTCGCGAGCGGGACCGCAGGCGGGAGAAGGCGGCACTCTGCTGAAGAGCGGCAAATTTCGCCCCCTTGTCCGGGGCGGCCCCGATGAGCCCCTCAAGCACCGGGGTGGTCATCTGGGCGTCTCCGTCGGTGCTCAACATGCCCTCCTCAGATGTCGATGAAGATCGCGGTTTTTCGGCCCTGTTCAGGCCAACGGCGTACGTCCGGCCCGGACGTGCTGTCCGAGGGAGACGGCCGGCATCAGGCCTGGGGGGAGATACACGTCCACCCTTGAGCCGAAACGGATCAAGCCGATCCGGTCGCCCCGGCGGACGGTCTCCCCCACGCTCGCGTAGGGAACGATGCGGCGCGCCACGGCGCCGGCGATCTGGATGAACTCCAGATCGCCGAGGCGGGTGTTCACGTGCCAGACGACCCGCTCATTGCGCTCACTGTCCTTGTCGAAGGCGGGGAGGTGGCCACCTGGGATGTGCTCGATCGTGGTCACCGTTCCGGAGCAGGGAGCCCGATTGACGTGAACGTTCAGCGGGCCCATGAAGATGGACACACGAGTGCGGCCGTCCGGAGCTGGATCCATGCTCTGGACGACGCCGTCGGCAGGACAGAGGACGCCGCCCTCCGCAGGCTGCCGTTCCGGGTCGCGGAAGAACCAGAGCATCATCCCTGTCAGTGCCGCCAGCAGTGGAGCGGCCATCGCCCATGACCGTGATCGCCGGGATCCGGCCACTGCGGCCGCCGTCAGGGCCGCCACTGGAATGAGCCACGGACTCGTTCCGCGCGCCAGCTTCATTCGTCGAAGAATGAACATGTGCACCCCTCTGTGCGCTTCTTGGGGGACGTGCCGGGACGCGCGGGACGACCGAACCGGCGAGATCGTCGATGATCCGGGCGCGCGAGCGTCAGGAACGCGACTGGAGCTCGACGATGGCGAGCTCGGGCGGAATCCCGGCACGAACGGGCGGGCCGAAGAGACCGGCGCCCCGGGTGACGAAAATGGAGGTGCGCCCCTTCCTCGCCAAGCCGGCTACCACCGGTTGCTGCAGTCCGATAAGCCGGTCGAAGGGGGCCGTCTGACCGCCGTGGGTATGCCCCGACAACTGAAGATCGACTCCATGCTGGACGGCCGCGTGAACCTGTACGGGCTGGTGGGCCAGGAGGATGACAGGACGTCCGGGGTCCCTGTCGCCCAGCGCGGCGGCGAAGTCCGGCCCTGGGCGCTCGTACAGGGGCGCCATGACGTCGTTGACGCCGGCGAGGTCAAAGGCGGCACTCCCGGATGTGATCTCCGCTCGCTCGTTCAGAAGGGGCCGCATTCCGAGATTCCGGACCTGGTCGATCCATTCGTCGACTCCTGAGGAGTAATCATGATTGCCGGTCACGAAGTACGTGCCGTGGCGGGACCGCAATCGACGCAACGGCTCGCTCGCGAGCCCGATCTCCGAGACCGTGCCGTCCGCCAGGTCCCCCGCGATCGCCACCATGTCCGGCTGTTCGCGGTTGACCAGCGTGACGATGCGTTCGGCGAGCTCCTTGTGGAGGAACGGGCCGAAATGCGTGTCGCTGATCAGGGCGATGCGGAAGCCGGAGAGGCGGGAGTCGAGACCATTGATGGGAACGGTCACCCGTACAGTCCGCAGATCACCGAACGCCGTGCGCATGCCGTAGCCGACGATGCCCGCTGCGGTACAGCAAGCGGCGACGGCGCAGGCACGGGCGAGGAACAACCGGCGTCCGGGATCGACGAGCTCCGGCGGCTGTTCCGGGATATCGAGATCGCTCGGCTCCCCTGCGGTGGTCGTCTCATGCCCGGCCGCACGGGTCGTGGTTTCCAGTCTGCTGCGCGGTGTCCCTACGAGAGCCGCCGCTGAGCGGGGTCGTGCCGTCCCCGGGCTGGATGTCGTTCCGGCGGCGGCGGATCGGCTCCTCGCCCGTCGCCACCACAGCGTGACGGCCGCACGGGGAACCTCCAGTACGAGCAAGCCGAGCACCAGGTAGAACATCAGGGCGATCCATACGTACCCCAGCCAGGCCAGCCACCAGGCGTCGACTCCGATGGTCCGAGTGATCATGAACGCGACCACGCCGAGGATGGCGAGGCCCGCGATCGTGATCGTGCCGATGCGGCGGCCCCTGCCGGGCCGGGTGGTGGAGCGCACGAGACGCGCCCACAGATAGAGGTGAATCGACACTGCAAGCAGCGTGATGATTCCGAAGAAGACGACCGGACTATTCGTCAGCATGTCCACACCTGCTCGTGTCGAATCTGATAGCCGTGTGTCACTCTCACCTCGAAGTCTGAAGAGCCGGCATGCCATCGGACACCACGTGTCCGCGCGATTTGACGTCGGGATTCAGCGGCCACGCAAAACCGCTGTCCGCGAGCCGGATATGGCGTCATCACGGGATGCCGTCCTCGCGATCACCACGGAAGATGGCGCAGGATCGAACGCGTCGGGCCGCGACGCGGATCCCGTCCGTAAACTTGGGAGCGGCGGCGACGCCGCAGGCTCGGCACCCGGCAAGTGCGCGCTCGGCTTATCTCATCAAAATATAGTGATACATCCTACGTTGATGTATCGTTCGAGCATGAGGCCGGGTACACGACTCGAGCCGCCGACTTTCGCGCGGATGGCAGCTGATCCGCTGCGCTGGCGGCTGGTGCAGGAGCTGGCGCTCAGCGATCGCCGCGTCCGGGAGCTGGTGACGCTGATCGGCCAGCCGCAAAATCTGATCTCGTATCACCTGGGGCGGCTTCGGGCCAGCGGGATGGTGACGGCCCGGCGCAGCAGCTTCGACGGCCGCGACACCTACTACCACCTCGACCTGGGGCGGTGCGCCCAATTGCTGACCGAGGCCGGAGCAACCTTGCACCCGGGCCTGGCCCTCGATCCCCCATTCGTCACCGCGGCAGAAACGCCTGGCACAGCCTCGTACACGGCGTTGTTCCTGTGCACCGGCAACAGTGCCAGGTCGCAGGTGGCGGAGGCCCTCAGCCGGGTTCACTCCGGTGGCCGGGTGCAAGGATTCAGTGCGGGCAGCCAGCCCAAGCCGCTGCATCCCGATGCGGTGCGGGTGATGGCCGCTCGGGGCGTCGACATCGCCGGCCAGCAGTCCAAGCACCTGAGCGTGTTCGCCCAGCGGCACTTCGAGTATGTGATCACTCTGTGCGACAAGGTCCGCGAGGTGTGCCCGCCCTTCTCCGGCGACCCCACCCACATCCACTGGAGCATCCCCGACCCGAACGCCCCCGGGGGCGGCTATGCGGCGTTCGAGCTGATGGCAGCCGAGATAGAGACCCGCGTCACGTTCTGGCTGGCCGCCATCGGCGTGGCACTGAGCCCGTTCGGACAAGAATCCGTTCAGGAAGCGTGACGCCGGCTGCCAAGCGGTCGATTGCTTGAAGAAGACGCCATCGGCGGCGCCTTTCGAAGGCGCCGCCGATGGGTCGCGGCAGATCAGCCGCCGTTGAGCTTGCGTTGGACGAAGGTGTAGACCCGATCGCCGACCTTGGGCGCGAACTGTTCGGCGTTCTGGACCGCGGAACGGAAATGCACACCGCCCCAGACCCTGCTCATGCGGCAGTCATTGGCCACATCGGTCAGGTTGTCCCAGCTCAGAGTGACGTCGGAGGCCGGTGTGACCCCCGGCTCGATCATGGAGGATCCCTTCTTATAGGAGACGCTCACGTCGAGCTTGTCGGTGCCGAGGAAACGCCGTGCCGCCTGCGCGTAGGCCAGGCAGTACGCGGAGGAGGTGGACGGGTACTCGGGATGGTCGGCGGTGTTCAGGTAACTACGCCATTGGTTTCCGGTGATGTCGCTGACGGTGCCCTTCCCCGGCCCGCCCCATGCCGTCACCTTCTTGTCTCCGTACAGGTAACGGATCGCGCTGAACGGTCGCACCGTGTCGTACTTCCGTTTGAAGTGCCACGAGGCGACGGCGACGTCGAAGATGGCGATGTCGACGGTCGCGACGTACTGGACGGCCTTCTCGATATCGAAGTCGCCCTGCTGGAAGGCCGCGGTGCCGGTCGTGCGCCCCAGAGCGAAGATCTTGTCGTTGAAGAACTCGGCTGTCATCTTCTGCCGGTCCGTCAAGTGTGCCGACGCGTCCAGGATCTCGTCGGCCTGGCGCTTGTAGGCCGCGCGGTTGTGATGATCGCTGTTGACCGGCGGAGCCAGCGTGAACTCGGTGGGGCTGCCGTAGGAGATGGGTTTGACCCGGCCATACTGAGGAGTCACGTACTGCTGAGCCTTGAAAAGACCGTTCGAAGCGACGATCCGCGGCTGCCAGTGGGACGGGTCGCGGAGCTCGGTGGGGGTGTTGACCGGCTGGTAGCCGGTGTAGTCGGAGTAGGGCTGCAGGTTGTACTTGCGGCCGCCCTCATCACCGTCCCGGTTCGAGCCATCGTGCTTCCGCGCCTCCAGGACCTTCTTGGCAGCGACGTTGCCGATGCCGACCGGCGTGCTGGTGTCCTCCGACCTGTCATCGGGATTGAACCCCGCCGAATCCACCATGGTGCGGAACTCGTTCTTGAACTGGGGGAACTCGGCGTTGAGCGCGGTGTAGGCCGCGTAGATGACGGCGATGTTCCTGTTGCGGGTCGTGGCCTCGCTCCGAGGGCGCCGGCCCAGGTTGGAATAGATGCCCACCGCGGTCTGGTGATAGGGGGCGATGGCGTCGAACCAGGCCACCTCCGTCATCAGAATGTGGTCGGCGACCATCGTCGCGTCGGAGCCGTCCGGGGTCACCGTGCGCACGGCCTTCTGAAACGCAGGGTAGATCACCTCGATCAGGGCGTTGCCTTGATCGGGGTCGAAGCTCGCCGCCTTCTGCGGCGAGGCCGCCGCCGCGGTGGCCGATGTCGTCGTCAGGACCGTCGCGGTGGCGAGGGTCACCCAGCCCTTCAGACGCCGGCTCCAAGATCGCCTTGTATTCGTCACCGGACGTTCTCCTTTCGCTTGACCTGCCAGATCACGAGTCGATCCCGCGAATGAGCGGCAGTTGTCGGTGAATGGTTCGCCGGGCCCGGCGATTCACCTCATGCCGGCGCCGTCTTGGTCGCGCAGAGGATGCCATGGGCGACGAGGGCGTCCGCCGGCATTCCGGCCGGGTCCTGAGCGATCGCCCTGGTGACCGTGAACCCGCATTCCGTCAGCCAGTCCCGGTATGTCGACAGCTTCTGCGGTCCACCTTGACCCATCGTGCAGCCGAGGAAATAGGTGGGGAAGAAGTCGACCGCCGGGAAATCCTTGACGTCTTCCGGGTATACCGGCCCCAGGATGTTCACCTGCCCGCCTGCTTCGAGCGCCCGGTTGGCGTTGACGAGCATGTTGAACACTTCTTTCTTGTCGAACATGTCCACGAAGTGCTTGATCAGCACGACGTCGAATCCCCCGGGCACCTTCTCGAAGACGTCGCCGCCGATGAACGAGCAGTGCTCCTCCACCCCGTGCTCCTTGAAGTTCCGCAGGCACTCGGCTTCCTTCTCGGGAAGGTCGAAGGTCGCCACGCGAAGACCGGGGGAAGCCTTCAGCCGGTAGGTGAGGATCGCGCCAAGACCGGTGTTTCCCGCGAGGTCGAGCACCTTCGAACCGGCCGGTATGTCGATGTTCTCGAAGAACCAGGGGTCGATGTGCGCGGTGATGGTGTCCATCATCGTGCCCCAGGACTCTCGGAGGTCCTTGTGCTCCGCGAGGGCTTCGTACAGGTTTCCGTCGTGTCCGTAGAGATTCTTGAGACCGACCGTCCTGCCGGTGCGGACGCTGTCGGCGAGATAGAAGCTCTGCCGGAGCACGACCGTCTTGATCATGTTCATGATGGCGAGCACGCGCTGCAGATCCTCGTCGGCAACGGTTGCGAGCCCGTCGAGAGCGTAGGCGCCAGAATCGGCGTCATACGAGACGAAGCTCTCCTTGACCAGCAGGTGCAGCAGTTGCTCGACCGCGTCCGGTGCGGCACCGACCGCATCGCCGAGCTGGCCGGCGGTCATCCTGGGGTGTCTTCTGAGCGCGTCGATGATTCCGAGCTCGAAACAGCACAGCACGTTCATGAACCTCGTCGGCCCCACCATGGTTTCCCGAAATCTTTCGAGCACGCGTTGCCCGGTCATTTCGATGTCCTCTTTCTGCCGGTCGTCTCGGAGGCGGTGGGCGCCGCGCCGCGTATCCGCCGCACGACGGCCGCCGGGTTCGCCGGGGGGCTGTTCCCGCGCCAGGCGACATGCTGATCAGGCCGCACCAGGACGAGGTCGCGTTCCCAGAGTTGCCGGGCCACGGGGTCGGTCACCACGGTGTGCCTGACCGGCAGCCCCTGAGCGGTCGCCGCTGTGAGGAGGGCGTCCGCGCGGCCGTCACCGGCGAAGTCGACGAGCGTGAAGCATGAGCCGAGCCGGTCGTGGATCGGCCTGCCGTCATCGAGAAGGACGCTCGGCGGGCGGCCTCCGGGCCAGGTCGTCGGCGTGTAGCGCCGGGGGCTCCACGAGGGCTCAGGTGAATCGTCGTGACAGACGATGCCGGAGCCGTTGTAGCGGTAGCCCAGCTCGATCCCGGTGTACTCGTTCTCGCCCCGCTCCTCCTCGAGAAACGAGGCCACGGCCTGCAGCGAGGCACCTTCGCGGAGAAGCCCTCCCGCCTTCAGGTGCACGCCGAGGTGCCTGTGTGATGTCCGCATGTTGCGCAGGCCCACCGGCCGGCGCTCGGCCTCGTAGCTTTCGAGGAGACCGGGCTCACCGAAGCCCTTGACGAGGGCGGCGATCTTCCAGGCGGCGTCTATGGCGTCGGCGATGCCGGAATTCATGCCGTAACCGCCGGTCGGGAACATTTGATGAGCGGAGTCCCCGGCGATGAGGACCCGCCCGGCACGGTACTGATCTGCGATCAGGAAGCCGGGACGCCAGCGAGACGTCAGAAGCACCTTGTCGATCTTCAGGTCCGTCCGCATCGTGTGGAGCGCGAATGCCGCCGGATCGGCGGGCAGCGGGTCGAATTCGGCCGGCTCCGTGCCGTTCACGTGCACGGTCCAGGTGTCCGCCTCGTCCTGGGCGATGATGATGTACTTGAAGGCGAAGTAGTGCCAGAACCGCCCGTGCCGATGCAGGCCGCCCAGATCACGGCTCTTGAAATGCACCATGAGGGCGTTGGGCAGCTCGGGCACGTCGAAGCCCTTCAGGCCGATGCCCACGGATTTGCGGACCCGGCTCGACGCGCCGTCGCAGCCGATCACGTAGGGGGACCGCAGAGTGGCCTGGTCGTCGGTCAGCGTGTTGACCAGATGACTGGTGACGCCGTCGTCGTCCTGGGTGAGGGAATCGAAGCGCCAGCCGCGCCGGAGGTCGATCAGAGGGTGCCGCCGGCAGTGGGCGCGCAGGACGGGCTCCAAGTCGATCTGTGAAAGGCGCTGCCCGGGTTCGGCAGGCTGGGTGCCGTCGTTTCGTTCCGCGATGCGCCGCTGTTCTTCGGCCACCGAGGGAATTCTCCACACGGTGATGGGCTCACCGGCGAGGCCGGTCGACCAGATGACGTCCGATGGGTGCTCCGGCCCCACACCGGCGGACCTGACGTCGTCGGCGAGGCCGAGTTGCCGGAGCAATTCCATGCTGCGGGAGTTGACGAAGTCCAGCTTCGGATGATTGGTCGTCTCGAAGCCTTCTTCGGCGAGAATGCAGGATACGCCGTGACGGGCGAGGGTCAGGGCCGCGACCATGCCCACAGGGCCCGCGCCCACCACGAGAATCGGTGCCGGATCCACGATTGCCTCCTGGGGTGCGGGGCGGTTCGGCCCGCCCCACACCCGTTCGCGCGGTTCAGCGTGCTTCGCTGGGCGTCTGGTCCGCCCGAGCGGGTTCCTTCGCGAGATCGGGCCCGGCGGAATGGTCCTGCCTGGCGGGTTCGCCGGCGCCCGTGAAGGCACGGACCTGGAGCTCGGCGAAGCCGGCGTCATCGCGCTCGCGGCTGCTGATCGTGCCCAGGTACCCCATGAGGAAGGTGAGCGGCACCGCGACCAGCGCGGGGTCGATATCGATGAGATGGATGTCGAAGCCCGGGAACAGGGCGACCGGAGTGCCTGACAGGAGGCCGGAGAACAGGAACAGGATCCCGGTCACGGCGATTCCTCCGAAGACCGTCCAGCGCAGCCCCGCGGTGTTGAAGCGTCTCCAGAACAGCGAGTACAGGACGGCCGGCAGGACGACGCCGCCGAGGTCGACCGTTATCGGAATCAGGGCATGGGTGGGCAAGGGCAGCAACGCGACGCTCACGACCACGGCCGCGATCCCGATGACCACGGTGTTCCGCCGGGCGGCGCGCAGTTCGGCGGCCGGAGCCTCCTGTACCCGGCGCAGCACACGAAGGTCCCGCGTGGCGGACGTCACCGCGCTGATGAGCAGCGCGGCGAGCACTCCGGTGACGATGAGCAGGGCGACCGCGCCCAGCGCGCCGACCGCCCATGGTCCGCCGAGGAGATCCGCAAGCCTCGTCATGGTGATGTCGCGTGTGGGCGGCGTCATGCCGATGTTCTGTCCGCCGAGCAACGCGACAGCGCCCAGGCCGAGAACAGCGGTGCACAGGTAGAACGGCACGAACATCATGCCTGCCCAGCCGGCCGACCTGCGCGCGTCCCGGCCTGAGGAGGCCGTGAAGTAGCGCATGAACATGTACGGCAGCCCCGCGTGCCCGACGAGCACGGCGAACAGCTTGGACAGGTGTACGACCGGGCTGCCTTCGCTGAACTCGCGGCCCGGCTCCAGCAGGTCGTAGCCGCCTGGATGGGGCAGTGCCCTGGCCTGGGCGTCATCGAGCAGCTGGGCCAGGTTCAGCTGATACTTGGCCAGGACGACCACGGTCAGCGCCGCCAGGATCGCGATGACCAGGATCGCTTTGACCACCAGCACCCGGGTCGTTCCGAGCATTCCCCCGATGACCACGAACAGGGTGGCGATCAGGCCGGCGGCCGCGACGACGACGGCCTGGACGACACGGGAGTCGACGTCGAACATCACCGCGGCGACGATGCCGACCGCGTTCATCATGACGATGAAGTAGGTGCCGAAGAGCAGCAGGGTGACCACCAGCGACGCGGTCCTGGCGGACCGCTCACCGGCGCGCATGGCGAAGACGTCGCCGATCGTGCATCCGCCGGCGTTGCGCAGCGGGGCTGCGAATATCAGCAGCGCGACCAGCCAGGACACCGCGAAGCCCGACGCGAAGATGAAGGCGTCGAAGCCGTTGAGCGCGATGTGCCCGGTCATCGTGACCATGGTCGAGAGCAGGATGAAGCTCGCGAACAGGGCCAGAGCGTTCTGCCCGGCGCCGATCCGCCGGCCGCCCAGATAGAAGTCGGTCGGGGTGCGCTGACCGCGACGCGCCGCGACCACGATGCCGAACAGTACGGCGACCAGGGCGACGGAGATGGCGAACCCGATCGCCGGCGCCGCGAAACCGTTACTCATCGGGGAGCTCCTTCCAGATCCGCGCGGATCTGTTCGGCGAGGGGATCCAGCGTGGCCCGTGCGTATCTCAGGTAGCCTGCGGCGATCACCAGTACCAGGACGAACGTCGCCAGTACGACCAGCAGGCCGACGCTCAGGTCCCCGGCGATCATCTGCCGATAGAAGCCGGGGGCGAAGGCGCCGAGCAGGCTGGCGAGGAACCACCATCCCGTGAATACCGCGCCTGCCCAGAGCGTGAATGTCCGCTGCCGGCGACGCAGGGTTGTGAACCGGGCACTGTCATGTACGGCGACGTAGCGGTCGCCTTCCGACAGCGAGCTCATCCTGCCCATGACACCTCCTCGTCGTGACGTGATGGCCAGAAACGCAGCATCTGTCATCGCGCCGCAGCGAGCATGACCCAAATACGGGATTCACAGCGTGGTCTGAAAATGGCGCGCCACCTCGGCCGAACCACGCGAAAGTGCGATGTGCGGCGACGCCGCCGCGGTCAATGGTGGTGACAATGTGGCCGTGGCCCGCCGCCCGATGGCGCCGTGCGGGCCTATCCCGGGAACGCTGAAAGGAGCCCCGATGAACGTGGCGTCGAGAAGAGACGCGTGGACGTACGACGATTTCACCAGCGGTGAACTCGATCCCACCCGTTGGAGAGTCCTGGCGGTAAAAGGCGCCAACGGCGAACGGCACGCTTATCAGGACCGTAACGCACGGCTGCGCACCGGTGACGGCCGCTTCGAGCTGAGTGTCAATCCGTTCAGCCGCTTCCACGACACGGACCCGATGCAGAACAACGCCAAACAGATGTACCAATCCGTCCAGCGCTTCATCGTGCCGGCAGGCGGCCGGCTGAAGGTGGCGGTCGAAATGGCGGTGCAGACCTATGGTCAGCTTCCCGGCGATCTGCTCGACGCCTTCGGCACGATGAACGTCTTCGACCTGGAAACCGGTGTCGTGTTCAACTTCGCCGCGACCAATGACACCGTTTACGCGGTGGTCGAAAGGCTGGTCATTCCCGGCGTGAGCCGCCCGGAGGAGCACTATGTCCACCGGGTGGTTCTGGAGGTGCCGACGGAGCCGGGGCGCGAGCACCGCTACGCCATCGACTACCGGTCCGAGACGTCAGAGGCGGTCTGGTACGTCGACGGTCGGCGCGCGTACTGGGCGAGGACCCCGGTGCCGGTCGAGGGTTTCCACGTGGGCATGGCCCTGTTCTCGGCCCGGGATCTTTCTCGTTACAGTCGCGAGGAGCGGGAGCACGGGCAGGGCGCGACCGGCCGATGGAGTCCATGGAGGATCACGGCATCCGGTCCGGCGCACGGCCCCATCAGATGAGCAGCTCTCCCCCGTCGATGCTCAGGTTGACACCGTTGATCGATCGGTTCTCCAGCAGGAACGCGATCGCCTCGGTGCAATCCTGCATCGTCACCAGCCGTTTGGTCGGCGTACGCGCCTTGACGGCCTCCCAGCCGTGGGGCTTGTCGCGCCAATACGGCGTATCGGCCACCATGCTCGGATGCAGGGCGTTGAACCGGATCGGCGCGAGCTCCGTCACCAGCGTTCTCACCAGCGCGCTGATGCCGCCGTTGGCGGTCGTCACGGTCGTGGAGCCCGGATAGGGCCGGTGCATGGCCAGCCCGCCGAGCAGCACGGCCGAACTGCCGTCGGACATTCTCGGGGCGAGAGCATGGATGACGGTGGTGTAGCCGATGAGTTTCATCGTCAGCATGCGCATCGCGTCGGCGGGACGGTATTCGCGAACCGTATTGTGATCCCGCTCGAGTGCCGTGAGCACCAGCCGATCCACTTTGTGCACGTCTGACAGCGCGGCCGGAATCTGTTCCTGGACGGTCAGGTCCAGTCCGAGTCCACGGGTGTGCCCGCCGATCTCGTCGGCGACGCCTTTGGCCCGGCGCTCCGTGCGGCCGGTGATGACCACGTCACAGCCGCGCGCGGCGAACGACTCGGCGACATGCCGCCCGATTCCCGACGTCCCGCCGATGATGACGACATGAATGCGATCGGACATTGGACTGTCCCTCCTGCCGTGGAAGCCCCAGTTGAATGGCCGGTCCGCTGACCGTACCCGGCGCCGTGACGGCCGGTCCTCACGTGTTCGCGGTATTCCACCCGGTGAATCACGTGAATGGGCGATGGCTCGCGCGGTCGAAACCGGTGAGGCTCTACGTGTCAGTACCGCACGAAACGGTGGTGCCTCACGACGGACAGCGGCGGAATAGCGCGAACAGCGGAGAACAGACCCGAATAGGGGCGCGACAGTGATCCAGACACGCCACGATGAGCTTCACCGGCGTTCTCCTGACAACCGTTGGTGGATTGTCGGCGGCATGGGGCTGGCCGTGTTCATGGCCTCGCTCGACATGAGCATCGTCAATGTGGCGCTACCGGCCATCCGTGACACGCTCGCGGCTCCGACGGCCACCGCGCAGTGGGTCGTACTGGGATACCTGCTCCCGCTGGTGGCGCTGGCGCTGCCCGTGGGGCGATGGCTGGACCACGTCGATCACCGGGCTGCGCTGGTCTGCGCCTGTGCCGGGTTCGCGGCTTCCAGCCTCACGGCGGGCCTCGCGTCGTCGATCGGCTGGCTCATCGCCGCGCGGGTTGTCCAGGGACTGTTCGGTACCTCGCTGATGACGCTGATTCCGGTGCTGATCACCACGTCCGTCGAGGCTCGGGTACGCGGCCGGGCGATGGGCTTCGTCGACACGCTCGGGATGCTCGGGCTGATCAGCGGGCCGGCCGTCGGCGGCCTGCTCGTGGCCTCGGCAGGCTGGCCGTGGATCTTCTACGTGAACGTGCCGGCGTGCGGAGCGCTGATCGTCCTTGCACTCGTCCGGCTTCGGCGTACCGGGAGGATCGTTCCGCCTGAGCGTGGCGCGGCTGTGGAGGCGGCGTTTCTCATAGGAGCGGCCGGCGCCGTCATGATCGCGTTCACGCTGGCCACCGGCCGTGAACCGCAGTGGCTGGCCTTGGGGCTGGTGGGGGTACCGCTGATCGTGGCCTGGCGCCGGCTCCCCGCGAGCGTGCCGGTGCGGAGTCTGCTCAGACTGCCTGAAATGCGGGGACCGCTCGCCGCGCTGGCCGCCACCGCGGCGGCCACAGGGCTGCTCTTCTATATCGTCCCGTACTACCTCATGACGGTGCTGCGGACCTCTCCTCCTGTCGCCGGGCTGACGATGCTGGCCTTTCCGCTGGCCGCTGCCGCACTCGGTCCGCCCGCCGGGCTGCTCGCGGACAGATTCGGGTACCGGCGCATCGCGCTTCTCGGGCTGGTCGCGCTGGCATGCGGCCTGCTGGCGCTCATGCCGGCGAGTCAGTCCTGGCAGGCGGCGGACGTGGCGTGGCGGCTCGCCGTCGCCGGGTCCGGCATCGGACTGTTCAATGCGCCGAACATGAGCGCGGCGATGTCGGCGTCTCCCAGCGGGCTCCTCGCCACGGCGGGAGCCGCGACCAGCGTGGCCCGGCAGGGCGGCTTCGCGCTCGGCCCGGCCATGGCGACCTTGGTATGGGGTCTGTCGAACTACGGGATCGGTGGAATCCGCGGTGCGTTCGCCGCCGCGTCGGTGGTCGTGGCGGCCAGTGCCGTCCCGCTCGCCCGCGGCCCCCGGTCACGTCGTCCGGGACCGGTTGGATCGGAGCGCCGATGACCCAGAAGCTACGTGGCCGCGAGGGAGAAGAGCGGCAGATCATGCGAATGATCCACCTGGTCGCGGCGGGCGCGAGCGCCGTCCTGCACGTCGAGGGCGGGTGGGGCAGCGGCCGCACACGGCTGCTGCGGGAGGCGGCCGACGCCGCCGGCCGCCTCGGATTCACCGTACTGGACGGCGATTGGCCGCCAGGGGGGTCGCTCGGCGCCCTCCTCGATGCCCGTGCGTCGCGGCGACCCGTCCTCGTGGTCCTGGACGACGTCCATCATGCCGATCCGGCGTTCGCCCGCAGCCTGTGCGCGTTGCCGTGGCGGCTGCGTGATCAGCCGATCGCTTGGATCCTCAGCCGCCGCCGCCACGCCGGAGGGCCGGAGGTCCAGCGGCTCTTCGCCCTTCCACACCCGGCGGCCGCTCTCGTGGACCTGCGCCCACTGTCCGCCCAGGCCACCGGGCTGCTGGTGGCCGACCATTCGGCATGCGCCGTCACCGGTCTGCCGGAGCTCATGCGGGCGACCGGTGGAAACCCCTTGCTGGCCGTCGAACTGGCCCAGGCCGTGGACAGCACCGCCGGCCGTCCCCCGGACCGGGTGCGAGGGTGCGTACGAAGGTGCATGGCGGAGCTCAGCGGTGACTGCCGCCGGCTCCTGCAAACGGCCGCGGTGCTCGGCGCGCGCTTCGAGCTGGGCGATGCGACGAAGATGCTCCGCCGGCCGGCGGGAGAACTGCTCGCGCCGGTCGAGGAGGCGCTCGCCGCGGACATACTCGCCTGCGACGGCGACCGGCTCGTCTTCTCCCAGAACCTGTTCTGGCGCTGCGTTCTCGCGTCGCTCCCGCAGCCCGCGCGAACGGCGTTGGAGCAGGACGCCGCAGCCCAGCGGCTCACCTTCGCCGCCTCCGACCGCGCAGGCCCGCCCCTGGACGCGTCGCGGGCCGGGGAACGGCTGCAGGTTCTGAACATCCAGCTCGCCCGGCCTGTCGCGCAGGTCTCCGGCTGGACGGAATTGAGCGACCTCGAGCGTACGGTCGCGCATCTGGTCAGCCAAGGACTGACGAACCAGCAGATCGCCAGCCGCGTGCTGCGGTCACCGCACACGGTCAACTACCACCTGCGCCGGATCTATCAGAAGCTGGGCATTCGCTCGCGCATCGAGCTGGCCAGGCTGACCCTGCTGCACTATTCGGCCGGGCGAGCGCCGGCGGAGGACGTGATGGACGCGGCCGGCTGAGCCTCCAGCTCCTTGAGGATGTCGGCCGTGGGCAGCGGCACCGCGCACCGGCCCGCGGCGTAGCGGAGCGCCATGACGTGATGTTCGAGAGAGAAGTCGGCCATCGCGTCCGCCGCGAGGAACGGCTGGATGTCACGGGTGAACGCGTCACAGACGGTCATGAGGCATCCGACGTGGGCGTAGACGCCGCAGACGATGAGCTGATCGCGGCCGCAGCGCCCCAGCAGCCATTCGAGGTCGCTGCGGTAGAACGCGCTGTAGCGCCATTTGGTCAGCACCGTCTCGTCCGCCTCGGGAGCCACCTCGTCGACGATCCCGCGGTCGGCCTCCTCCACTCCCATGCCCGGGCCCCAGAAGTCGTTCAGCAGCCCGCGGTCGTGGGTGCTCATGCCACCCGGCTGAGCCGTGTACATCACCGGCACACCCGCCCCCCGTGCCACCGCGATCAGCTTCGCGGTGTTGGCCACGAGCTCTCTCAGCGGCGACTGCCCGGCGGCGAAGGGCCGCAGGAAGTACCGCTGCATGTCGTGTACCAGCACGACAGCCCGGTCGGGGCGGGGCCGCCAGGGCACCTCCGCGATCGGCAGATCATCGTCGCCGGGCATGCGGTACGGCGCTATCTTCTTCATGGCCATCGCCTGTCTCCTGTTCCGCTGCTGGATCTTCTGGGATGACGTCATACGTGCAGGGCGGCGCCGCCATCGACGTACAGGTCATGGATCGTGATATGCCCCGCTTGATCGGACACCAGGAACGCGACCGCCTCGGCCACGTCCCGAGGCTGGGCCAGCTTTCTCAGGGGAATGCCGACGCGATAGGCGGCCGGTGAGCCTGCTATCGCCGACGCCGGATCGACCTGCTCCCCGAGCATCGCGCGCAGCATGGGAGTATCGGTCGAGCCGGGCGAGACGATGTTGCACCGGATGCCGTAATCGGCAAGCTCCAGCCCCAGACACCGGGTGAACTGGGCGGACGCGGCCTTTGACGCGGCATAGGCGGCCATCTCCGTTCGCGGCACACCGGCGGCGTTGGAGGCCACCGTCACGATCGCGCCGCGGCGACGCGGGATCATCCGGCGGGCCACCGCGCGGCAGACGTAGAACACGCCGTCCGCGTTGACCGAGAACACCTCGCTCCAATGCCGGTCCGGCATATCGGCCACTCTGCCGACGCGCAGGACCCCGGCCGCGTTGACGAGTATGTCGATGGGGCCCTGCTCGTCTTCGACCCGCTGGACAAGCGCCTCCACCGCCTCACTGTCCGCTACGTCGGCGGTGTGTCCGCGGACCGGCAGACTCTCGGCCGCGAGTTTGGCCACGGCGGTTGCGAGCCCTTCGGCGTTGCGATCCGCCGCTGCGACGTGCGCTCCGGCATTCGCCAGCGTGCGCGCCACCTCCGCGCCGATGCCCTGGGCCGCGCCAGTGACCAGTGCGACCTTCGACTCGATTCCGGACAGTTCCATCATGATCTCCCGTGGTCGGTCATCCGTTGTTCTGGACGGCCGCGGCTCGGCCGGCGACGGCTCGTTCCGCGTCATAGCCGAACAGCCATTGATGCCGGTCCAGGCCCGACGAGGTGCGGGCGGCGGTGTCGCGGCGTCGCTGTGCGTCCCCGTCGGCCAGGTGGAAGCTGCGCACGCTGTCGCGCGACTCACGCTGGATCCGGCTCGTACGTGACAGGCGAATCCGGCTGTAGCGGCGCAGGGCAGCGCCCAGGCCGTCCGCACCCTCTTCCAGGAGGCAGCGAGCGAGGGCGACGGCGTCCTCGATCGCCTGGTTCGCGCCCTGCGCCCGGAACGGCAGCATCGGATGTGCGGCGTCACCGATGACGGCCACTCTTCCGGAGCCGAACCGATCCAGGCTCTCCCGATCGTGCAGCGCCCACCTGCTGACCGTCTCCGCCGCGTCGATCAGACGGGTGACGTCCTCGTGCCAGCCCGTGTACACCGGCGCGAGATCGCGCACACTTCCCCGCGCCGACCACGACTCCTCCCGCCAGTCGGGCGCGGTCACGGTGGCGCCGAAGCTCACCTGCCGACCCGACGACACCGGGTAGCACACGCAGTGCTGGTCCGGTCCGTACCACAGCTGCACCCGTGGCTCGGCGAGCAGGTAGGGCACGCGTTCTGCCGGTACCAGACCCCGGTAGATCGTCTGCCCGGAGTACTGGGGCCGATCGGACGCGAGGTGCTCCCGCGCCACCGAGTGGATACCGTCGGCGCCCACCACCAGGTCCGCGACGACCGTCGTGCCGTCGCCCATCGTCAGCCGCGCGGCGTCGGCCGATTGCGTCACGGCGTCGCAGCGGGCGGCGAGGTGCACTCGCTCGCGCGGTACGAGCGACAGCAGGCTTCTGTGCAGGTCCGCCCGGTGCACGGTGTAGTAGGGAGCCCCGAACCTGAGAAGACACAGGTCGCCCAGCGGCGTGCGTTGCAACAGCGTGCCGTCGTCCCAGCGGCGCATCTCGATCGCCTGCGGCGCCACCGCGACGGCACGTAACCGATCTCCCAGGCCCAGCCGGTGCAGCAGCCGGGTGGCGTTGGGCGCCAACTGCACCCCGGCCCCCACCTCGAACAGGCGCGGCGCCTGCTCATAGACATGGACGTCGACGCCGGCCCGGCGAAGGGCGGCGGCGAACGTGAGGCCGGCGATGCCGGCCCCGACAATGGCCACGCTCATCTGCGGCATGTCGGCTCACCCAAAGATTCAGTAGTAGAGGAGGGCCTTGTCCCAGTCCTCGCCCGGGCCGAACAGGCTGCGGGGTTTGACCACGTCCGACATCGAGGTCAGGACGGCGCTCGGAACCAGAGTGCCCGGCGGCAGCCCGGCCACGTCGCTGTCGGCACCGAACTCGGTCCGTATCGATGCGGTCAGCTCTGCCCGGGCGGCCTCCCGGTGCTCTTCAGGCACCTCGATCTCGACGCGCAGGACCTCCGGTTCGGCCCTTGCCCGCCAGAACAGCACCCCGTACGAGTCCGGGAGGGAGAAGACGAGCTCCTCCAGGCGGTGCTGAGTGACCGTCACCGTGCCGACCCGATAGCCGAAAGCCGAGCGGCCGAGCACCTTGACGCTGGGAAGACCCCATCCGCATGCACAGTCGGCGTAAGAGACCTCCACGTTGTCCTCGAGGTTGTAGCGCAGCAGCGGCATGGCCTCTCGGTACAGCGGCGTGACCACGAGCTGCCCTTGACCCTCCGTGCGGACGGTGCCGGTCGCCGGGTCGTACACCTCGAAGATCGCCCGGTCCGCCCACAGGTGCAGCCGCCCGTGCGGGCACTCGCCGGCCAGGCTGCCGGTCTCGGTGGAGCCGTACTCCTCGATGACCGGAACGCCCCATATCCTGCTGATCCGCTGGCGGCGAGCGGTGGTCAGCGGTTCGCCGCCGGTGAACAGCGCGCGAAGCGCGGGGAAGTCGGCGCCGGGCCGGTGCCCGGCGATGGTCGCCGCGGCGGCCCACAGCAGGTACTCCGTCGCCACCGCCCACGTCAGCGTCACCCCCAGGTCGTGCAGGACGCGAACCACGCGGGCGTAGGGCATGGCCAGCGAGCGGTTGTCGCCGGGCACGATGGTGGCCCCTCGCAGGCGGCCGGCAGCGTGCGCGAGGTGCCCCGTCAGCATGAGGGCGTAGGGCGTGCGCACCAGGAAGATGTCCTTCTCCGACATGCCGCACCACTTGCGGGCGAAGCGCTCGGCCAGGTCGATCCAGTCCTCCTCGGTGTAGTACGAAGGTGTGGGCTGACCGGCGGTGCCGCTGGACTCGTGGTAGGTGGCCAGCCGTTCCTTGGGCACGGCGAGCATGCCGTACGGATAGTTGTCCCGTAGGTCCTGCTTCGTGGTCAGCGGCAACGTGGCGAGGTCCGCGGTGCTGGCGGGCAGGGCGGCCGAATTCAGCCGTTTGCCGTAGAACGGCGAGCGGGCGGCCCAGGAAATGGTCTGCGGCAACTGCCTCTCCTGGAGACGCCGTACGTCGTCCATGCCGTTCCATTGACCGAGCTGGGGCAGGCTGGAGCTCGAGGCGTTCATGGCTTTTCCTCTCCTAGCAGTCGGTGAGCGTTGTCCCAGGCGACCCGCTGCCACTGCTCGGGCGGTAGGCGCAGGGACCCGAACTTGGCCAGCTCCACGGCCGGGTGCTGGAGCGGGTACTCGGAGCCGAACAACACCCGGCCGGCGCCCAGACGGCGCAGCGCCGCCTCGGCCACGCAGGTGTAGCCGCCGGAGGTCTCCAGGTGGATGTTGGACTCGTCCTCGATCAAAGCGAGGGCGTAGAAGTCGATGTTGCCGATGCCGCAGTGGCCGAGCACGAAGTTCACCTGCGGGAATCGACGGGCCAGCGTAACCAGGTCGGCCACCCCCGCGCCGGGGCGGGCCAGGCAGACCACGTACACGGGGTGGCCGAACGTGTCCGCCACGTCGACCAGCGCCGCGACACGCGGGTCGGTCAGGCCTACGCCGTGGACGGCGGGTGACACCTCCAAGCCGCGGAACTCGGCGGCCCTGGCACGGTACGCACCAGGCAGCCGGTGCGGATTGGCGAAGAAGAAGGGCACCAGGCGTCCGTCGGTGCCCTCACAGGCGGCCAGCACCGCGTCGTTGCCGGCGTCCGTCTCGACGTGCCCTCCCAGGATGAGCTGACGGGACAACCGGTCGAGATCGATGGTGCCGCCGGCGCACGCCACCGCCCGATCCAGCCCGCAGTCGTCGAGCGCCGCCAGCAGCCGCTCCCGTGCTCCGGCCCGGGGAGCCAAGCGCACGTGGAAGTCCATGACGGGTTGCACTGTCATCGCGGTCACCGCTCATTTCTCGATGCAGAACTCATCGATCGGGTAGCCGACGTGCCGCTGCTCGACCGGCAGGTGGCCGAGCATCTTCGTGCCCGCCGCCAGGTCTGTGACGTTCAGCACCGTGCCGCCCGGCCCGAGCACCCGTACATGCCAGTCGTCCTGAACGATGAGGTTGACGAGAACGCCCGACGGCGCCACCGCGTCGATCGCGAGCATCGGCCGGCTCTCGATCTTGACCCGGCCCACCGTGACGGCTCGCGCCCGCCCCGCCGAGTCCACGGCGAGCACTTTGCCGCCGGCGCTGAGCTCGCTGAGGTAGTTGGTGCGTCCCTGCTCCGACAGCGTGTACGAGTGCAGCGCCCCGGCGTTGACCCGGAACGGCCGCGTCGGCATGTACGGAAGCGGATGAGTCTCGCTGCAGCACAGAATCATGCCGTGGGAGTACGAGCCGACGAGAATGCCCTCGTCGGGGCGGAACTGCGTACAGGTGTCCACGCACACCCGTTCCCCCATGCCGACCCGCCGGATCGCGGTGACCTCCAGCTCCACCAGCGACAGGTCGGCCAGAGTGACCGCCGCGGCCGCCTTCAGGCTGGTGGCCTCGCCCGGGGCGCGGGGGGCGAGCATCACTCCGTCGGAGCCGTGCTCGAGCACCCCGAAGACGATCTGTGCTTCCTCGACGTCGGCCACCTGCGTGATGACCGAGCCGTCCGATCTGGCCGCGGCGGCCAGCACGATCTCCAACGGGATCTTGGTGGGGTCGCGGAAGGACAGCACGCTCCACCGGTCGAGGCGCGCGGCCCGGCATGCTTCCTCAAGGCTGTCAGGGTCGGTGATCTCCACGAACCGGCCGAACTCCACGTCAGAGTATTGACGGGCCAGCTCGGCCGGGTCGCCATGGCGGTCTGGGTCGACGATGACCAGATCGGCGATCTCCAGCTTGTCCGGTAGCGACTCGGTCAGCGGGAACAGGACCTTCTTCACGGTCGGGGGCAGTGCCGCCAAGTCGTCCGGATCGGCCGCCACGACGGCGTCCACCCGCTGGTGGATGGCCTCCTCGACGATCGCTTCTCTGGCCCGGTCGGCGTTACGGATGTCCAGCCAGCACAGTTTCACGGGTTCTCTCCTCTGCCGAGGTCAGGTGGTGAGGTTCAGCCGGTCGTCCGGCGGTCAGGTGGTGAGGTTCAGCCGGTCGTCCGGCGGTCAGGTGATGAGGTTCAGCCGGTCGTCCAGCACCTCACCGCGTGCGGGACAGCGCGGATCGTGGACCAGGCTCGCGACCGTCGCGGCCATCCGGCCTGGCCGGCTCGCCTGGAAGACATTGCGTCCAACGGCCACCCCGGCGGCTCCGCCACGCAGCGCGTCGGAAACATTGGCCAGGATGGCGCCGTTCTCCTCCTGGCGTGGCCCGCCGGCCACGATGACGGGTATCGGGCAGGCCTGCACGACCTCCGCCATCTGATCGGGCGTTCCGGGATAGTCCGTCTTGACGATGTCCGCGCCGAGGTCGGCGGCCAGCGTGGCAGCGTGTGCCACCAGATGGGGCGCCCGCGAGTCGCTGATCTTCGCCCCCCGGGCGTACACCATGGCGAGCAGCGGCACATTCCAGCGGTCGCAGTCCTCCGACACCGCGGCCAGATCGGTGATCTGACGGGCCTCTGCGTCCGAGCCGATGTTGACGTGCACACTCACCGCGTCGGCTCCCAGTCGCAGTGCCTCTTCGACGTCGGCGACCAGGTATTTCGCGTTCGGATCCGGAGCGTGTCTCGTGCTTGCGCTCAGATGCACGATCAGCGACATGTCACCGAACCAGCCGTGATCGACATGGCGGAGACTGCCCTTGTGCAGCACCACGGCGTCGACGCCGGTACCGGTGAGCTCACCTACCAGGGCGTTCAGATCGCCGCAGCCGAGGGGGCCATCGGTGACGGAATGATCGAGGGGGACCACGAGCAGGCGTCCGTCGCCGTGACGGAACAGGCGTCGCACGCGGAGACGCCGGGCGAACGAGGCGTTGTGTACGGCCATGGTGTCTGCCTCTCAAACCGGAGCTGAGTGGGCGGAGGTCGCGGACGTGCGCGGCGCATCAGGAGAGCGCTGCTCGTGCTGGTCGAGGTGGAACTCGCGATGCAGGGCGGCGACGGCGTCGACGGTGCGGTCCTGCGGCACGATGACCGATATCCGCAGCTGAGAGGTGGAGATCCAGCTCGTCGGAATCTCGGCCGCGGCCAGGACGGCCATGACCCTGGCCGTGTACTCCGGGCGGCTGAGCAAACCCATCCCGACCACCGACACCTTGCCGACGTTCTCCTCGAAACGCACGCCACCCCCGAAACCAACCGCGACTTCGTTCAAAGCGGCCCGAATGCGACCGGCCTGGCTGCGACGCATCACGAACCCCATGCGGAATTCGTTCTCATAGGGTCCGGATCTGGCTACCAGGTCGACCACCGTTCCCTGGGCGGCCAGCACCTCGAAGACCTCAGGGGCCAGATCGCGACAGCCGTTCTGGCAGTGCACCAGCACGCGCGCGACGTCGGTGTCATGGGTCACCGCCACGACGACTCGCCTGGTTTCCAGCGGCCGGCCGTCCTGCAGTTCGACGATGGTCGTTCCCGGCGCTTGCGATGACGCGTTTCTGACGCGCACCTCGACCCCCTCCATGGCTGCCAGCTCGACGCAGCGGGTATGCAGAATCCGCGCGCCCGCGAACGCCATCTCCGCCATCACGTCGGGGCGGATCCACGGTAGGCATCGGGCGGCGGGAAGTACGCGGGGATCGGCGCTGAAGACACCATCGACATCGGTGTAGATTTCGCACGCGGACGCGCGCAGCCGCGCCGCCAGCGCCACCGCGGTCGTGTCGGAGCCGCCGCGCCCGAGGGTGGCGATGTCGCCGGCCTGGTCGACCCCCTGGAACCCGGTGACCACGGCGACCTCGCCCTTCTCCAGAACCGCCCGCACAGGTGCCGCGCCGATGCTCGAGATGAGCGCGTCGCCATGGCGATCAGTCGTCCGGATCCCGGCCTGATGAGCCGTCAGCGAAGTGGCCGGCACTCCCAGACGCGTCAAGGCGAGGGCCATCAACGCGGCCGACTCGCACTCGCCGACGGCCAGCAACTGATCCAGCTCTCGCGACGGACGCGTCGGGCCGATGTCGGCGGCCAGCCGGAGGAGATCATCGGTTCTGCTGCCACGCGCGGAAACGACCACGACCAGCGACCGCCCCCGCCGCCACTCCGGTGCGATTCGCAGGGCGGCGTTGCGAACACGGTCAAGCGTCTCCAAGGAGGTACCGCCATATTTCTGGACCAGCACTTCCATGGTGGTATCACCGCCTGATATCGAACTCGACTGAGAATGACAGTAATAGCGATGCGCCTTTTGCCCAACTACTCATACGAGTAGTGCCTCTTATGCGGCCATTCGCATCACTCGTTCACGTGAATCTGACGGGAATCGCGTGAACGGGTGACGCCGCTTCCCCATCGTGCGCAGAGACTTCGAGGAGATGGAAAACATGCCGATATCGGTTGGGAGGATCTCCCGTGTCCATCCGACAACTGTCCGCCGGGCAAAGGTCTCGAACGGCCGGCATTATTGCGGCACGGTGGCCGGCGAGGTGGCTCACCGCACTCCTTCCAGGGGAACCGACTCCTGGCCGGCTGGTGAAATTCGCCGTTGTCAACATGTGCACCATGGCCGTCCTGCTCCTCGGCTCCAGCGCGATTCTGCTGTCCGCGGCCGGCGAGCTGCGCTGGGCGGGAGTCTGTCTGCTCGGCTGTTTCGGCCTGGACGGGATCGACGGCGCGCTTGCCCGGAGGTTCGGAGTCTCCAGCCCCTTCGGCGCCCAGATGGACTCCTTGGCGGATCTCTGCGGGTTCGGGGTGGCGACGCCCCTGCTCGCCTATCACTGGCTCAACGGTGCCGCCCCGCGCTACGCGATCGTGTCCACATGCGCGATCCTGGCCATCTGCGCGATGATCCGGCTCGCGCGCTTCAACGTGCTCCCCAAGGAGGCGCAGTACTTTTCCGGCCTTCCGTCGGCGATGCCCGCCGTCATCCTCGGCATCGCCATGCAATTGGATATCGAGCCGGCCGCCGGCTATGCGGGGCTCATCGGATGCCTGGCCATCCTTATGATCACCACGTTCCCCTATGCCAAGTTCGGTCCGCTCTTCACTCTCCGGTGGTGGTTCTGGCTGATCTCCATCCCGGCCGTACTGACGAATCCGAAGGCGGCCTTCGGATTGCTGACCGCCACCTACTTGACCTCAGGGCCGGCCCTGTGGGTCCTGAAGCGCTCTCCCCGGCCGGCTCCGGCTGTGACCGGATCGTCGCCACCTGCCGGGCGAGAAACCGCCGGAGCGTCGATGCCCCAGACGTTCGCCCAGTTGCCGGAGCCGCACGCGCGCATTGCGATCATCGGTGCCGGGTTCGGCGGGCTGGGGATGGCCATCCGGCTCAAGCAGCTCGGCATCGACGATTTCGTCGTGCTCGAACGCGGCGACGACGTCGGCGGGGCCTGGCGGGCCAATGTCTACCCTGGCGCCGCCTGCGACGTACCGTCCAATCTCTACTCATACTCGTTCGCGCCTGATCCGGGCTGGACCCGTACGTTCCCCTTGCAGCCTGAGATCCAGAGATATCTGCGACGGTGCGCGGCGGAGGTCGGATTGGAGCGGCATCTTCGTTTCGGGCATGAGATGCTGGCCGCCGAATGGCATGACGATTCCGCTCATTGGCGCATCGTCACATCGAAGGGATGTCTGACGGCGGACGTCCTGGTGGTCGCGGCCGGCCCACTCAGCGAGACCGCCACGCCGTACCTTCCGGGTTTGCAGCGATTCGCCGGCACCGCCTTTCATTCGGCGGCATGGAGCCCCTCTTACGACATTCATGGCAAGCATGTGGCAGTGATCGGCACCGGCGCGTCCGCCGTGCAGTTCATTCCGGAGATCCAGCCGGAGGTCAGCCGGCTCTACGTTTTCCAGCGCACGCCTCCGTGGGTGATTCCGCGCTGGGATCGCAGCAAGACCGTCCTTGAGCGAGGGCTCTTCCGGAAGTTGCCGAGCGTGCAGCGGCTGGCCCGAACGGGGGTCTACCTGTGGCGGGAGTCCCTCATCCTCGGTCTGACGTTCGATCAGCGGATGCTCAAGCCGGTGGAGTGGCTGGCCCGGCGTCACCTGCGTCGGCAGGTCGACGACCCTGAGCTGCGCGCGGCACTCACTCCCGATTACCGGCTCGGCTGCAAACGGATCATCCTTTCCAGCGACTACTTCCCCGCGATCACTCAGCCGAATGCCGAACTGGTGACGAGCGAGATCCGTGAGGTCGGCGAACATTCCATCGTCAGCGCTGACGGGACTGAACGCAGGGTCGACACGATCATCTTCGGCACAGGGTTCGAGTCGGCCAACATGCCCGTGGCCCGCCGGCTTCGCGGAAGGGACGGCCGGCTGCTGGCCGACGCCTGGGGCAAGGGTGCGGAGGCCTACCTGGGCTCGTCCATAGCGGGCTATCCGAACCTCTTCCTGCTTCTGGGGCCGAACACCGTGTCGGGCCAGAACTCCTCGCTTCTGACGATGGAGGCCCAGATCGAGTACGCGGTCGATGCCATACGTTTCATGGGCGGGGCCGATATCGCGGCGGTGGAGGTACGCGCGGAGGTCCAGGCGGCATTCGTCTCCGACGTCCAGCGAAAGATGGCCGGGACCGTGTGGTCGTCCGGGTGTACGAACTGGTACCTCGACGCCCACGGCCGTAACACCACTTTGTGGCCCGGCTTCACCCGTGCCTTCCGCCAGCGGACCCGCCGGTTCGACCACGAGAACTATGTCGTGCGGGTCCGTTCCTCGCAGCCCCTCGACCGGGGGTCTCCAGAACGGGCACTCTGACGGCTCACGTCCCCGGTCAGCCGGTGCGGCGGGAGCGGACCTGGGCCAGCCCGCCCAGAACCATGGCGATCAGCCCCAGCACCAGGGCCGCGTAACCGCCGACTATTCCGTAGCCGGCGCCGGGGCCACCCTCGGCGGCGCCCACGACCACCCCGCCGATGACCGCGCCGATCAGGCCCGTCACCAGGGCAACGATGGCCCCTCTCCGCCCGGTGCCGAACCGGCCTGCGGATCGAGCCATGGCCAGCCCGCCGATCACCACGCCGGCCAGCGCCAGCAGCGCGGCCAGCGAGGCCCAGAGACGCGCGGGAGTCAAGCCATAGACGGTGACGGGGTCCGGCTGGGCCAGGATGTACGCGGCCGCCGGTGTGGCGAGCAGATGACGGACTGACATGAGACGCTCCTTCTGGCTTCTACGACTGGTTGTCGCCTGATGATGCCCGTCGAAGCCCTCGCGGGTCGTCCAGCCTGCGCAGGCAATTCGCGCTGCCGCCGACGCCGTAGCCGGCTGCCGCGGACGCCGCAGAAGCCGCGGAAGTACCGCGTGCGCGGTAGCGGACCTGTCGTCCCCGCGCAGGAGGCGCCCGCGCTCCGGTTCAGCCGGTTGCCGCGGTGAGACGGCGGCGGACGGCTTCGGCGACGGAGTCGACTTCGGCCGGGTCGCTGTGCTGAGGAGCAGCCAGGAAGTCGATGCTGCGCAGGGGATGGGAGGCGGGCCGTGGGTAGAGCCAGGCGTGGAAGTGCTGGACGCGGTCACGGGTGGAGATGAGGTGGACGCGTTCGGCGTCGGTGGTGGCATGCAGGGCGATGTCGAGCCGGCTCAGCAGCGGGCCGAAGGTCGCCGTTTCGGAGGCGGTCATGTCGGCGAAGTCAACGAAGTGCCGCCGCGAGATGATCTTCATCGTACCTGGCCTGGAGGTTCCGGCGGGGCCGTGATGGACCAGCCAGAACTCGTCTCGGTGAACCCAGCCGCCTGGAGGTTCGTCGGTGGCCGCACTGAGATGGCAGTACGGGCAGGTGTGGTTGTCGCTCATGTGAGTCCTCCGGGAGGTCGGTCAGGTGAGCAGACTGTGGATCAGGCCGATGAGGGCGCCACCAGCGATGAACCAGGCGGTGTTGAGTTTGGTCTTCCACAGCAACGCCAGGGTCAGCGTGCAGATGGCCAAGGTGAGCAGGTCGATGACGGCGGTGCGGGCCAGGTGGTAGGAGACCCCGGCCATGAGGGCCAGGGCGGTGGCGTTCAGCCCGTCCAGGAGAGTGGAGGACCAGGCCCGGGAGCGCAGCCAGCCGGTGAGCCTGGTGAGCAGGCCGACGAACACGAACGAGGGCAGGAAGATCGCCACGGTGGCCAGGAACGCGCCAAGCGGACCGGCGACAAGGTAGCCGATGAAGGTGGCGGTGGTGAACACCGGGCCGGGAGTGACCTGGCCGATGGAGACGGCGTCGATGAGCTGCTGGTGGCTGAGCCAGCCGAGCCGCTCGACGAAGTCTCCGCGAAGGAAGGCCACCAGCACGTAGCCGCTGCCGTAGAGCACCGAGCCGATCTTCAGCATGGTGGTGAACAGCTGGGTCAGCTGGCCGCCGGTAGGGTCGGACAGGACCGGGAGCCGGCCGCCGAGCAGTGGCAGCAGCAGCATGTGCGGATGGCGCATCCAGGAACGCACGCGCGGCAGGTGGGCGGCAGCGGCCAGGACGGCTCCGGCGATGAGGATGAGCAGTTCGTTGCCGCCGAGCAGATAGGCCACCAGTGCGGCGAGCGCCAGAGCCGCCATCCAGATGTTCTTGATCACCGTCCGGAACAGGCTGAGCAAGGCGTGGGCGATGATGGCGATCACCGTGGGAACCACTCCGTACAGGATGCCGCCGACGGCGGGAGTGTCGCCGTAGCGGACATATGCCCATGCCAGCGCCGTCACCATGAGTGCGGCGGGCAGGATGAAGCACATGCCGGCCGCGACCAGGCCGCGCCAGCGGGCCCGGTCGAACCCGAGGTGGATGGCCAGCTCGGTGGAGTTGGGGCCCGGGATCAGGTTGGTCGCGCCGATCAGGTCGGCGAAGCGCTCATCGGTGACCCAGCCGCGGCGGCGTACCAGCTCGTCGCGCATCATCGCTATGTGTGCGGCAGGGCCCCCGAAGGCGATGGTGCCCAGTTTGAGGAACAGCAATGCGACCTCGCGGGTCACGCGCCAGGACGAATCGGGCCGATCGCCGCCGTGGCTGATGTCGCCCGTGTGGCCGTCGGCGGGGCGCTCATCCACTGTCACCACCCGCAAACGCGTCTTTCAGCAGTTCGGACCGCTCTCTAGGGAAGGCCCACCCGTCGGCGTCTGAGACCGCTGAACAACATCTTGGTCCGCGGCCAGCGGCGCCAGGCGACGATGGCGGCCACCACCAGCCAGAACAGCGGGGCCCATGGTGGGTCGTCGACGATGAACGCGTTGGTGAACGTGGCCGCTGTCAGCAGCGACACCAATCCGAGCGCGGCGAGGCCGCCCAGGGCGGGGATCAGCACACCGATCCCGCCGGCCAGCTCCAACGAGCCGACCACGTACCTGAACCATTGGCCGGCGCCGATACGGCCGAACAGATTCACCATCGACGGCACACCGAGGAGTTTCAGCGACCCGCCGATGATGAAGTCGAGGCCCAGCACGACCTGCACCACCCACAGCGCCTTGCCGGCTACTCGTCCCTTCGGGACGGTTTTGCTGATGGCTTCGTTGGCGTTCACACCGTCCACCTCGCTTCCGATAGGGAACTGGGCTGAACACGACGGTAATCGGCATATGCCGATTTTCCCACTACTCACGCGAGTAGGACTACCTGATTAAGGTGTTCACGCCATGCTCCCGGCCAGGTTCCGCGGCATCAGCCGCGTCCATGACGATGGTGCGCTGGGAGCGCGTGATCCAGCCGTGCCGAACGCTTTCCCATGGAGTGTTCACGCCATTGTCCGCTTGAATACCGCTGCGATGGTTGGCTTGCTCAGGTGATTGTCCAGCTCATTTCATCGTCGCAGGATCGAGGGAGGAACCCTGATCTCAGGAGAAAGGGCCAGATATGTTCGGGACAAATTCGGAGTCGGTCGACTCGACGCACGATGTGGCCGGTCTAGGCGAGGACGGGCGCGCCTTCGCCTTGCTCTACAGGCCGCACTCGGCTCAGAAAGCGCCCGTAGAGCTGCTCGTCGGCGAGGTCTCGCGTGCGGACCGTCTCGCCGACCTGCCGCTGCCCGATGCGGCGACGCTCCCTGCACCCGAACAGGACCTTCTCGTGGCGATCCCGTACCGGCAAATCATCGAGCGGGGGTTCGCCTGCCGCGATGACCATGCTCCGATGCTGGCGATGCGGGTCCAGGAACAGGCCGAACTGGACCTGGCTCAAGCCCTCACCTGCCTGCCCGACGAGAACGTGCGCGTTTTCGACGCCGGCTTCGATATCGACGATCAGGCGTATGCGGAGACCGCACGGCGGGTCCTGAGCGATGAGATCGGAAAGGGCGCCGGGTCCAACTTCGTCATCAGACGCTCCTTTATCGCACGGGTGGATGATTACTCGGTTCGTACGGAGCTCAGCATCTTCCGCCGGCTCCTCACCGGTGAGCTCGGGTCCTACTGGACATTCCTGTTCCACACCGGTGCGGGGACATTCATCGGCGCATCTCCGGAACGACACGTCAGCCTGACCGACGGCACGGTCGTGATGAACCCCATCAGCGGGACCTACCGGCATCCACCAGAGGGCCCCGACGCAGATGGGCTCTTGCAATTTCTGAGCGATTCAAAAGAGACGAACGAGCTTTACATGGTGGTCGACGAAGAACTGAAGATGATGGCCCGGATGTGCTCCATGGGCGGTCAGGTCCATGGCCCGTTTCTCAAGGAGATGACGCGCCTGACCCACACCGAGTACGACCTGAGCGGGCACAGCGACCTCGACGTACGCGGTGTGCTTCAAGAAACCTTGCTGGCCCCCACCGTAACGGGCAGTCCTCTCGAGAACGCCTTCCGGGTCATCAGCCGTCATGAGGCGACGGGCCGGAGATATTACGGCGGCGTTCTCGCGCTGATCGGCCGTGATTCTCTCGGCAGCCGCACGCTCGACTCGTCGATCATGATCCGGACCGGCGAGTTCAGCGACGACGGCCGACTGTCGCTGGGCGTCGGCGCCACTCTCGTCCGCGATTCGGACCCCAAGTCCGAGGTAGCCGAGACCCGCGCCAAGGCGGCGGGCATGCTCAAAGCGCTCGGCCTGGTGCAAGAGCCTCCCGGCACGGGCACGCGGCACACCAGGGCGAGCGCGCACGCGTCACCGGGCGCCGACCCGCGGGTGCGTCGGGCGCTGCAGGACCGTAACGCCACACTGTCCCGGTTCTGGCTCGACGGAGCGCACCGTAGTGCGCCGGATCCGATACTGCGCGGGCGACGCGTTCTGGTCGTCGACGGCGAGGACACCTTCACCGCGATGCTGGGCCATCAACTGCGCGCCCTCGGATTGGAGACCACGATCGCGCGGTTCGACGGCTCCCCGATCACGGAGGCGTTCGAACTCGTCGTCATCGGCCCAGGCCCCGGCGACCCTCGCGATGCGACGGATCCACGGATCGGCGCACTTCGGGGGCTCACCCGCGAGTTGCTCGCTGGTACGACTCCCTTCCTGTCCATCTGCCTCGGTCATCAGGTGCTCGCCGTCGAACTCGGATTTCAGCTCATCCGGCGCACGGTGCCCAACCAGGGCGTTCAGCGGCTCATAGACCTGTTCGGCCGGCCTGAACGAGTGGGCTTCTACAACACCTACAGCGCCCTTTCCGACAAGGGGCTCGTCTCCTGCGCGAGGCTACGCGAGCCCGTACGCGTCAGCCGCGATCGTCGAACGGGCGAGATTCACGCGCTGTACGGTCCGGGTTTTCGATCCCTGCAGTTCCATCCAGAATCGGTGCTCACCCAGCACGGGCCACAGATCCTCGCCGAGTCGCTTGCGTCGTTGGTCCCTGTCGCTCGCACCAGATGAAGACAACTGGAGCACGGCGGGCCGAGCGCCTGGACGTCGGCCACGGCACTCGACCCGCGCGTGGCCGACGTCCGTCTTCGCGTCAGGAGTCGCGCCAAGAGTCGCGCCAAGAGTCGATGGCGCCCCTGTCGCGGGCGTTCGCGTGCTGAGGGGATTTGACGTGACGCGCCGTGTACACGAAGGCGGGAGGCAGGTTCGCCCAGACGATCTTGCCGACCGCGACCTCTCCGAAAAGGGATTCAAGCAGCCGGCTGAAGCGACGGGCCGGCGGCGACCACGCGGCATGAACGTACGCGAACGCTACGAAGATCCCGTCCGGCGCCAGGCAGTCGCGGACAGCGCCCATCAGCAGATGCTGCAGGGGCTGGGAGAACAGCGCGTACGGCAGACCGCTGACGATCGCGTCGGCGCGATCCAAGCCACGTTCGCCAAGGAGCCGGCGCACATGCGCCGCGTCGCCGACGACGACGTCCACGGCTGGGAACCGGTCGCGTAGCAGCGCGGCGAACTTGTCGTTCAGCTCCATGGCCAGGTGGCGGCCACGTCCGCCGAGCCGGCGCTGGATCTCGGTGGTGAACGCGCCGGTGCCGGGTCCCAGCTCCACGACCACCGGATCGCCTTCTATGGGCAGAGTGGCGGCCATGCACCTCGCGACGCTCCGCGAGCTCGGGATGATCGATGCGGTGCGGAGCGGGTTCCTCAGGAACTCGCGGATGAAGAGATTGCGCTCGATGCCCATGTCAGGTCACCCAGTGCTCGATGGGCGGCTCCGATGCCGCCTCGAATTCGTCACCAGCATTGTCCTTTCGCCCTCCGGCGCGACAACTAGGCCTTGCGCCGGAATGGGAGGTCTTGGTGTGATCTCAGGTCGCGGAGCCGCCCGCCGGGCGCTGATCCTGGGCCACCTCAGCCTGCTCGCCGGGCACTCGCGTACGCAGGAGGGCGACGACCGACAACGCGCTGAGCACCGTCGCCACAGTCATGGCGCCACGCATCCCCGCAGGCTGGTAGGAGGAGACGGCCCACACCAACGTGGCCAGAGCAGGCCCGAAGGCGAACCCCATCGTTCGGGCGAGGCTGGTCGAGGAGCCGGTGGTCGCCAGCAACGGCGGCGGCGCGTTGGTCATCGCCATCGCCATGTTCGGAGCGTTGAACAGGCCGTTTCCACAGCCTGCCAGGAACAACCGCCACGCCAGATCGCCAACGCTCCATGAACGGTCCATCGGCAGGAGGAGAGCCAGGCCGACGGTGAACAGGACCGCTCCCAGGACGGCGGTCTTCCGGGACCCCCACCAGTCACCCAGGAAACCGCCGACCGGTCCCATCAAGGCCATTCCCGCGGGGAAGACGAGGACCGCGACGCCGGCGACCGACAGCGACTCGCCGAGCTCCCGTTGCATGAAGTACGGGACCATGAAGAACACGGTCCCGATGGCCGTCGCGGCCGAGGTCAGCGCGACATGCGGTCCCACCTCGCCCGGGACGCGGAAGAGGTCACGGATGGCACTGCTGACGGGCATGCGCAGCCACAGGACGAGGAGCGGTACCGCGATCAGCGCGAGCAACATCCATACGGGACCTCCGCTCGCCGTGAAGGAAAGAGCGAGCAGAAGCGCGGCGACGGCCGCGCTGAGCAGCAGGGCCTCGGTGAACCACTGACGTTCGGGCATCCGCAACGGTGCGTTGGCCGGCAGCATACGCAGTCCGACCGCCATGACGAGGACGCTCACCGGGACGTTGACGAAGAAGATCCACGGCCAGCCGAGGCCGTCGACGATCAGGCCACCCAGTCCTGGCCCGCTGATGAGCCCGAGCGGACCGAGGGTCGTGATCAGCCCCATGGCGCGACCGCGGGCCTGCGGCCGAACGGCAGTCGTGGCCAGCGCCGGAACCAGCGAGAAGAGCAGCGCGCCGAAGCTTCCCTGGACCAGCCGCGCGCCGACCAGCCACGCGAGGTTGGGCGCGAGTCCCGCTGCGACGCTCGCGAGGGCGAACCCGGTGAGCGAGAAGACCAGAGCCGGGCGCCGCCCGACACTGTCCAGCCAGCGGCCGCTCGGAAGGGCCAGACCGGCGAGCGGCAGAAGGTAGGCGAGCACCACCCACTCGGTCGTGCTGGTGGCGATGCCGAGATCCTGCTCGATCGCCGGCAGCGCGACGTTGACGATGCTCATGTCCACGGACGCCATGAACACGGCCAGGGCGGCGGCGATCACCAGCCACCATTGATCCCGTTCTCCGTCGGCCGTCGTTGCGGGACTTCCGCGACGTTCAGTCTCGTTGGCCATGGCCAGTCTCCTCGTCTCAGTAGGCCTCAGCCGGCTTCCTTCGACAATGCGATGAACTTGGCTTGTACGTTCGCGACTGTCGTGCTGAAGAACGCAGCACCCGAATGGGGGCTGGGTTCGGCTGTTGGCCAGGCTTGCCTGTCTGACGTGTCAGCACGGTGGGAACCCGCCGTAGAGCGGGGCGGCCGGGAGTCCGTGGACCGGCTGCGTACTGCCCGCCGATTCGCTGAGCAGGTGCCGCCGCATCGGATTCGTGGACAGAGGCGGGGAAACCGGGTGGTGGTGTTCCCAGCGCGTCTGTCCAGATGGCGGTAGGCACACTCGGACTTTACCCGAAGCTAAATAGATCAATCAAGATAATTTGGTTCATTTGGGGTTGATTCATTTGGCATTCGCTTCCCACAAGGAAGACCGCACGCTATAGCCACAGGGGCCTCCCTCGGATCGGCTCGCCGAGCGCTACGTCGGCGACGGCAGCGCGGAATAGGCTCCTGGACATGGCCGACCGCATCCTTGTCCTGAACACGGGATCCTCCTCGATCAAGTACGAGCTCGTGGATCCGCACACCCACCTGCGCTCGGCCAAAGGCCTGGTCGAGCGCATCGGGCAGGAGCAAGGACGCCTCACGCACCGGCGCGGCGGCGAGCCGCCGTATGTCCGTGACCGTCCCTTCCGCAGCCACGAAGAGGGCCTGGACGCGATGATGGAGGCGTTCGCCGCCGTCGGGCCGGAGCTGGAGCCGGTCGCGGTCGGGCACCGGGTGGTGCACGGCGGCACCCGGTTCATCGAGGCCGTGCTCATCGACGACGAGGTCATCGCGGCCGTCGAGGAGCTGGCCCCGCTCGCTCCCCTGCACAACCCGGTCAACCTGACCGGCATCCGGCTCGCGCGCAAGGTCTTCCCCGAGGTGCCGCAGGTGGCCGTGTTCGACACCGCCTTCCACCGCACGCTGCCGCCCGAGGCGTACACGTACGCGGTGCCGCGCGAATGGCGTGAGCAGCTCGGCGTACGGCGCTACGGCTTCCACGGCACATCGTGCGCGTACGTCTCGCGCCGCGCCGCCGCCGTCCTGGGCCGCGACCTCGCCGAGCTCAACCTGATCGTGCTGCACCTCGGCAACGGCGCCAGCGCCACCGCGATCCGCGGCGGCCGCAGCGTCGACACCTCCATGGGCCTGACCCCCCTGGAAGGGCTCGTCATGGGGACCCGCTCCGGCGACGTCGACCCCGCCCTCTCCGGCTATCTGGCCCGGGCGGGCGCGCTCGACGCCGAGCAGGTCGAGCAGGCGCTCACTCACGAGGGCGGCCTGCTCGCGCTCACCGGGTCCAGTGACATGCGCACCGTACGGGCCCGCGACGACGAGGAGGCCAGGCTGGCCCTGGAGATCTACGCCCGGCGGATCCGCAAGTACGTCGGCGCGTACTACGCCCTGCTCGGCCGGGTGGACGCGATCGTGTTCACCGGAGGGGTGGGCGAGCACGACGCCGCGACCCGCGCCGCCTCCCTGACCGGGCTCGACCGCCTCGGCATCGCCGTGGACCCGGCGCTCAACGAGGCGGAGTCAACGGGCGAGCGCGCGGTGTCGCCCTCGGATGCCGGCGTACCCGTCCTGGTCATCCCCACCGACGAGGAGCAGGAGATCGCCCGCCAGACCCTCGCCCGGCTGGCCTCCCCTCCTCAGCAGGCCGTTCCACCTGCGCGGCCGTGACGGCCACGGTGGTGACGATGTCGGCCACGGTCGCGCCCCGGGACAGGTCGTTGACCGGCTTGCGCAGCCCCTGCAGCACCGGTCCCACCGCGACCGCCCCGGCGCTGCGCTGGACGGCCTTGTACAGGTTGTTGCCGGTGTTGAGGTCGGGCACCACGAAGACCGTGGCCCGCCCGGCCACCTCGCTGCCCGGCATCTTGGTCAACGCCACCGAGGGGTCGACCGCGGCGTCGTACTGGATGGGTCCTTCCACCTGGAGGTCGGGGCGGCGCTCGCGAACCAGGCCGGTGGCGGCGCGCACCTTGTCGACGTCGGCGCCGGCGCCCGAGGCGCCCGTCGAGTAGGACAGCATGGCGATCCTGGGATCGACGCCGAACTGCGCGGCGGTGCCCGCTGAGGCGATCGCGATGCCGGCCAGCTGCTCGGCGGTCGGATCGGGGTTGACCGCGCAGTCCCCGTAGACCAGCACCCGGTCGGCCAGGCACATGAAGAACACGCTGGAGACCAGGCCCAGGCGCAGGATCTCGAACGCCGGCCTGATCGTGTGGGCCGTGGTGTGCGCCGCGCCCGACACCATGCCGTCGGCCATGCCGGTGTGCACCATCAGCGTGCCGAAGTACGAGACGTCGGTGACGGTGTCGCGGGCCAGCTCGACGGTCATCCCCCGGTGCGCCCGGACCGCGGCGTACTCGCGGGCGAACCGCTCGCGCAGCTCCGGATCGAACGGGCTGAGCACCTTGGCCTCGTCCAGGTCGAGACCGAGCTGGGCGGCCTGCACCCTGATGCGGTTCTCGTCGCCGAGCAGGGTGAGGTCGGCCACGCCACGGCGCAACAGCGTGTCGGCGGCGCGCAGGATGCGCGGCTCCTCGCCCTCGGGCAGCACGATGTGCCTGCGCCGGGTGCGCGCCCGGTCCAGCAGCTCGTACTCGAACATCAGCGGCGTGACGACGTCGGTCTTGGCGATGGCCAGCCGCTCCAGCAGCAACGGGCCGTCGACGTGCTCGGCGAACAGCCGCAGCGCCGTGTCGATCTTCCCGCCGGCTTCGGGGGTGAAGCGGCCCTCCACTGCCGACAGTCGGGTCGCGGTGTCGAAGGTGTCGTGGTCGGTGGCGATCACCGGCAAGGGGATCGCCATGCCGCGCAGCAGCCGATCGACCGGCGCCGGCAGATCGGTGCCGCCGGTCAGCACCACCGCCGACAGGGCGGGAAAGCCCGGAGACGTGTGCGCCGCGATGAGCCCGGGCAGCAGCGCGGCGGCCCGGTCGGACGGGATGATCACCGCTGCGCCCTCGGTGTAGCGGTCGAGGATGCTGGGCAGCGACATCGCGCCCACCATCAGCGCGCCCGCCTCCCGGCCGAGCCCGTCACGCTCGCCCAGGAAGAACCTCCCGTCGCACGCGTCGAGCAGGTCGGCGACGGTCGGGGCGCGCAGGGAAGGAGTCTCCGGCAGGACGAACACCGGCGTCGCATGGGCGATCACGGGCGGTTCCGCGCCCGCGCGGGTGATCACGACCGCGAGCTCATGGGCGTGGTGGTGGGCCAGCTCCTTGGACGACAGCTCGACCGCCGCGGCGATCTGCGCGGCCGTCCTGCCCCTCCCGCTCACCACGTTGATCACAGGGGTTCCCAGGTCCGCGGCCAGCGTGGCGTTGTACCCGAACTCCGTCGGCGCCCCCACGTCCGTGTAGTCGGTGCCGACCACCACGACCGCGTCGCACCGCCGGGCGAGGGCACGGTAGCGGGCCACGACCTCTCCGGCCGCACCGTCGCTGTCGGCGTGCACCTCGTCATAGGTGACGCCCGCGTAGGCGTCGTAGGGCAGAGTCAGCTGGAATCTGCTCCGGATGGTGTTGATCAGAGCGTCCTCGCGGCCGGCGCGGACGACCGGCCGGAACACCCCGACGTTCCCCACCTGCCGCGACAGCATCTCCACCAGGCCGAGGGCGACGGTCCCCTTGTTGCTCCCCGCCTCGCCGGCGGCGACGTACACAGCACGTGTCATGTCCCTCATTCTCCCTGGAAGGGGCGGCCGGCAGACGCCGGCCCGCTCGGCTCGGCACACCTCTTCGCGGCTATTGCCGGGAAAGTGATCCATTTGTCGGTCGGGCTCGCTAGCGTTCCCGCATCGCGGCGATGAGGGCCGCGGCGTTCGGTATCCCATGACCTTGGAAAGGCGGGCGCTTTGGGCTGGCTGGCGGCGGGCGACGGATATGAGGTCGCTCTCATGGAAGGCCGGGTGGCGGCACGCCCCACCAGTGGCCGTGCGGCGGGGCGGCAGCTCAAATCGCTGCCCAAGACCCTGCGTGAGCACCCCGAGGTCGACCGGCTGCGCCGGCTGGCCGAATGGCTCGACCGGCACGCGGCGGCCTGCGTGGCGCAGGCCGACACCTGGATGGTGTCGTCCCTGCCCGTTCCGACCGGGCTGCTGGCCCGGGTGTGGCAGGACGAGGCGTGGCAGTCGGCGCTGCGCGACCTCGCCGTCGTCGGCGACGACCCCGACGAGGTCGGGTTCCTGCGGGACGCCACCGCTTCGGGCGAGCTGCGGGTGGTCAACCTCGACGGCGAGACCGTGCGGTTGTCCCCGGAGACGGTGACGCTGCCCCATCCCGTCCTCCTGCCCGATCTGGACGACCTGCGGGAGTTCGCGGCGGAGCTGGGCGTGACGCAGAAGGTCGAGCAGATCCACCGGGCCACCTGGCGCAAGCCCGCCGAGGTGAAGGCGCGCGCGACGCAGGTGACGGAGTTCGCCGGCGGCAGGTACGCCTCCCGGTTCGGGCTGGCGGCCCGGGCCACGCAGCTCGGTTACCGGGTGTCCGGCGGCTATGCCACGTGCCGGGTCAGGGACGCGGGGCGCATCGCGGAGGCGGCGGTGTGGATCGGCGAGCCGTACTGGGACAGCGAGATGGAGACCGGCAACCTCACCTGGCACGACCAGGAGGGCAGGTCGTTGCCGCTGTCCGAGGTCGGGCCGGTGGCGTGGTCGGAGGGAATGCGGATGGCCGCCGCGCTGCACGCCGGCCGGCAGATCGAGGAGGGATCATGACGGGAGACGAGGTCTCGGAGGGCGTGACGGAGGCCGCACCGCACGAGGTCGCGGGCACGGTGGCGGAGGCGCGGGAGCTGTTGAAGGCCGGGGCCGTGTTGCCGCCCGGCACCGAGGGAGCGGGCGAGAACGCGGTGCCGCTGGTGGCCCGCGTCTACCGGCACCCCGGGCTGGACGACCGCGTAGTGGTCCGGGTCGTGGCCGAGGAGCTGCGGGCGGCCGAGGATCTGGCGGCCGGGTTCCTCGGGCTGGAGCCGGAGGGCGAGCCCGAGGTCGTCGGCGTGGGGCAGCGCCGCTCGCTCGGCTTCCCCGAGTGGGTGCTGGTGCATCATCCCGAGGACGGGCACCGGGCGCTGGCCGTCGTGCCCGAGCTCGAACGCATCGCCCGGCAGGCCAAGTCCAAGCCCAAGGCCGCGCTCGACGCGTACCAGGAGCTGGCCGGCCGGCTCGCCGCGTCCGTGCCGCACTTCCTGCCCACCTTCTACGAGCAGGCCGGTCGCGTCTTCACCGGAGTGGAGAACGCGACGTACGCCGGCCAGATGTTCTCCCACGCCCGCAGGACGGAGGCGCAGTTCGGGCTCGACGTGGACGAGGACCGGCTCGACGCCGTCTTCCTGGAGTTCGCGCTGGCGGGGGCGCTGCCGGTCAAGGTGCTGTCCGGGTACGCCAAGGAGCTGGCCGCCCGCCTGTCCGCCGACGAGGCACTGCGCCGCTTCACCCGGCTGTGCCTGCGGCGGACCGCGGGCGGGTTGCCGCCCTCCGCGCAGATGGCCCAGGACCTGCGCAAGCTCGCCCGCGCCGCGAAGACGGACGCCGACGCCGCCGAGCGCGCCTACCTGGCCGAGCTGATCGCCCTGCCGGCCACCCTGCGGGCGGCCACCGGCTGGTGGAGGTCGCACACGCCCGCCCTCGCCGCGCTGGGCAAGGACGACGCCGCCGTACGCGCGACGCTGCTGGAGATCATGCCGGAGGCCAGGGACCACGACATGGCCGGCGTGTGGCTGGAGATCCTGGAGTCGTCGGGAGCGGCCGACGAGCTGGCCGGGAGCACGCTGCGGCCCGCCGACGGCGTCGCGGGCTGGCTGACGCGCTTCCTGGAGCTCCGCGACAGCCCGTGGGGGCGCACGCCGCGCCTGCCTGGGCTCTACGCGCTGGTCGAGCGGCTGGGGGGCCCGCTGCGCGACGAGCTGAGCGCGGCCGGACGCACGATGAAGGCCGTCGAGGAGGTGGACCTGCTCGACCTGCTGCTGTCCATGGGCGTGCCGGTGGCCGACCCCGGCGAGCACCACCGCCTCTGGCTGGAGCGCTGGGCCGACGGCGAGGAGCAGCGCGACCTGGTGGCGCTGGAGGCCGACGGGCGCTTCCCGGGCTCGTTCCGGTCGGCCGCCTACACCTTGAGCGACGACGAGGGCGGCCATCGCGCGCTCCGGCTGCTGGCGGATTCCCCTGGCGGGGGCCCGATGCTGGCCGAGTGGGTGGGCGAGGTGGCGCGGCGCTCGTCGGCCGCCGGGCTGCCCGACCTGCCCGACGCCATGCGCCGCCTGGGCTGGCTGCCCGGCGAGGCGCTGACGCTGGCGGAGGAGGCGGTACGCGAGGCCGCCGCCCTGGACGTCGCCGACGTGCTGGCCCGCACACTGCGCGCCGGCCTGATCGACGAGCTGGGGTGGCCGGCCTGGGACGACGCCGCCGCGACCCTCGTGCCGCGCAAGGACGTGGACGACATCGTGGTCGCCGACGCCTGGCCGTACGCGATCGTCGCCGGGACCGCCCAGGTCCGCGTGCTCGGCCCCGAGGGCGCCGTGCTCACCCACGACCTGCGCGTCCCGCCCCAGGACACGTGGGGCGACCCGGGCTTCCACTACGTGGACGGCGAGCTGCTGGTCTACTGGCAGTCGAATGCCAAGGACAACCGGCTGCGCGGCTACTGGCACACCGCCCCCGACCGGCTCCTCGATCTGGAGGGCGACCGCGTACGGGGCGTCAAGCTCGACTACCACCGCGGCGACGACCCCGTCAGCCTGGCCCTGCCCGGCGGCGGACGCACCACCGGCCTGGGCGTGCTGCACCGGGGCGACACCTCCGTCCCCGACGAGCGCGCGGTGATGAGCGACGGGACCTCGTTCTGGGTGTGGTCCTGGGACAGGGACAGGGACGACCGCGCCGACGTCGGCTGGTACGAGTTCGACCCGGTCAGCGGGCGGCTGGGCCGCAAGGGCCTGCCGGGCTTCCTCACCGACGCGCTGCGCGACGCCCCCGCGGGCAGCGCCTACGTGAACAAGTATCATCGCGGCCTGGTCCTGCCCGCCCCCTCCGGCGCGCCCACGCCCGTCGGCACACCGGTCAACGGTGTGTTCGGCTGGCGGGTGGTGCGGCTGCCCGACGGGTCCATCCGGGGTGAGGACGCGGGCGGGCTCAGCGTCACCGTGCCCGCCGGCACCGAGGTTCCCGAACGCGCGCTGCTCTTCCCTGGCGCCGGGCACGCCTGTGCCGTCGTACGCGGCAGCTACCAGCTCGACCTGGTCGGCTCCGACGGCGTGCGCACGGCCACGGTGAAGACCGACAGGGAGCCTGGGCCGTTCGGCAAGGGCACGATCATCCTGCCGCCTGGGCGGTACTGGACGTACTTCGAGCCCCGCGACGCCGAGGGGTCGGCCGTGTTGCGCAGGATCGACGGCGGCACCGCGGCCTCGCTGCTCAAGGCCGCGGAAGCCGGCGACGACGACCTGGCCGCCCAGATCAGGTCGCTGCTGCCGGGCGTCACCGACGACGCGCTGGTGGCGGGCATCGCCGGAGTCACGCGTTTCGCCGCCACCGAGCAGGCCACGCTGCGTACCGTCGTTGCCAGGCTCGGCGAGGCGCTGTCCGGCGGGCGCCGGGCGCGCGGGCCCGCGGGCCCCTCCGATCAGGTGATCGGCGAGGCGCTCAGCGGGCTGGCCGTCAGCGCCGGCTCCTACTGGCAGAGCGGCGAACGGGACGGCGTCTTCCGCCAGATCCAGGCCATCGGCGAGCTGCTGTCCGCCGCGGACGTGGCCGCCGCGGCGGCCACGCTCCACCTGGACCTGCCCGAACTGCCCGGCTCCGCCCTGCGCTGGCCCCTGCTGCTCGATCACGTGCCCGCCGTGGCCTTCCGCGCCGCCGCCGCCACGATCGACGCCGAGCATCGCACCGTGCTGCGGGCGCTGCTCGCGGAGCTGCAGCCGCTCTCGGCCGCACCCGGCCGGTGGCGGCGGATGACGCTGCGGCTGGAGGAGCGGCACATGGCCACGCAGAACGGCAGGCGGCGCAACGGATCCTGGCTCGGGTCGCTGCCGCTGGGCGGCGGGGCGTTCATCGCCTTCGTGACCATGCTCGAGTACGACAACTCCGGGGTCACCTGGGACGCGCTCTTCCACGATCCGGCGGGCAGGTTCGAGGTGCCACGGCCGTACTCCGTCGTCTCCTCCTCCCCGATCGGCGGGGACCGGCGGGACGGCTGGGCCGAGGCGTTCCTCGCCGAGCTGGAGGCGCGCGGGCCGGCGCCGTGGCGGCCGGAGGCGGCCGACGGGTTCGCCCGGCTGACCGGCGTCTCCAGGACCCTCGCGAGCCTGGTGGTGGCGGGGATGCCGGACGTCGAGTCGTACCAGCGCAATTTCCTGTCCAAGGAGACGCGCACCACGATCGACGTGAAGGCGTCGGAGGCGTGGGTCGCCAGGGACCAGCTCCGCGACCTGCGGGACGGCGTGCGGGAGGCCCTCATCTCGGCGCTGCTGCCCGCGGACCCGGCCCGGCTCTGGACCGACGGCCCCGACGTGACCGCCGCGGCCGGGGTGTGGAACGCCATGGTCGGCAGGCAGGTGGCCGTCCCCGAGTGGCTGCTGGCTGAGGCCACCCGCGCGGTCAGAACGGACTGGGACGCGGGCCGCGCGCTGCGCGCCCTCATCGACCCGGCTTCCAGCCGCGAGCTGAGCCACGACCTGTCCTGGGTCGTGCTGGGCGACCGGGTGCGCCCGGCGGACGGGCAGGACGCGGGGTTCGAGGGGGACACGCTGGTCGCCGTCGTCTCCATGGCGGCGTGGCTGGCCCACCGGCTGCCCGCCGGCGACCCGGTCCGGGCGGCGCTGCCCGCCGCGCTGGCCACCGTACGCGAGCGGCTGGCGGCGCCCGGGCTGATGCTCGACCTCGACCGGTACATCGACCTGCCCGCGTACCGGAAGGCCGCGGGCGCGGCGACCGAGACCGGCGAGGGATTCCTCCGGTACGGGTGCCTCATCCTGCCCACCCACGACGACCGGCCCGCACCCGGCATCCGGGTCGGCCTGCTCGACGGGGACGACCCCTACCTGAGGGCGCTGCTCGGGATGGAGGAGCCGTTCGCGGCCGAGATCGCCCTGCGCCTGGCGCGCGACCCGCGCTTCGAGGCGCTGCTCTCCGGCGTCGAGGGCGCGGAGTGGTGGCCGCAGGACCCGGCCCGCTCGGTGCCCGACCTGGTGGCCGAGGCCGCCACGGCGTACGGGATCGGCGCGGACGCCGCGGCCCTCTACCTGATGCTGCTGGCCATGCCGGACCCGACCGACCGCAACGTCGCCCGCTGGACCGGGTGGAAGCCCGCCAGGCTCAAGGCGGCACGGGCCGAGCTGGCCGCCACCGACCTCGTGATCGAGGCCGCCAGACGGCGGGCGGGGCGCTCGCTGTTCCTGCCCGGCGGATGGACGGAGCCGGCCGCGCCCAGCCTCCCCGTCGAGCGGTGGAAGCTGCAGATGTTCCCGGCGTGCCCCGGGCTGCCGCTGGTGCCGCTCGAACCCGTCGCCGGCCTGTACGCCAAGGCCTGGGCGCGGATCCGCGAGGGCGACCTGCCCCGCTACGAGGAGCTGAAGGTCCGGACCGGACGGCGTCGTTGAACCCCCTTCTTCACGTGAGGACTACCCATGACCGATGATCAGATGACGGCGGAGGCTCCGTCCCGCCAGGTGCTCGCGGCCGAGGAACGCTACGCCACGGAGCTGGCCTTCCTCGCCGCCTACGACGACGGCCCCCGCCCGCCCGGGTGGGTGCTGACGCCGCGGACGGTGGTGACGTTCGTCTGCGGCAGCGGCGGCGACGCGCTCGAACTGCCCAGGGAGCGGCGGACCGCCGGGGGGCCGGCGAGCATGAAGGTGGCGGCCAAGTTCGTCGGCGAGCGCTCGCTCGTCGAGCGGTGCGTGGTGACGCTCGTCGGCGAGCGCGGGCTGCTGCTCGTGGGCGAGCCGGGCACCGCCAAGTCGATGCTGTCGGAGCTGCTGGCCGCCGCCGTGTGCGGCACCAGCGCCCTCACCGTGCAGGGCACGGCCGGCACGACCGAGGACGCCTTCCGCTACGGCTGGAACTACGCCCTGCTGCTGGCACAGGGGCCGTCCCGGAGCGCGCTGGTGGACTCGCCGGTGCTCACCGCGATGCGCTCGGGCCGGGTGGCCCGGGTGGAGGAGATCACCCGCTGCCTGCCCGAGGTGCAGGACGCGCTGGTGTCGATCCTGTCCGACCGGCGCGTGAGCGTGCCGGAGCTGGCCGGGATGGAGGACGCGCAGGTGCCGGCGGCGCCCGGGTTCACCGTGATCGCCACCGCCAACCTGCGCGACCGTGGCGTGTCCGAGATGTCCGCGGCGCTGAAGCGGCGCTTCAACTTCGAGACCGTGGGGCCCATCGCGGACGCCGCGGCGGAGACCGCCCTGGTGCGGCGCCAGGCGACCGCGGTGGTGCAGCGGGCCGGGGCGGCGTTCGGGGTGGACGACGCCGTGCTGGAGGCGCTCGTGACGGTCTTCCGCGACCTGCGCAACGGACGCTCCGACGAGGGCTGGGACGTGGAGCGGCCGGGCACCGTCATGTCCACGGCCGAGGCGGTGCAGGTCGCCGCCTCGCTGGGGGCGGCGGTCGCCTACCTGCCCGCCGGTGACGTCCTCGACCTGGTGCCTGGGCACCTGCTCGGCGTGGTCCGCAAGGACGATCCCGCCGATCACGGGCGGCTGCTCGGCTACTGGGACGGGCCGGTGCGGCGGCGGGCGGAGGACGGGTCGGCGATGTGGCGGCGGCTCTGGGACCTGCGGGAGAGCCTCCGGTGACGCCTTTCGGCCCTCGTGAGACGGTCGGCGCCCTGGCCGGGTCCGTCCGGCCGTACCTGATCGGGGTGCGGCATCACAGCCCGGCGCTGGCCGTGGTCGTGTCCGCGCTGCTGGAGGCGGCCGATGCCGAGGTGGTGTGCGTCGAGCTGCCCGCGGACTTCCAGCCGTGGCTGGAGCACCTGGCCGCTCCGGAGACCGTCGCGCCGGTCGCGCTGGCGGGGGCGGGGGCGGATGGGGGGCTCGGCTTCTACCCGTTCGCGGACTTCTCGCCGGAGCTGGTGGCGGTGCGGTGGGCGTGGAAGCGGGGGGTGGAGGTGGTGTGCTGCGATCTGCCGCTGTCGGACCGTGGCGTGTACGCCCCTGCCCCGGACGCCCCCGTCCTCGTTCCGGACGGCCCTGCCCTCGTTCCGGACGGCCCTGCCCTCGTTCCGGACGGCCCTGCCCTCGTTCCGGACGGCCTCGTCCCTGATGCCCCTGCCCTCGTTCCGGACGCCCCCGTCGCGGACGGCCCTGGGCCGGACGGTCCCGGGGCGGCGGCGGCGCCGCGGCGGCGGTCGTTCGCCGATGCGCTGGCCGCCTCCGGCACCGGTCGCGAAGGCGACGACATGTGGGATCGGGTCGTGGAGGTCCTCGCCCCCGAGAGCGAGCCCGAGGCCGTACGCCGGGCCGCGCTCGGCGTCGGCTGGGCCCTGCGCAGGGACGCCGAGGAGTCGGGCGGCGTCCCGGCCAGGGACCTGGCGCGCGAGGCCCACATGCGCCGCGTCATCGCCGAGGCCGCGTCCGGCGGCCGCCGGGTCGCCGCGGTGATCGGCGCCTTCCACGCCCCGGCCCTCGTCACGGCCGGCTCCCCCGAGCCGGCCGCACCGCTCGCCGGAACCGGGCCTCAGCCGGAGACGGTCGTCTCGCTCGTCCCCTACGCGTTCGACCTGCTCGACTCCCGCTCCGGCTACCCCGCGGGCATCCGCGATCCGAGCTGGCAGCAGGTGGTGTTCGAGGCCGGCGGGGACCCCGGCCGGATCACCGACGGCGCCGCCCGGGCCATCACGGACCTGTGCAGGGAGATGCGGCGGGCCGGCCACACGGCGGGCACCGGCGAGGCCACGGAGACCCTCCGCCTGGCCGGTGACCTGGCCAGGCTGCGCGGCCTGCCCGCCCCGGGGCGCGGGGAGCTGATGGAGGCGGTGACCACCGTCCTCGGCCAGGGCGAGCCCCTCGGCCGCGGCCGGGCGCTGGCCCGCGCCCTCGACACCGTCTTCGTCGGCACCCAGCGCGGCAGGACCTCCCCCGGCACCCCGCGCTCGGGCCTCGGTCCCGCCGTGGAGGCCGAGCTGAAGGCACTGCGGCTCCCGGGCCCCGACGACCAGGACCGGCGGGAGGTACGTCTCGACCCGCTCCGCTCCGACCTCGACGCGCGCCGCGAGATCCTGCTGCGCCGCCTGCTGGTCTGCGGCGTCGGCTACGGCGAGCCGATCGAGGTGGCGGGCACGGGCGACGCCACCGCGCTCAGCACCAAGTGGCGGCTCACCTGGACCCCGGCGGTCCCGGCCCTGCTCGACCTGGCGGGCGTACGCGGCGTGACCCTGGCGCAGGCCGCCGCGGGCACGTTGCGGGAGACGTACCGGCGTGAGTCCGCGGAGGGCGGGCCGACGTGCGGGCTCATCCTCGACGGCCTGCGCGCGGCGGCGCAGTGCGACCTGCCCGAGCTGGTCGCCGACCGCCTCACCGAGGCCGCCGTCGCGCTGCCCGCCACCGCGACCCTGGCCGAGCTGCTGGCCGCGCTCGACCTGCTCGAAGCCCTCCGCCGCGAGCACCTTCCCGGCACCACGCCCGAGGGCCGCGCCCAAACCGTCGAGCTGGCCGGCACGCTGCTGGAGGCGGCGGTCCGGGCGCTTCCCGGCCTGGCGGGCAGCGAGCAGCCCGAGGACGCCGCCGCCCTGGTCGCGCTCGTCACCCGTACCGGTGAGGACCGCCTGGGGCTGCGGATGGACGACGTGCTGGCCGAGCTGGCGCGTACGGCGTCCCCGCTCATGCAGGGCGCGGCGCTGGCCGCTCGCGTGCTGCTGGACCTCGACGGGGCCGGCACGCTGGGCGCCCGGGCGGCGGGCTGGATCGACCGGGCCACCGGCCCGGACGGCCGCCGTCGCCTCGGCCGCCTGCTGACCGGCGTGCTGACCGCCGCGGGCCCGCTGCTCGAATCGGCTCCCGCGGCGCTGCACCCCCTCATGGACCGCATCGACGACCTGGCCGACAAGGAGTTCCTGGACCGGCTGCCGGCGTTGCGGGGCGGGTTCGACACGCTGACCCCGGCGGCGCGTACGCGGCTGCTGGGCACGGTGTCCGAACGGCTCGGCGAACGGCCTGACCTGTCCCTGGACGCCCCGCCCGAGCTGGTCGGCCTCTGGACGTCCGCCGACGCGGCGGCCCTGACGGTCCTGCGCTCACTCGGCCTGCCCAGAACGACCGCTCCCACCGCTTCACCGGCGCCTGCCGAAGAGCCGGCGGCCGTGCGGCCGAAGGCGGAGCACAGGCTGGTGCCGGTCGATCGGTGGCGGCTGCTGCTCGGCCGCGAGTCCCAGAAGCTGCCGCCCCAGGCCCGCGCCTACGCGCGTGCCCTCGACGAGCTGTACGGAGCCGGGCGCGGCGAAGGCTCCGATGACTTCGGCCCGCCGGGCGAGGGCGGCGGCCAGGAGGAGTCGTTCCCGACGGCGCGCGAGTGGGCCGAGGAGCTGGAGGCGCTGTTCGGGGCCGACGTTCGTGAGGAGGTGCTGGCCGGCGCGGCCGACGCCGGGCGTACCGACGTGCTGGCGGAGCTGGACCCGGCCTCGGTACGGCCCTCGATCGAGCTGCTGACCTCCGTGTTGTCCCTGGCGGGCGGCCTGCCCGAGCAGCAGCTCGCCAAGCTGCGGCCCCTCGTGCGGCGCCTGGTGGCCGAGCTCACCCGCGAGCTGGCGACCAAGCTGCGCCCCGCCATGACCGGCCTGGCGAACCCGCGCCCGACCCGCAGGCCCGGCGGCCCGCTGGACCTGCCGCGCACCCTGCGCGCGAACCTCAAGCACAGCCGGCGCCTGGACGACGGGCGGCTGGTGGTGGTGCCGGAGCGGCCGGTGTTCAGCACGCGGGCGCGGCAGGAGGCCGACTGGCGGCTGATCCTCGTCGTGGATGTGTCCGGCTCGATGGAGGCGTCGGTGGTGTGGTCGGCGCTGACCGCCTCCGTCCTGGCGGGGGTGCCGACGTTGTCGACGCACTTCCTGACGTTCTCCACGCAGGTGATCGACCTCACCGACCAGGTGGCCGACCCGCTCTCGCTGCTGCTCGAAGTGCGGGTGGGCGGCGGTACGCACATCGCGGCCGGCCTGTCCCGGGCACGCTCCCTGGTGACCGTGCCCAGCCGGACGCTCGTCGTGGTCGTGAGCGACTTCGAGGAGGGCTATCCGATCGGCGGGCTGCTCGCCGAGGTGCGCGCCCTCGCGGGCTCCGGCGTCCACCTGCTGGGCTGCGACGCCTTGGACGACGGCGGGGCGCCACGTTACTCGCTGCCCATCGCCCAGCAGCTCGTCGCGGCCGGGATGCCGGTCGCCGCGCTCAGCCCGCTCGCCCTCGCCCGCTGGGTGGGGGAACGCCTTCGCGGAGAGAACCGGTGAACATGTCGAACGCACAGCTGCCTCCTGTGGCCCCGCAGGTGGTGGCGGGAGCCGTGGAGGCGCTCACCTCACGGTTGCGCAAGAAACTGGACGCGGCCGTCGGGCAGTACGCCGCCCTGCCTGTCGTGGTGGTGGACGGGGAGGGGGTGCGGATCACGTGCGGTGAGGACGCGGTGGTCACGCTCTCGCCCGGGGCGGCGGGGGTGGTCGAGGAGGAGGGGCAGGCGCGGTGCAGTTGCCTGCTCGCGCCGAGATGCCTGCATCGGGCCGCCGTGCTGAGCGCGTGCCCGGTGGGGGACGCGGCTCCTGCTGAAGCTCCTGTCGTGGTGCCGGCTGAAGCTTCTGTTGTGGCATCAGCTGAAACTCCTGCTGGGGCACCGGTCGAGGCTCCTGTTGCGGCTCCTGTTGCGGCTCCTTCCGGGCCGTCTCCGGCGCAGGTGGCGGCCGCGGCGGGGCTGTGGGCCGCCGGGGCGGCCGTGCTCACCGCGGGGTTGCCGGCGGCGGGTGCGGTGCCGCAGGCGGAGTTGCTCCGTGCCGCTCACAGCTCCCGTCTCGCGGGGCTGCCCAGGGCCGAGGCGGCGGCCGTACGTGTCGTACGAGGGCTGAGGTCGGCCCGCGAACAACGCGTCGGCCACCACCTCGCCGACCTCGTGTCCGCGCTGCGCGAGCTCCTGCTCATCGCGGGCCGCCTGGCCGCGGGCGATCCGGACCCGGCGCTGACCGGCGGCGTCCGGCGTACGTACGAGCAGGGCGAAAGCCTGCGGGTGTACGGCGTCTTCCGCGAGCCGGTGATCAGCGCCACCGGCTACGGCGGTGTCGTCACGCACGTCGTGACGGAGGACGGCCAATGGTTCTCCGTCGCCGACGTCAGGCCGGGCGGGGCGTCCCGGGCCCGTGGGGCGGCCACCGCGACCGTCGCCATCGGCGCGGCCACCATGAACCACTCCCAGCTCGCCAGGTCCGGCCTGCTGATCGTGGGGGCGACGATCTCGCCGGACGGCCGGCTCGGGGCGGGGAAGGGCGTCCGGGCGACTCCCGTTCGCGGCATGCCGTGGGCCGAGGGGCCGATGGCGGCTCTGTTCGCCCGTCCGCTGCCCGAGGAGGCCCAGGCGCGTCTGTCGGGGGAGGTCTGGAGCGAGTCGGGCACGGAGGAGGTGGCCAGGGAGCCGGTCGGCTGCGACCTGATGATCGTCGGCGCGGCCGGAGACCACGTCCTCGCCCGCGCCCTCGCCCTAACTCCGGACGGCGCCCTTGCCCCGGACGGCACCCCTGCCCTGGACGGCGCCCCTGCCCTGGACGGCGCCCCTGCTCCGGGCGGAGCCCGGGACCTTGCCCCGGACGGCGGAAGGTCCGGGGCTGCCGAGGGCGAGCCTCACCCTGTCACCGGGGGGATGCGGCCGGTCGGGCCGCTGATCCGGCTCGTGCCCGCAAGCCGCCATCCCGAGCTGGCCCACGTGGCCAACCTGGGGCGGCTCGCCTCCCGGCCCGGCCTGTGCGTGCGGGTCGTGGGACGGGTGGAGCCGGACCGGCCGACCACGCTGCGGCCGTTCGCCGTCGGACCGGTGCCGGGGGCCGAGATGACACTGCGGCTGCCCGGCGAGTGGCAGGACCGGGCAGACCTCGGATACGACCGTCTGCAGGGCGCGCACCTCCCTCCGCCCGCCCCTTCCAGCGGTGCGATGGACGCAACAGCGGCGGAGGTGGATCCGCTGGCGACCGCGCCGCTGTGGCGGGTCCGCCGGCTGGTCGAGCTCGCCGTCGCAGGCGGACGTCGCGCCGTGGCCGAGTCGGGCCGTCGTGGCGGGGACGCCAAGGCGCACGAGGCGTCGTTGCACCGCTCGGGATTCAGGACCGCGGCCGAGCTGGCCGCCACCCTGACCGCCGAGGCCGACCGGCGCGAACGGGACGTGTTCGGCCGTCTGACCGACTCAGGCCCCGACCAGTACGCATGGGCCTGGCTCGCCTCGGCCACCCACCTGGCCGCCACCGAACGTGCCCTCGTCCGGGCGTCCTGGCAGGTCGGCACGTGACGCTGCAGTCTTCCCCGGCGACCTGACCGGGATTCGGCCGGACGAGCGCTTCGACCCGCTCGTCCGGCCGGACCCAGGTCGCGTATGGGATGGTGGGTTCGGCGCGCTGGTCGCCATCACCCCGGTGGTGGGCTGGCCAACCTACCGTTCGCGAGCCCTCGTACCCGCGTCAGGGGTTCACCAAGAACATCGTGGCCGGGTCTTCGAGCTGCCCCAGGGACAACCCTGGCTGGTCAACGCCCTCGCGTACGAGATCACTTTCAAGATGGGGGCGAGCGGCATCATCACCGCCGCACAGGTCGATGAGGCCAACGCCCCGTCCACCTGGACGCCCTCATGACACGACTGTACGAGCCCTGGGTGGAACGGGCAATCCGGGCGATCATGGAGGGAACACCGCCGGGTACGGACGCTTCCTTCGACGATGACGTCTCCTACGTTCGCAATCTGGGTCTCATCCGGGGAACCGGAGCCCCGGAGATCGCCAACCCGATCTACCGAGAGTTCCTGCTGCGACACTCGCCTCTGGGCGCCGACCTGCTGCGCCGGGAACAGCAGGGACCTTTCAGCGACGAGGTGCTGGCTGAGGCCCGCCTGAGGATCTTCGGGTCCTCAGCTCGAAACGGTGGCAGAATGTGACCATGCCACCACCCCGAGCAAGATATTTCAATACCACCGGTCCCTGCGATCCACAGCTCCACTACATGCTGCCCCCCACCCCACGGCTTCCCGAGGCGCGTGCGCTCATCGAGATGGACCGTTATTTCGTGCTGCACGCGCCCCGGCAGACCGGAAAGACGACCATGCTGCGCACCCTGGCCTCCGACCTGGCCGCCGAGGGCGACATCGCCGCTCTGTCGTTCTCCTGCGAGCGGGCCGGGACCGTCGGCGATGACATCGGCGCCGCGGAGACGATTCTGCTGAAGTCCCTCCGCAGAGCCGCCGACTTGTCGGGATGGCCTGAGGAACTGCTGCCGCCAAATCCCTGGCCGCAGAACCCGGTGAGAACCCAGTTCGGTGAGGCGCTGAGCGCGTGGTGCCGCCGCTGCCCGCGCCGGGTAGTGCTGTTCCTCGACGAGATCGACGCCCTGCAGGGCGAGAGCCTGATCAGCATCCTCAGCCAACTCCGCGACGGTCACAACATACGGCCAGATGGCCATCCGTTCCCTGCGTCGGTGGTGCTGTGCGGGTTGCGCGACGTGCGCGACTATAAGGTCGCCTCGGGCGGCACCCCCGGCCGGTTCAGCCCGATCAGCCCGTTCAACATCATCGCTGACTCACTGCGCCTGGGCGACTTCACCGCCGACCAGATCGCCCAACTCTACGACCAGCACACCCAGGCGACAGGCCAGGAGTTCACCAAGGACGCGGTGGACCAGGTCTTCGAGCTGACGCAGGGACAACCGTGGCTGGTCAACGCCTTCGCCCATGAGATCACCTTCAAGATGGGAGTGACCGGGACGATCGGCGACAGGCAGGTGGAGGACGCGAAAGAGCGGCTGATCCGGGCGCGCGCCACGCACCTGGACTCCCTGGCGGCCCGGCTGCACGAGCCCCGGGTCAAGCGGGTGATGGAACCGATCGTGGCAGGTGGCCCTTACACCGACCGCAGCAACTCCGACGACCTGTCCTACGCCCGTGATCTGGGCCTGATCACGCAGAAACCTCCGCCGCAGGTGGCCAACCCGATCTACCGAGAGGTCATCCTGCGCGTGCTGGGCGACCTGACGGAACAGAACATCCACGCCGACCCGCACAGCTTCGTGCTCCCTGACGGCCGGTTCGACCTGCCACGCCTGCTGGAGGAGTTCGTCGTGTTCTGGCGCGAGCACGGCGAAGTCCTCATTCAGCAGGAGGGATACCACGAGGCCGCCTGCCAGATCATCCTCATGGCCTTCCTGCACCGTCTGGTCAACGGCGGCGGCTACCTCGACCGTGAATACGCCGCCGGCACCAAACGCCTGGACGTCCTCGTTCGCTGGCCGTACAGCGGCCCCGATGGTGGACGGCTGATGCAACGCGAGGCCATGGAACTGAAGGTGTGGCGACCCGGTGCAGACGACCCGAAGCCTGAGGGTCTGGCCCAGCTCGACCGCTATCTCGACCGGCTGACCTTGACCACCGGCGCCCTGGTCATCTTCGACCGCCGCCCCGAAGCGTCGCCCTGGAAGGAACGCGGCGGCTTCGAGCAGGCGACCACCCCGTCCGGCCGCCAGGTCACCGTCCTGCGCGTGTGAGGGGTGTCCTGGCTCGGCGAACGGCTCGCCCATAGCCTAATGACCCAGCAGCTTTCCGTAGGCGACGTTCATCGAGGATCAGCACGTGGTCGAGGCCCTCGCGCCGGCCGGTGCCGACGTAGACGTTCGCTCGTGGCGACAGGGGCGGTCAGTCGCAGCTGCAGCCGTCACAGCAGCAGCCGTCCTCGCCACAGCAGGAGCCGCAGTTGCTGCAGTTGCCGCAGCAGTCGTAGCCGGAGCAGTCGAAGCGCGAGCAGCAGGAGCTCTCGTGGTCCTCGTCCCAGGCGGGCCGGTACAGGCCGCACGTGCAGCAGGTCAGCGCGGTGCACGCCAGCGACAGCAGCCCGCCGGGATCCCGCTTCGGCGGCCGTCGTCCCGGCGGCGCGCCGGGATCGCCCGGCGGGTGGCCGGGCGGGTGGCCGGGTGGGTGGCCGGGGCCGTGTGTTTCGGCGGCGGCGAAGGCTCGGGAGACGGCGTGGCCGGTCTCCCGTACCAGCAGGGCGCGCGTCAGGGCGGGGCGCGGCAGGTCCAGCCCGTCCACGGCGGCGCGCAGCTCGGCGTGCGCGGCGTCGCAGTGGCGGCGCGCCTCGTCCAGGCCGGTGCCGGTGGCGGCCAGCGGGTTGTACGCCCCGGACGCCCGGTCGTCGGCCAGGTCCTCCACCGCGTCGATCAGGTGTGCCAGCTTCCCGAATCCGCGACCGGCCGCCTCCAGAGCCTCCCGGTTGTGCGGCTTCCGCGTCAGCACCGCTGTGTGCGCGAACGCGGCGGCGACGGCGTCCTCAGTCGGCCCCGTCAGCTCGCGCAACCCGGGCCCCGCGGCTGCCTGGCCGGGGGCGCGTTCCAGCAGGGCCTGGCGGCCGGCCGCCGCCGTCAGCGGGGTGGGGTCGAACCCCAGCGTGCCGGCCATGGATGTGCCGGCCGAGGACCAGCGGCCCGCCAGACGGGTGGCGCCGGCGGCCACCGGGCGGCGGGCGTACACGCCGTCCCCGTCCGCCACGTGGTCGCTCATCTTGCCGGCCGCCAGGAGCAGCGACACCGAGGCTGCCAGCCGTACCCCCTCGGACTCCACGACGTCCGCGCCCTTGAAGCCGCGCAGCGCACACGGGCCCGCCCGCCGGCGCGACGTGGGCGTGGGCGACTGGGCTTCGGTGAGAACGGACACGAGCAGGCCGTCGTAGTTGGTCACCAGCCGGGAAAGGTGTCCGTGCTCGTCGCGGAGCGCCAGGCAGAGCCCGCACAGGTGGCCCATCCAGTCCGCGTAGAGCCCTTTGCACAGGACGTGCTGACACGGGCGGACAATGCCGAACATACGTCCCCTTATGTACGCATTAGAGAGCCAAACCGTAGCACCAGGCGGGCCGCCGGGAGATCCCGCAACGGCGAACGAGTCCGCGGCACGTGCCATGTGACCACGTTCAGGCTCGCGGAACCACGAGACGCACGGGACCCGACCGCCGCCAGGGCCATGAGCGGCGCGGGGGTCACGCTGGCTGATACAAATGGGACATGAGGGAATCCGTCGGGTATCCCCCGCCGCCGAACATGCCGCCGACCCGGCGTGTCTACAGCCGGACGTACCGTGTGTGGGCGCATGTGCTCCTGTGGACGCCGATCGCGCTCGCGGTGGGCGGTGTCGCCCTCGGCCTGGGGCTGTTCGCGGCCGCCGACGCCGACCCGACGTACGGCTCGTCCGCGCTCGGCTATATCGGCCTCTTCGTGTGGGGCGCCCTCGCGGTCCTGTCGCCGGTCCTGCTCGGGTCGTTCATCGCCGGGCTGGTCATGCTGATCCGCACGCGCCGCTGAGGTCGCGGCCCGGTGCAGAGCAGGCAGCCATGGCTATCTGCCTGCCACGTGTGTCAGTCACGGATGGCGTCCAGGGCCATCAGCACCACCTCAGGGAGACGCAGACCTCCTCCGGCTCCAGGTCGACGCCGAGAATGCGGCCGATGCGGGTCAGCAGGCGCGGCGCCACCGCCGACTCGCCCCGATGAACGAGCCGCACGCCCTCGACCAGTTCCTCGGGCGAGATGTCCTTGGGCAGGAACCCGGACGCGCCGGCGCGCAGCATGTTCACGACGTACTCGGCCAGGTCGTGCATGCTCAGCGCCAGCACCCGGACCTGCGGCAACGCCGCGGTGATCCGTTCCGTGGCGGCGACCCCGTCCAGACCGGGCATGTGCACGTCCATCAGCACCACGTCAGGGCGCAGCTCGGCACAGAGCCGCACCGCCTGCTCGCCCTCGTCCGCCTCACGACAGCCGGACGCTTGCCCGCGCGGCGGGGGCGTGCTTGCGGGTGTTGGTCAGGGCCTCCTGGACGATCCGGTACACCGCGTGGTCGACGGCCGCGGGCAGCGGCACGGCCTCGCCGACGACCTCCAGCCGGGCGGGCAGCCGAGCCTGCTCGACCAGCGCGGGCACTCCCCCGGCACCGATCCCAGTGTGGTCCACCGGCTCCGCGGCGCCATCGGCCCTCAGGACGTGCAGCAGCCGGCGCATCTCGGCCATGGCCTGCCGGGCGGTGTGCTCGGCCGTCACGAACGCCTCCTCCGCCGCCGCCCGATCGGTCGCCATCGTGGCGCGTCCGGCCCCGACCAGCACGTTGATCACCGTGATGTGGTGGGCGACCATGTCATGCAGCTCCCTGGCGATGCGGCGCCGCTCGGCCGCCACCGCGCTCTCGGCCGCCCGCCGCTTCCTGCGCTCCACCAGCCGGTGCCGCAACCGCATCAGGCTGCAGGACGCGATCGTGGCCGCGGCACCGACCAGGAGCGGTGCCGCCGCGCCCCCGGCGACGAGCGCGGACATGGCCGCCAGATCGGCGCCCATGGTGATCGCCGTGACCCAGGCGGGCCGGACCCGCCGTACGAGCAGGGACAACGAGGTCAGGTGTTTCGCGGCCGCGCTAGGAAGGGTCGAGGCCCAGCAGCCCGGCGACGATGGCGACCTGATCGGCGTAGTGGCGCACGAACTCGGGGTCGCGGGAATCCACCCCGCAGACGCCCGCGATGACGTGCGGCAGGCTGGTGGTGGCCATGGCGGCGGCCATGAGCATGACGGTCAGGCAGGCCGGGTCCACCTCGGCGGGCAGCCCGCCCGACTCCTGCCGGGCCCGCAGCTGCTCGACGAAGCCGTTCAGCCGATCCGTACGAGGTGCGTGGTCCGGGTCGTCCGCGGGAGCGGTGTACTCCAGGCCGCCCCAGGCCAGCAGCCGGACGCCGTCCGGGTTGTTCAGGGCCTCCAGCGCGTAGCGGCGGATCTGCTCGGGTATGGGGGTGTCCGGCGTGACCAGGGCGTTCTCGCGCTCCCGCCAGCGTTCGGAGATGGCCTGGTAGAGGCCCTCCTTGCCGTCGAAGTAGTACCAGATCAGCTGCTGGTTGACGCCGGCCTGGGCGGCGATCGCCCCGGTGCGGGCACCGGCGAACCCATGGGCGGCGAACTCGGCCTCCGCCGCGTCCAGGATGAGCTTGCGGGTGCGCTCCGGGTCTCGCTGGCGCTCCTGCGGCTTGGGCGAGCGGCGTGGTTTCGACGTCGGCACCCCACGATCATAGCCACACTCGGCAATCTCAAGTGAGTCACCGCATTAATCAAGCATTCACTTGACACAGTGGAGAATGCGGTTGATGGTGTCTCTGGGCGCACCGGCAGGGCGTCCGTCGCTGCAACCACAGGAGATCGCTGGCGATGACGACACCGCACGAACACACCACCACCGTGCTCATCGTGGGAGGAGGTGTCACCGGCCTGTCCGCGGCACTGTTCCTGGCGCGCCTCGGCCTCCGCCCGACCCTGGTCGAGCGGCACCCCTCCACGGCGATCATGCCGCAGGCACGGGCGTTCAACCCCCGCACCATGGAGATCTACCGGGCCCTCGGCCTGGAAGGGGAAATCCGAGCCCGTTCCTCCCTCCTGGCCGTCAGGCCCGAGATGATCGGCGCGGACACCCTGACCGGCCCCGAGCGCTTCCGCATCGACATGCTCGCCCAGGTGCGGCCGTCCGCGTCGCTCAGCCCCACCGACTGGGGACTGATCGACCAGGACGAGCTGGAGCTCCTCGTGCGCGCCGCCGCTGAGCGCGACGGCGCCGACGTGCGGTTCGGCACCGAACTGAGCACCTTCGACACGGACCCGGACGGTGTGCGGGCCGTCGTCCGCGATCTCGGCAGCGGCGCCGAACACCGCATCCACGCCGACTACCTCATCGCCGCGGACGGCAACCGCGCCGGCATCCGCACCCGCCTCGGCATCGGCGCCGACGGCCCCGGAGTGCTGGGCCATGCCGCGCACTTCCTGTTCGACGCCGATCTCGACGACGCACTGCGGGGACGCGACTTCCTGCTCGCCTATTTCGACCGGCCGGCGGCCGGCACGGTCCTGGCGCCGTTGCGGCAGGCCGGGCGATGGATGCTCGGTGTGCCCTTCCAGCAGCGGCAGGGCACCACCCTTGAGGACTTCACCGAGCAGCGCTGTGCCGAACTGGTCCGTGAGGCCGTCGGGATCGCCGACCTCGACCTCACGCTGGTGCCTCCCGTCCCCGGCTGGAGCCCGAAGCCGATGGAGGTCAGGCTCGGCGCGACCGTGGCCCGCCATTACCGGGCCGGCCGGGTGTTCTTCGCGGGCGACGCGGCCCATGTCTTCCCGCCGACCGGGTCCTACGGCGCGAGCACCGGCATCGCGGACGCGCACAACCTCGCCTGGAAGCTCGCCGCGGTCCACAAGGGCCAGGCCGGCCCGTCGTTGCTGGACACCTACGAGGAGGAGCGCCGGCCGGTCGCCCAGGTCACCCTGGATCAGGCCATGCGGCTGCTGAACGCCCGCCACCGAGGAACCGCGGACGACCTCACGGCGATCGACGACCTGAGCATGATCTTCGGATACCGGTACGAATCCGCAGCCGTCCTCGCGGAGCCCCACACCCCCGGCGAGCCGATCGAAGACCCTCGCAAGCCCAGCGGGCGTCCCGGTTTGCGCGCACCCCATGTCTGGCTGGAACGGGACGGGACGCGCATCTCCACACTCGACCTGTGCACCGGTGCGTTCGTCGCCCTGGTCGCCCCGCACGGTGGAGAGTGGGTCGCGGCGGCCAGGACGGCGGCGACATCGCTGGGCGTCGAGCTGGACATTCACCACATCGGCGACAAGCTTCAGGATCCCGACGACCGGTTCCTGGACGCGTACGGCATCACGAGCACAGGCATGAGCCTGATACGTCCGGACGGGTTCGTGGGCTGGCGCTCTGGCGTGCTGGGACACCAGGAACTGCAGCAGGTCCTCGAACGGCTGCTCGTCCGGTAGGTCGCGGATCGCCATCGATGCTCCGCCTGCCCGACGGCAGCCAGCTTTCACGGCTAATACTCGCAAGCAGGGCCCCGCCGCCCAAATCGGCGGACGGCGGGCTCTCAACGCGGAAGGATGACCAGCATGACATTGCCTCCCCTCCCCGAGGAGTCCTTCCAGCGCGTGCTCTGCGTCGTCGCGCACCCTGACGACATGGAATACGGCACGTCCGCGGCCGTCGCCCGCTGGACCGCGCGCGGCATCGAGGTCGGTTATCTCCTGCTCACCCGCGGCGAGGCCGGCATGCCGAACCCGCCCGAGGAGACGGCTCGCCTGCGCGTCGCCGAACAGCGGGCCGCCTGCGCCGTCGTCGGCGTCAAGCACCTGACCGTCCTCGAACACCCGGACGGTGTGCTCGTCTACGGGCTCGACCTGCGCCGGGACATCTGCCGGGAGATCCGCCGGTTCAAGCCCGACGTCGTACTCGGCACCGGTTACGAGATCGAGACGCCCTATGGCTTCGATCAGGCCGACCACCGCGCGGCGGGGCTCGCAACGCTCGACGCGGTGCGCGACGCGGGCAACCGGTGGGTCTTCCCGGAGCAGGTCGACGAAGAGAACCTCGAACCGCACTCCGCGCGCTGGCTCATCGTCCCCGGGCTCCCCGGCCACGCGACCCACGGCGTCGAGGTCACGGGTGAGCCGCTGCGCCGTGGCGTCGCCTCGCTCGAGGCGCACGCCGCGTACCTGGCCGCGCTCCCGGGCCACCCCGCCCCCGAGGACTTCATCCCGAAGTTCACCGCGATGAGCGGCAAGGCCATGGGGGTCGAGCACGCCGTCCTGTTCCGCGCCCACGATCTGCAGGCCCCACCGGAGCTCTTCACCGAAGCCCCGCAGGATTGACTCGGGTGACCCGGCCTGACGGCCCTTCGCTCCACCGGGCGGAAGTCTGGATGTCTTACCACCAGATCCAGCTTCTGGACTTGGACGAGCTGGGGCCGGAGTTTCCGCCAAGGTTCGACAACGGTCTGATCGCCGTGGACGACGAGCCGGACGGCGCGACGATCCTTACCGGCATCGCGCTGGGCGTCGTAGAGGTCGAGGTGCAACTGGCCGACGGCCCCCCACCTCTCGACCTCGACAACTGGGAGGAGATCGTCGAAGTCTCCATCGAGTCCACGAGCGGATCACTCAGCGTTTGCGGGCTCGATGGGGACCTCCCCGCCCTGCCGAACCTTGCCTGGCAGGGGGCGGGCTTCTATCGCCTTCGGGTGCACGCTCGCGGACGTGACACCAGGCCGGACGGCTCAGCCAGCACCCCGATCGAGCACTACCTGATCACCTCGTGGCAGGCGGAACCCCAGCCGGACATGCCCTTCAAGTACGTCGACCTATACGGCGCGGAGGTCCGCCGGCGCCGGATCGTCTCCTAGCCTGCGGATGCCGAGAGCATCATCCGCCCGTGCCGGCGTCGCCGCCTCGGGGTCGTACACGGCCGAGCGAGACATGGAGGCCGTCAGGTACGACCAGGGCACAAGGCAGGTTCACCTTTCTGACGCGCGGTGAAGCCGACCCGAAGTTCGACTGAAGACGCTGTCGTGTTCACTCGGGACTCCAGTAAGCGGCAGAAGGGAACCGACATGCGGAACCTGTCGAAACTCGCGGCCGTAGGCATAGCGGCCGCGTGCCTCGCCTTGACCGGAACCTCCGCGGCGGTCGCCGGCCAGAATGCCTCCGCGCTCACCTGTGGCGGCAACGTGTTCCTCGATGGTCTCCGGGCCCTCGAGATCACCGAGAACGGCCACGACGAGGTGTACATCACCACCCAGGCCGGCGCGAAAGTCTGGCCGGTGACCACGGACTACGTGTCGATAGCCGCGGGCCAGCGGGTCGAGGTCGACAAGTGCGTCGCCCCCAACGCCGTCCTCTACCTCTGGGAGGAGGACACCCTCGATGTCGACGATTACCTCGGCGTCGTCGCCATCGACGGGGACAGGACCAAGGACTATCTGTTCGGCGGCGGCCCCGGCCTGTACCGGATAGGAGCCGTCGCCTGACCCGCCCGCATTGCGCCGGCGAAGGCCCAGGACACGGTAACCGCCCCGCCGTCTTCGACGGACGGCGGGGCCGTCAGGTGACGAGTAGGCCGACGACGATGTACGCGAGATCAAGCTCACCGGCCTGTCGCGCTTGTCACCGCCCGGCTGCCCACCATGGGTTTGCAGCATTATCGAGCTGCGTCAGAGCCGACGAAAGCCTCCTGATTCGGCCCGCTGTGCCGCATCGCGAAATTGTTTGGGCGAGGAGCCGGCCACGCGGCGGAATGCGGTGCTGAACGCGCTCTCGGATTCATAACCGGTCGCGAATGCGAGCTCGGAGATCGATCGAGTGCCGCGGCGCAGGGCATCGCGGGCAAGGCTCATTCGCCACTCGATCAGGTATTCCAGTGGCGCGGCTCCGACCTGGTTCTTGAAGGATGCGGCGAACGTCGAGCGTGACATGCGGCTGATACCGGCAAGCTCTTTGAGCGTCCAGCGGTGCGCCACGTCCGCGTGCTCGTCAACGCGCTCACCGGATGGTTCGCCATCGAACTCGACGACACGCCGATCAAGATCAACTCGGTCTGCCCCGGATACAACGCCACCGATCTGAACAACAACCTCGGAACGCAGCATCCATCACAGGGCGCGAAGGTCGTCGTGCGCGCCGCCACGCTCCCGGCGGACGGTCCCAGCGGCAGCTTCTTCGACGCGAACGGCCCCGTGGGCTGGTGATCTTCAGGACTTCAGGTTCATGCGCCCCCGCCTATCGAAGACAGATCCGCCCGAAGCCACCGGAGCTCCCGCGCGGCCGGAGGGACCGTGATGGGAGGCGGCCGGCCGACAGCGTGCCCGCTCAACGGCAGCGCCGACCATCGGATCTACCTCGACAAGGGCCTGCCCGGGATTAACCGGGAACGGCCGGTCTGGACCAGGCCCTGGCGGCCGTCCGGTCGCTGGGTCCTCGAACGGGCCGTCAGTCCAGCCGCAAGAGCCGAGGACGCTGCGCCCGCATCCTCATCACGCTCTGGCGGCGGTGCGGCCCTGACATGAACGGCGGGCTGGTGCCGATCATCGAGCGGGACGTGCTGTCGTGGAGACTGGTGACATCCTCACCGTGACGACCGTTCGAATCGACGTCACCCGACACCGGTTCGAACGCACCCTCGTGGCAGAAAGACCCCGAACGTGGATCTAGCGACGACAACGACCCAGGTCACCGAGATTCTCAACGCCTCGCTCGATGACCTCACCGGCTCCGGACGCCTGTCGACCCTCCCGCCGGTACCCTGGGGAACCTGGGAACTGCCCGGTGGCGACACTACGGCGCTGTGGACCTACGGGCTTCCGCCAGACCGTGATGACGGCCTCCTGGGGGTCGGGGCCGCCTTCCAGGACAACACCCGGCCGGACGAAGCGATCGGTGACTTCAGCCTTTACCTGCTCGGCGGCTTCGGTGTAGGACGGCTCGCCGCCGTAGCGGGCGCGGGAAGCGTCTTCTACCTCCCCAGATACACCGAGGTTCACCCGCAGCTCCAGCAGTTGTACCCCGAAGGGATCAACCCCTCCCCGGCCAACTCGTCGGTCGCGGCGTTCATCGACTGCGCATGGCGGTGGCACTGGCTGCTGCCGGTCCTGGTGCGAGCCGAGATCCAGATCGACGATGAGGAGGTCGCGTGGTTCAGGGCACACCGCGACCAGGCTGCCCGCGGCGAACTCGAACCCACCGAGTCGGACCGGAACCACGAAGGCTACCGCGACCTGTGCCGCGGCATCCTCGCGAGCTTCCAGGTCCGTGACGGCGCGATCACCTCGGCAGATTCCCTATGGGCGGAAACCATCCTCGGCCCACAGTGACCCCTGCCGCGGCGCCCCACATCATCCCTGTCGTGCTGCCCTACATCGCGCCATGGGTTCACGGCGTACACATGGTCTCGCGAGAAGTCCGTCTCCGACGACAATGAAGAACGCTTCAACCTGTACGTGCTGATGGCGGTGCTCGGCCCGCCGCTCGCGGTGTGGCTCGTGATCGCCCGGCGCCGCCGTGATGTTCTGACTCCCAGCCGTAGGCGCGGTCGGGGAAGATGATGCTCCGAGAGTCGAGGACGAGAACTTCGAGTAGCGGAGGTCGACGGCCACGATCCCACCGCCGGCGAACTCATAGACGGCCCGCGATCGGCTGGTGACGTGATCCTTCTTCGGCCCCCAGACGTTCCGATACACCGAACTCTGCCGTGACCGTTGAGTTGCCGCTTCAGCGCCGTGACCGGATCGAGACGGGTGACCGCTTCGGCATGCGGGCCGATAACCCAGACCGATGCTGTCAGCACGAGAACCAGCCCGATCGTCCATCGACCCATGCTCATGCGCTCCTGGCCTCGGCGACGGATGACCAACCGGCATTGCTGATGGCGGCCCCCGTGATGATGGCATCCGCGAGCATCCTGGCCAGCCAGGCAGCCTCGGACCTGTCGGACAGCATGGTCACCTGCTCCCGCAGCCTCCGGGCTCGGGATGCCGTCGAAGCTTCCAGCTCGAACGGCGTGACCAAGGTCGGCGACATCACGGTCAACGCGGCTCCGGACGTGCCGACCGAGGCGCGGTTACGCAAACAACTCTCCGACATCGACGCACTCAACGAGTAATCCGCCCCCACGATCAGGGCCCCGATCAACACCCTCCCGGCCGAGGCCCCCTTCTTACTCGCCGCCGTCTCCGCCGTCACCCCATCCCCCGTCTCCGCCTCTCCCTCCTCCGTCGTATCCGGCGCCTCCGTCGCTGCCACCTCCGGCCGGTGAATCGTCAGACGTGAACACAAAGAGTAGGTAGGCCAGGAAGATGAAGAGCACGAGGGACCATATGCCATCCGCATCCCGGTTGGCCAGCACAAAAAGGAAGAGAGCGCCCATCAGCGTCAGGACTACTTTTACGCGCACGCGCACGACGACCTCCTTGGTCTTCCGAGGGACCTCACTCTTTCTCCCTGAAAGTAATGAAGTCAATACATTCATTCTTCGCCAGGCGTCGTGGGGCCTATCCGTGCAACGGCTCTTTCTCTTTACTCAGAAGGTCTGCCCGTGCTGTTCAAACCCACCGTCGTACTGTCGAGAGGAGTGGACGGAGCCCTCTACACCCTCCCCGAGGAGTCCTACTCCGGCGCGGGAACCCGAGCATCCGATCGGTGCGCTTCTCCGAGAGACAGGAAGGAACGATCATGAACGTGAGGTCCCTTTGACAGCGGCCGCCGCTGGTGCCGTGGTCGTGGCAACGGTCCTGACCGGGATGCCGTCGGCGGCCGCGACCAGCGCGCCGGCCGCCGACGGACAGATCTTCCCGAGCACCACGATCTTCGGTGGGCTCGGGACCGGAGCGACCGCCGAGGCCGCATTGGACGACGCCGTAGCCGACGCGACGGCGCAGGCCGCGGCCGCCAGGTTCGGCGACTACGCGATCACAGGCGACCCGATCGTGCAAAGCATGGTGCGACCTGGCTTCCCGGTCACCTACCGTGCCCAAGTGACAGTCGGCTGCACCACGTGACCTCCGCCCCACCGCCTGCACATGGTTGATGTCATCTCCCATGCGGAAGGCATCGATCAAATGGCGCACCAGGGGTAATAGGGAGAGGGGGTCGGCGGCCAGACGCATTCCTCGTGCGTGAATCCTCGTTTGAAGTAGAGACTCGGTGACGACTGGTAGCTCTTGGGAACACCGAAGGCGACGAGGGCCGCCGTCTGCCGCACGTCCTCCGCGTAGTACGACTTGCCTATCCAGGTTGCTCGCAAGTCAGGAACCCCCGGGCTCGAGCTCTCCGACGGGACGATCTTGTCGCAGCTGGTGATGGCGAAGGACGTCGAGAACGGGCCCACAGAGAGGCCGATGGGCAAGGTAGATCCGCAGGGATCGAATTGCAGGGTCGCCTTGGGATCCCAGTCGTTCCACACGATGTTCGGGTCGTTCCCGTAGGGCTCCGCGGCCACGTAACACTCGCTGACCTGATCGAAGGCGTGACCCGCCAGCGCATGGCATGACGCGTACATGCGGTAGGCGTAGTTCTTGTGCGTTGCCGCCGCGTAGTCCATGCGGCCCCACTGCCCGCAAGCCCTCATCCAGCCGATGTGCTCCGCGTCCTCCCATTCGTAGCAACTGGGCTGTTGCCAAGCCACATCCTGCTGAATCGTCACGTCGCCGGCCGCGGACGCTGCCGAAGCGGGCATTGTCTCGACCGTGGTCATGCTCGTCGTCGAACCACCGGATCGCGCCTCGGCCCCATTGGCGACGGGGCGAGCGCCTTTGGGCTGGATGGCGCACTCACCGCCGTGCGCCTGAATCTCGTAGTCGCGGGCCTTGACGTCGAGGTTCCAGTCCTTCTTGATGCCTTCCACGAAATCGCGGATGGCGGCGTCCTTGTCACCGATGTGGTCGCACGCGGACGGCGACGTGCGCGAGGCCGACGCAGACCCGGCAGGCACCGGCGCGGCGACCAGCGTGAGTGCGGCGGACAACGCCACGATGGAGAGTAATTTCCGCACCGAACCTCTTTCCGATACCTTCGTGAATGCGGAGCGCATGAGGCCTCCTCTTTGAAGAGGCTCTCCAAGCCACAAGCAAAGGTATGCCGGAGCAGCTTCAGCTCGGCTTCACCGCATGGCGATATCATCAGCCCGGCCGCTACGCCGCCAAGACCATCGGCCGTTGGTTCAGCGTTACTGAAGAGAATGAGCTTTCGGCTCCAACACGGCGGAATAAGTCCGGCACCACACCTCGATCTCGAGCGTTTCCGCCAGGTCGCACGTGTTAGCCCCAGCTATCCATCGCCGATGAATTGCCTGGTTGGGGAAAGCTGAGCGTTCGGCCCACCGTCCGGGGCCTGCTCGGGGTCGCCCCGGTTGTGGGTGCTCCAGCCGGCAGTGCCAGCGAGCATGGGGCCTCAGCCGGTCGTCGAAGGCGGAAGGGGGTAGGGCCCGCACGCGGCCAGTTCGCTGGTGACGGTCCTGCCGTCCACTCCGTCCTTCCAACCGCTGCCAGCCGGCGTCTGGCCCTGGATGACCTGCTCGATCGCCTCGGGCTTGACGTATTTGACGAACGCGTCAGCCACGCACTCCACCTGCTTGTCCGAGTAGTCGCTGTACTCGGGATCCGACCTCAGGTCCTGAACGAGCCGCTCCCGCAACGACGGCGTCTCCGCCGCACACCCGCTTCCGGCGAGCAACCCGCCGGCGAGCGCGACCGCGACCCAGCCAATTCTGTTGCGGCGCCACCGTGTCCCCATTCGCAAGAGCTCTTCGTCCCCCACCTGTCACCCCGATAAATCCTGTGCGGAGGAAATCTAATCTCCGCCATATCCAGGGAAGGCCCACTTCGAGGATTATCGAAGGAAAGCGCACCTACCGGCCCGTGGTAGCCCAGGATCGGCGACAGGCCAGCCGGATGACCCGATCGGGGTCAGCACCGCAAGTCCCTCCGCTCGAATTCGTGCCTGAGCCCAAAGGGAGGGTTGGCACAGTCCACAGCGGGTGACGGCTACGGTGCTCGACACCGGCGTAGGTGTGGAGGAACGCCTCTCCGACCCGGAGGGGGCCCGGTCTTCGCGGTGGAGCGCGCCGTGCGGACGGTCGGCGACGATGTCGCCGCTCGGCGAGTTCACCCGGCAGGTCGCCGGTGAACTCGCCGATTCGGGGTGTCCGCCGGAGTGGATTGATGGCCCCGCAGACGCCGATCGCGTGGACGCGGAGCTCGCCGCTGCCGCTGGAGATATGAGTGACGCCTGCCGTTCAGGATTGACGATGACCGAGGCCGCGTTGGAGGCATCGACCGAGACGGTCGAGGACGTCAGCTATCCCGTGGTGCCCGGCGGCTACAAGACTCGGGTGACATTCAGATCGTCGAGGTGCCGGCGCTGATCAAGCGGTATAAGGCCGGGTCAACGAGTATTACTTCTTGTCCGTGCCGGGTTTCCCGGTGATGGATTCCTGATAGACGTCCGCGTAAGTGCGCGAGTCCTTGATGAGGTCGTCGCAGAAGGCGGCGACGTCGTTGCCGATGAGCTCCAGAACTCCCTTGCCGGTCGCGACACCCTCCTCGAAGAAATCGACGATCCCCGGGAGCAGAGGCCCGTCAGGCAAGTCGACCGGTCCCACCTTGAAGAAATACCGCTGCATCTCCTTGTAGACGATCTGATAGTCCGGCGGAAGCGCTTTCACCCGCGCCAGGTGCGCCCGCCACTGCTTCTTGCCCTCGATGATGTCCTGGATGCCCACGTCAGCCTCCTAGCCGGCCCAGTTTCCTGGCCACGTTCCTGTTCAACTGCTCACGCCACCGGTCGCGATAGCTCCGAGACCCTTCCCCGCCGGCCAGCGCCGCGCAGAACCCCGCGATGTCGTCACCCAGCACCTCGTGAATGCTCCGCCCATCGGCCGCCGTCTCCTCGAGCAGCCCCAGAGCACCGTCGAGAATCGGCATCAGGTTGCGGCCCGTGAAGTCCCCGTGGAGCATGAGATGACCCTTGATCTCCTCCCACGCCGCCCGGTAGTCGGCCGGCAACGCCTCGGCCCGAGCTTCGAACGCCTTGTACTCCCTGGTGAGATCGCTGCCGGTCATGCTCTCCCAGAAGTTCATCTCCCGCCCTCCTTGAGCTTGTCGATCCGTGTGGTGATGTACGCCCATTTCGCCCAGAACGTCGCGAGTTGCTCGCGCCCCGCCTCGTTCAACGCGTAGAACTTGCGCGGCGGACCCTGCCCGGACGGTCGTTTCGTCACCTGGACGAGCCCGTTCTTCTCCAGTCGCTGCAGGATGGTGTAAACCGTCCCCTCGACGACGTCGGCGAAGCCGAGTTCGTTCAGCCGGCGCGTGATGGCGTACCCGTAGGTCTCCTCGCTACCGATGATCTCCAGCACGCAACCCTCAAGCGTGCCCTTCAGCATCTCCGTCAGGTCGTCCATCGTGGATCCTCTTCCGTTCTTGGTACTCGGTGCTAACGAGTACTGCTACAAAGTACCACGGAGTAGTGGGCAATGCCTAACGAGCGTCCGTCTTTTGTCGGCCGTGCCTGCGATCATCGTTCGCAGCACTTGGAGAGGCCGATGCGCCCGGCATCGGCCAGGAAGGCCTTGATGTCTACCGATCTGTTCGGCGTGCGCGTCCTGGATCTCGACCACGAGCGGCGACGCGTGCGTTTCCGGGTCTTCGTCGTCTACTACGAGCCGTCCTGGGGAACGGACGATCTGCTGCCGAAGGACCCGAGCTTCTTCTTCCGGGTGCTGTGGGAGGGCGCGGACGACAGCCGTGGCCACGATGGCGGGCCGCTGGCCGACCTGGTCGGGGTCGATGAGTTCCTCGACGAGGCGTGGGTCGAGCGCCACACCCATCTGTTCGTCGCGGGCGTGGAACGCGTGGCCACCCGCAACCACCCCCTCGACGACGACGCCTGGGACAGCCTGGCGATGTTCTACTACGAGCGTGACGGAGGCTGGCAGGACGAGGACCTGCTCGCCCAGGGCGACTACGACGTCGAGGTCACCGACCCCCGCTGGCTGGCCCCGCTGCGGCTGGGCCAGGGCTGGGGTACCACGTCCTACGAGAGCAAGGCCGTGGAGGCGGTCGACGCCGAGACCGAGTACGCCGGTCTGGCCGCGGGCGGGGACACGCGCGCCGCGTTCGTCCTCGGCTGGTTCCGCCAGGAAGCGGGCGACGTCGCAGGCGCCGCCACGGCCTACCGGCTGGCGGCCGGCACACAGGACCTGGACGAACGGACGAAAGCGCTGCTCTACCTGGGGAATCTGCACGCCGGGCAGGGCGACTCGCAGGCGGCCCGGGCGGCGTACGAGGAGGCCGTCGCCTGCCAGGGCAGCTCGCGGGACGGGAATACGCGACATGCTTCCCGGGCGGCCCTCAGGCTCGGCGTTCTTCTGCGGGAGAGCGGCGCGGAGGAGGAGGCGCAGGCCACGTTCACGCTCGCCGAGCAGCTGGGCGGCATCGACCTGATCCGTGAGGCCCGTCGGCTGGCCGGCACGGAGACCTGGGCCGAGCGAACCTGCCGCGCCCTCCGGGACACGGATCAGGACGCCGCGCTGCGGGCACTCACCGATGCCTGCGGGTCCGCCGCGGTGGCTCGGTTCGGAACGGTGCTGGCGGGACGGCAGTTCGATCGCGCCCGAGCCGCGCTGGCCCGGCTCACCGAGCCCGCCGACCTGGAGTGCGCCGCCGGTTTCTGCCTCGACCTCGCGACCCTCTGGACGCGCGAGAACGACGATGACGCCGCGGACCAGGTCATCGACGTGGTGATGGCGACCGGCAGGCCGGCCGAGGGATACCGTCGTGCCCTCGCCGAGGGCCTCATCGACGCCGTGTCAGGGCGTACATCGCGGTCGGAGAAGGTCGCCTTCAAGCTGTTACGCCTGCTGAAGGACAATGACGACCTCGACGGCGTCGCCCGGCTGGTGCGGACGGCCGAACAGGCGCACCCGAGAGTGGCGGCGCATGGCTGCCACTTCCTCGGCATCGCCGGCAAGGAACGCGATGACCTCCAGGCGGCCGCCGAATGGCTGCGGCGCGGAGCCGCCCTCACCGAGCCCGACGAGGATGCGGCGGCGGGCCCCGCGTACGACCTCGGCGTCGTCCGCGCGAAACAGGGCGACCTGGACGGCGCTCGCGCGGCGTTCAGCCAGGCGGAGAGGGGGTTCGTCTACCTCGGTGATCGCGTACGGGCGGCGCTGAGCCTGGCGAGGCTGCTGGACGGGCAGGGCGAACGTGTCGCGGCGGGCGCGGCCTGGACGCGGGCCGCGTTCCACCAGGCCTGGCTCGACCTCGGGGGCGACGAGCACGCTCAGTGGTCGATCCGCAAGCTCGGGGATCTGCTCGCCGAGGTCGGCGAGGACGAGGCCGCGCGGACGGCGTACGAACTGGCGGGCGAATCCCTGGAGCCGAGCACCGCGCCCGGAGCCGAGACGTGCGCCGCCTACCGCTACGCCCGCTGGACCATGGCCAGGGGCCACCGGGAGCCGGCGCGCACCATGCTGCGGACGATCTCCGAAGGCACCGGACCGCACGCGGCGCGGGCAGCGGCCGCTTTGACCTCTAAGACTTCGGCAAGGTGATCAACGGTCTCCTGGCCCTCAGGGACACTTGATCGGCACTGCCGAGCCGAGCCGGGCGGCGGCAGCCGTCGTGGGAGTGTGAAATGGGACTTTTGATCTTTGTCAGCAAGGCCACCGAAACCGGGGAGACCGTGACCTACGAATACGGCGCAGGCCCCGACGACCTTGTGGGCGTGGTGAGCATTCACAAGGCGACCGGCACCCCAGTGGATGAGGACGCCCTGCCGGAGCAGGCCCGAGTCGCTCTGCGGGCCGTCTTCAGGGGAAGGTCGAAGACCGGCGATTGGCCGCACCACTACACCTACGCGGCCTGACAGCGTCATCACCAGCCCGACGCCGCCCGTCGCCCGAAGAGAACACGTTCCCTGTTGCTCACCAAGACGTCCTCCACGCCCTTGAGCACGAACGCGACCACTCCTGCGGCCGCGCCGATGCCCATCCAGCGCCAGGTGGTACGGAGCACGCTGAAGGCGTTCCAGGAGCGGATGCGGATCAGCGCGGCCGCGGCGAAGCCGCCGAGGCCGGCGATGCCCGACCAGGCGGTCAGGATCAGCCCGTACGTCACCGCGTCCAGCTCCAGCCCCAGCGGGCCGAAGAACGGAACCACGGCCGTGGCGGCCACCATCGCGAGCAGGCCGACCACGATCTCCGGCCAGCCAGGGCGCGCCGGGGAGGTGGTGCCGGCCGGATCGGTGGTCGGCATGGTCAGTGGACATGGTGGTGAGCTCCTTGTTCTCGTGGTCTCAACGGGTGTCACCGGGCCCGGCGTGTACCGGTGGAGTGCCGGTCAGCGGTTGCTCGTCGGCACTGTGAACGCCGGGGTGCCGAAGGGCAGCTTCTTGAGGTCGGGCGTACGACTCGCCGTACGTGAAGGTGAGCCGTTCGATGGCTGTGTCGAGGACATGTCGTCAATCTCAGCCGTCACCGCGCTCACCGGGCAGTGCGACCATGTCATGACCTCGCCATGACATTCCCGCAGATGAAGTCATGACGTGGTGTCACTGGTGACGCTACGGAGCAGGAATGGAGCTACGAGGCTCCACCCGCTCGGTAGTAGTCAAGGGCAACAATGTCGAACAGGCTCCAGTCGACGTCCTCGATGGGCGCCGAGGCGTAGGTCAGTCGGCCGCTGAAGACGTCGCGCACGGCGCGGCTTGCCTGGGCGAGGAAGACATTCAACGGCCGGTTGTGGGTCTTGAAGATCTTGAGTCGGGCCAGCGCCAGGGGGCTGCCGATGCGCTGGCGCCAGTTGTCGCCTTTGAGGATTCCCTGCATGAACAAGGTGAGCTCACAGGCGCCAACCCCAGATCCACGGCTTGCTGGGCGGCAGTCATGAGCCTATCGGGGTCGGTTCCGGAGATACGGACCGCTGTGCAGCGCAGATCGTTCTTGATGATCTCCAGCTCTCGGCGTACGACCTGCGGATCGAACACTGGGCGGGACAGGTAGCGCTCGTCGAACTGGATGCCAACGTCGTAGTTGACGCCTCTGATTCTTGCCATGTCTGTCAGTCTGAGTTGACAAGCACGTGCTTGTCAATGCAGACTGACAGACATGAGCAGGCGAAGAGCTGGCCCGCCGCGTCGCAGTCAAGGATCCGGCAACCGGCCTGCGGGCCGCCTGGGCCCGCTGCCCCGGCCTGGCCGAGCAGATCGAATACTCATCAGGATTTAGCACTGCTAAGGAGTGCGTTAAATGATCAGAAGACTGGCCTACGGGCTGGCACCAGCCGGGTTCTTTGTGGTGATCATGGTCGAGGGTTTTCTGCGCCCTGGTTACTCGTGGACCCACCACTGGGGCAGTGAGCTCAGCGTCGGCGATCTCGGCTGGATCCAGATCGCCAACTTCATCATTACCGGGGCGCTGACGATCGCCTTCGCGTTCGGCCTAAGAAGAGCGCTGCGTCCGGGCAGGGGATCGACTTTCGGCCCGATCTTCATTGGCATCTTCGGGTTGAGCCTGATGGTGGCAGGCATCTTCTCGACGGACCCACAGCCTGGGTTCGTTCCGGAAGGAGCGGTTGCCGGTCAGCCCACCTGGCACGGAGCGATCCACGATGCCAACGCACTGCCGTGCTTCTTCGCCCTGACGGCAGCCGTCATCACGGTAAGCAGCCGCTTTGTCAGCGAGCGCAAATGGCTCTGGGCGGCCTATTCCATTGCTACAGCGATCGTGGTGCCGGTGAGTATCGTTGTCGCGGGGCAGCTGCTCACCGTCGCCCAGCAAGGCGGAACGCTGGATCAGTCCCTGCATGGGCTGGTGCAGCGGATTTCGATCGGGGTGGGGTTCGGGTGGGTCAGCGCCGTCGCGCTGCACCTCATGCGCCAAACGTCCAACCTAGTGGCCCGTCACGCAGCCTTTGCCGGATAACTGGTCCAGCTTCGGATGGGTGAGCTGGCGGCGAAGCTGGTCTTTGGCTGGGCGCGGGCGTTGCGCCAGCGGACGTGGCCACCGATTGCCCTGTTCTGCTCGTCGTGGGTGCGGTGGTCGGTGCCGTTGAGGGCGTCGTAGCGCAGCGCGGCGAATTCGGATTCGATCCAAGTTCAGCCATGAGCCGTAGGTGGGCAGGAACACCAGCTCGACGTCGTTGTCGGCGGCCCAGGCGCGGACCTGGGGATGCTTGTGCGGTGAGTAGTTGTCCATGATCACATACAGCCTCTCGCCGGGCCACCGCGAGCGCAGGGTCTTCAGGAAGGACAGAAACTCCCGCCACCGCTTGCGCCGGCGGATGCGGTAGTAGAGCTTGCTGGTGGCCAGATCCAGTGCGGCGATCATGTGCATGACCCCGAAGTAGCGGTTGTGGGTGGCCCGCAGCCGGGCCGGACTGCGGGCCGGCCGCCACCGCTTGCCCTTGCGCGGCATCAGGTTCAGCGGCCCGAATTCATCGACGCAGATCACCCGTCCATCGGCGGGCGGGTGATCGTACAACTCCAGCACCCGCTGCATCTCGGCGATGAAGTAGGGGTCGTTGGATGCCTTCCAGGTCGTGGTGGTCTGCCAGCTCACCCCGTCCTTACGCAGGATGCGCCGCAGGTGCTCACGGCTGAGGGCGGCCACCACACCGCGGGCGATGAGATGTTCGGCCAGGGTGCGCAGGCTCCAGGTGGAGCGGCCGGTGATGCCCCATTCGGCGGGGACCGTCCGGGCGATCAGGCAGATGTGCTCGCGCACCTGCCCACTGATCGCCGGTGGTCGGCCCCCGCTCCATTTGGGTCCAGCGCGTCGAACCCCCGCTCGTTGAAGGCATGAATGACATCGCGTACATAATCGTCGCCGACCTGCATCAACGAGGTGATGTCCGGAACGCTCTGGCCTTGCCCGGACATCATCACCACAATCGCCCGGCGCAGCTTGACCGGGTCCTTGGCGGTCCGGGTGATGCGGCTGGATTCTGCGGCCCTCCTCCATCGACAAGGGCCGGACGAACACATCCGGTGGACGAGCCACAACTACCTCCCGGGTTTGCAGAGGCAGCCAGCCCTACGGGTTCACCAGCCGAGATCAATTACCCGGTCAACGTTCCGGGACGGGCCACTAGACGGGTCCTTCGCACTCAGTCGTCGTGGGCGATGTGCGCGAGCTGCCGCCACAACAGCACCACGAACACCGCGGAACCGGCGAAGGCGAACCAGAACGGCGCCGCGACGCCGAAGCGGGTGGCCAGAACACCGCCGATCAGCGAGCCGACCACCAGACCGGCGTAGACGCAGATGGTGTTGACGCTGCCCACCCGTCCCTGCAGCTCGCGCGGGACCGCGCGCTGGCGGACGGTGACCGAGGTCGTGCCCCAGATGAACGCGTGCGCGCCGAAGACCAGGAAGATGCCCCCGGCGACCCACGGCGAATGGGTCAGGGCCAGGCCCAGGTGGGTGAACGTCTCGATGATGAGCCCGATCCGCATCAGGGCGCCGAGGCTCACCCTGCGGGTGATGGCCCCGTACAGGCCAGTGCCGATCAGGCCGCCGATCCCGCCGATGGTGGTCATCAGGCCGAAACCGATGGCGCCGAGGCCGAGCTGCTCCTGGGTGTAGAGGACGAGAACCGACCAGGCCGCGCCGAAGGTGAAGTTGAAGATCAGGATCGTGAGCGCCAGCGTGCGGACCGCCGCATGCCGGATGGTCCAGCTGAACCCGGCGATGAGCTCCCGTACGGTGTCGGGCTTGGGATCGGTGCCCTGCCGGCCGTGCGACGGCAACGTGATCCGGGAGACCAGGACGATCCCCGCCGCCACCAGGAGCAGCTGGCCCGCGAACGGCCAGGTGAAGCCCAGCCCGAACAGCGCGGCGCCGATCGGCGGCCCGGCGAGCTGATTGAGCGTGATGAATCCCGTGCCCAGCCGGGCGTTGGCGATGACGAGATCGTCCTTGCCGACCATCATGGGCGTCAGCGTGGCCGTCGCGTTGTCGGCGAACACCTCGGCGATGGACCGGAGCGTGAGCGCCACCAGCGCCGTCATCACGGTCACCGTGCCGGTCACCATGAGCGCGACGAGCGCCACCAGCACCAGAGCCCGCACCGCGTTCGCGATGAGCACGATCCTGCGCCGGTCGTGCCGATCCGACAGCACGCCCGCGTACAGGCCGAACAGCAGCGGCGGCGCCCAGCTCGCCAGGGCCGACAGCGAAATCATCAGCGGATCGCTGGTCAACGTCGCGATCAGCAGCGGGCCCGCGGCGGCCGCGACCCCGTCACCGAGATTCGTCAGCCAGCTCGACGCCAGCAACCATCGGAACCCTGTCCCCAGCCGGGCAGGCAGGATCCTCTCCACCACTGTGATCACGAGCGCAAAACAATACGTTTTGCGGGGATCTGCGGCAACACATTTTCGCGTCTGGCCTGCCAGCCGTGAGTGGGGACGGATGGCAGAGGGGGTCGATCCCGGGCCAGGCCTGACGGGTGGCCGGGAGATAATCCTCCGGTGCTGATTTCCGAAATATCGCCCGTTAACGATCCTCTCGGGGCTGAGTTGCTCGCTCTGCAGAAGGCCGCCTACGCCGTCGAGGCGGAGATCATTCAGGATGATCGCATCCCACCCCTGCATGAGAGCCTGGCCGACCTCCGTGCCCAGCCGCTCCAGTGGCTCGGCGCCATGGACGCGGACGGGCGGCTGGCCGGAGCCGTGGCCTGGGAGGAGACAGACGACGAGGTGGACGTCAACCGACTGGTCGTACGCCCCGAGTCGGCACGGCGCGGGATCGGGCGGGCCCTGGTCAAGGAGGTGCTGGCCAGGGCCGGCGAGCGGCGGGTCGTGGTGTCGACCGGGCGCGACAACGTGCCCGCGCGCACGCTCTACGAACGCCTCGGGTTCGGGCCGACCGGCGAGGTCGAGGTGATCCCCGGGTTGTGGATCGCGAACTACGCCTTCCCCGCCTGAGCCGGCAGACCCCCCGCCCGCCAGGACAGCGACCGTGAGCATAGGGAGGCGCATGGGGCCGTCCAACGGCAGGCCTCATCCCCTGAGCTCGGCGGGCGGAGGCAAACGGAGGGGCGGCGGTGACGGCGCGCGGGGCTTGCGGCCCAGCCCGCCGTCCGCGCTCATCGGCGGCGGTCGTTCCCTCTGATCTCCGTCCTGGTCGTCGAAACCCCCGTCGGCTCGTGTCGAGCCTCATGAGGATGGGCGTTCCACACCGCACCGTTTCCTGCCGCGCCTGCAGACGCGCGCACGCCATCGGCGGCACCGCTTGCGCGGTCGCCGATGGCGTGCGCGCGTCGATCACCGGGCTGATTACCGCTGGGTGACAGGCGCGGGACGGACGATGATGGACTGGGTCAGCGGGAACTCCCCGCCCGTGGCGAACGGCGATCCCGTGGCCTCCTTCAGCAGGCCGCCCGACCCGATCTGCCACGCGGCCACCTGGCTCGTGTCCCGGACGGCGGCGAAGACGTCCCGTCCGTCCGGCGAGATCGCGACCGCCGCGACCTCGGCCTCCGGGGTGGGGACGGGCGAGTCGGCGGTCGGCCTGAGCGCGCCGTTCGGCAGGATCGTGAAGCCGAGCAGACCGCCGGGTGCGTCGACGTCGGTGTCGTTGCTCGCGACGTACAGGTGCTGACCGTCGGGCGTGACCTTGAGACCGACCGGGCCGGTGGGCGCGGCGAACGGCGAGCCGGGCACGGGGGTCAGCGAGCCGTCCGCGCCACGCCGGAAGCCCCACACGTTCTGCCCGACGGAGGAGGGCACGTACACGAAGGCGCCGTTCGGGCTCATCGCGATCCCGAAGTTGGCCTGCGCGACCTTCGCCACGTCCTGCGCGGGTCCGAGCGAGCCGTCGGGGGCCACGGCGAACCTGGTGATCACCCGCGGCGGGCTGTCGCCGGTCTCGTCCACGTCGGCGTACGAGAGGTAGAGGAAGCGCCCGTCGGGGGAAAGCACCGTCTGCTTGGGGAAGGTCGACGTGGTACGGACGTCGCGGCGATGGGCCGGCGTCCCGTCAAGGCCGATGTCGTACGCCGAGATCGTTCCGTCGCCGGTGTTGGTCACGTACAGGGTCCGCCCGTTCGGGGACATGGTCGCCCCCCACGGCTCGTCGCCGGTCTTGACGATCAGCGGATCCGGCTGGAGCGCACCCCGCGCCCCCACGCGGAACACCGAGAGCTCGTCGGAGTCGCTGTTGACGACGTACGCGGTGGCGCCGTTCGAGGCGAGCGCGATGCCCCGGGGGAACTCGCCCCCGGTCTTCACGGGCTTGCCGATGGGCGAGAGAACGGCCCCCAGGCCGATCGCGAAGGAGGAGACGTCGCCGGAGCGGGCGTTCGTCACATAGACCACGGCGCCGGACGGCGGCAGGACCGGTCCTGCGGCCTGGGCGGGAGAGGTGAGGGCCAGCAGCGCGACGGCGGCCAGGACGGCACCGCCCGCTCGCGCGGAGAACGACTTCTTCATGGATTTCCCCATGGTTCGAGTGATGGGCCTACACCCCATGGGCGTGCCATCCCGTTCCAGCCGCCACCGGACGCCGGAATCGGCGCAAGGCGAACCGGCCCGGCGACCCGCCGCACAGTGAACGGGCCCGGCGCCCGCAGCACGCCGCAGTCACCCTTTCGGCACCCTGTGCGCACCGCCCGAAGCTAGCGATCTGCAGCGCGGTCCCCGTGACGGAGCCCAGCCCGTCCACGACCTCCAGGCCGCATCGACACCGCGGTCAGCGGCGGCGAGTCCCGCAGGCAAGCGGTGGCCCCGCCATGCCCGCCCGCGGCACCCATCGGTGCAACCGCACCGAATCAGACAGGAGCGCATCATCATGACCCTGACCGGACCTCGGTTCAGTCCTGGAACCTCCCGGACGCGGGAAGCGCCTGCGCGCCGTGCTCGGCGCTCTCGCGCTCGTCCTGAGCATGTCCGGCGTCGCCTGGGGCGACGTCGTCCCCAAGATGCCGCAGAACGCCGATGGCCTGGAACAGACGTACTCTCCCGCCTATGACTACGACAATGACGGCTGCTACGCCACGGCCGCCATCACCATGTCCGGTCAGGTCAATTCCGGCCTGCATCTCGGCGGTGCCGTGAACGGCCATTGCCACGACCGGGCACAGCTGGATCAGGCGAACACCTACGCGCGGGCGAAGTGCAACGACGGCTGGTGCGCGATCATGTACGCCAGCTACTTCGAGAAGGACCAGACCGTGGACGGCTGCAGCAGCGAGCCCGGCTGCGGCCACCGGCACGACTGGGAGCACATCATCGTGTGGGTGCACGACAACGCCATCCAGCTCGTCTCGTGCACGGTGACTGGAGAGGGCTCTTCCCCAGGGACCTGCGCTTCGAGGGCTCGCACGTGAAGGCGGTCTACAACAAGCAGGGCGGTGGCTCGCACGTGTTCCGCCCCGCCAACGCCTCCGACGACCGCATCGAGAACGTCAGCGGCGGCTGGGTCTTCCCCCGGCTGGTGGGCTGGCAGCATCGCCTTCCGGAACAAGTTCATCTACCACGGCCACGCCACCATCAAGATCGGCACCGAGTCCATGAAGGGGTCGCTCGCGCAGGCCAAGCCCCCAGGCATCCCCCTCGACCCCTGGGCCTGACGAACCTCGGGCCCATCCGGCCGGCGGCGCTCACCGACCGCCATCAGGTCATAGGCGTTCTGCGCCTCGATGCCCGGCATGGAGCCGGTATCGGGTGGAGGGTCGCCGGCGGTGGCCGAGGCGAACGCGACGGCGCCGAAGATCGCCAGCCAGACGCTGGTGACGTACCAGCGTCGCCGGAAGGCCCCCAAGAGCAGGCCGGCCAGAGCGGCGACGGTGAGCCACGCAGTCCTGGTGGGAACTACCACCCCGCGTACCCGCCACTCATACCCGCCAGCATCCACAGCGCCGTCACGTGCGGTCCGGCGCCGACACCGGCCGGCAGCATCGGCACCAGCAGGCGACGCACCCTGGCCGTCACGTCGGCGTAGCTCTTCCGCGCGAAGCTGCGGCCGGCCACTGCCGGTGGTGAAGACGGACCCGGCCATCGACGTCCTCACCTGCAGCGGCCTCTCGATCATGCTCCTTACCTGTGAGTCGTCCGTAAGCTGAGGGTGTGTCTCCCGCACTCGTCCTGCTCGACGACGTCCGCTGGCGGGGTGTGCGCGTGGTCGGCGATCGCGCGCAGACCCTGCTGGCCGTACTCACCATGCACGGCCACGCAGGGGTCAGTGTCGAGCGCCTGGTCGAGGAGTTGTGGCCCGACGAGGAGCCGGCCAACCCGGCTAAGGCTCTGCAGGTGGTCGTCTCGCGGACCCGGGCGGTGACCTGCGCCGACGTCGTCGTGCGCATCCCGCGTGGTTACCGGCTCGGGCTGCCCGCCGGTCAGGTGGACGCGCTGCTGCTCAGCGCGCTGGTGGAGCAGGCACGGGCCGCGCTGGGCGAGGGCGACATGGTGCTCGCGCGTCACCGTGCCGAAGACGCCATGGGTATCGCGGCCAGCGGCGTGGACGGCGCCGCGGGCCCGCTTGCCGAGCTGAGAGGCGTCGCGGCAGGGTGGGTGGCTGAGGCGCGGCGGGTCGCGGCGATCGCGCGGAGCCGCAGCGGCGCTCACGAGGGCGCGCTGCCGCTGCTGGAGGAGGCCGCGGCCGAGCGGCCGCACGACGAGGAGCTGCTCGCCTGCCTGCTGCGCAGCGAGGCCGCCGTACGAGGTGCCGCCGCCGCTCTGGAGCGTTATGAGCGGTATCGCGCGGGCCTGGTCGCGCGGCTCGGCACCGGACCAGGGCCTGAGCTCGCCCGCGTGTACGCCGAGCTCCTCGTCGCCGATCGGCCGGTGCGTGCGGGCATCCTGTTCGACGGCTCCTCGCTGCTCGGCCGCGACGGCGACATCCGTGCGGTGCACGCCCTGCTGCAGACCAACCGGGCGGTCTCCATCGTCGGTCCCGGCGGACTGGGCAAGACGCGGCTGGCCCATGTCGTCGGCAGGAACGCCACGCAGCCCATCGCTCACTTCGTCGAGCTCGTCGGCGTCTCCTCGCCGGAGGGCGTGGTGGGCGAGGTGGGCTCGGCGCTCGGGGTCCGGGACTCGGTCAGCGGGCGTCGTGCCCTGACCGCCGAGCAGCGCTCCGACGTACGCACCCGGATCGCCCAGCATCTCGACCAGGCTCCGGCGCTGCTGATCCTGGACAACTGCGAGCACGTGATCGAGGCCGTCGCCGACCTGGTGGCTTTCCTGACCGTGACGACCCGCGACCTGCGGGTGCTCATCACCTCGCGCGCGCCCTTGTCGATCCCCGCCGAACGCGTCTACCTGCTCGGCGAGCTGCTCACGGGCGACGCGGTGGAGTTGTTCCGCCAGCGCGCCACGGCTGCCCGCCCGGGTGTGCGGATCGACGAGGGAGTGGTCGAGGAGGTCGTCGCCCGCCTTGACGGGCTGCCGCTCGCGATCGAGCTGGCCGCGGCCAAGGTGCGGGTGATGTCGGTGGAGGAGATCGCGCGGCGTCTGGCGGACCGGTTCGCCCTGCTGCGCGGAGGGAACCGTACGGCTCCCGGCCGGCACAAGACGCTGCTCGCGGTCATCGACTGGTCGTGGAATCTGCTGGAGGAGCCGGAACGGCACGCGTTGCGGTGGTTGTCGCTGTTCGGCGACGGTTTCACGCTGGCCACGGCTGAGCACATTCTCGGCCCGGACACCCTGCACGTCATGGACGCGCTGGCCGAGCAGTCGATGCTGAACGTCCGCGAGACGACGTACGGCCTGCGCTACCGGATGCTGGAGACCGTCAGGGAGTTCGGGCGGATGCGGCTGAAGGAGGCCGGCGAGGAGGCGCCCGCCCGGGCGGCGCAGCGGGCGTGGGCGACGGCGTACGGCCTCGAACACGCCTCCGCGCTGTTCAGCCCGGCGCAGTTCGCGGCGGCCGACGCGTTGCACGCCGAGGAGAGTAACCTCGCCGAGCTGCTCCGGCAGGCTCTCGGCGAGTCCGATCCCGTCACGACGGTCCAGTTGCTGGCCGGCGTCGGCGCGTTGTGGTCGATCCGTGGCGACCACTTCCGGGTGTTCGTTCACCGGGACGCGATCACCCAGGTGATCACCGGCTGGGTGCCGCCGCCGTACCTCGTCGGGGTGACCAGGGCGGCCATGCTGATCACGCTGATGAACATCATGATCGTCGCCGACCGCCACGACGATCCGCTGCGCGATCTCCTCCGTACGCTGCCGACCAGTGACACGACGGATCCCCGCGTGGCGGCGATGTCCACGGTGCTGATCGCGTGCGACGTGGCCGATGGCGCCGAAGTGCGCCGCCGGCTGGCGGAGCTGTGCCGGAACGCCGACCGTGACGTGGCCTTGGCGGCGATGCAGATGTACGTCCAGGTCCTGGAGAACGCGGGAGACGTGACCGAGGCGGCCGAGGCCGCCGAGCGAACCCTCACGATGCTCCCCGAGGACGAGGGACCCTGGTCGATCGCGATCATGAACGCTGTGCTGGCCCACCTGGTCATGCAGCTCGGCGATCGCCGGCGGGCGGTCGGGCACGCGCGGATCGCCATCCCGGTGCTGAGCAGGCTCGGTGCCACAGACGATGAGACCCAGCTCCGCGCGCTGCTGCTGGGCTCCGCACTCGCCGACGGCGACCTCGGCACCGCGGAGGCCGAGCTCGCCGAGATCACCCGGATCAACGACAACGAGGCAGTGCTCGGCGGGGTGACGATCGTCTCGTTGTGCTCGGCCGAGCTCGCCCTCGCCCGCGGCGAGCCGGCCGCCGCGCTGGCGGAATACCGCTTGGCCGTTCAGCGGGCGCACGACCTGCGCCTGCCCGGGGTGCCGCGCACGGAGCTCGCGCCGTGGACGATCATCGCGATGTCGGTCACTCTGACGGCGTACGCGTACCACGCGCTTGAGGAAGACGTCCGCTACGGCGAGGAGCTGTTCGCCACCCTCCGCGGCTACGACCTGCTGACCGCGAAGAACCCCATCTTCGACTACCCGGTGTGCGGCTCGATGCTCTTCGGGCTGGGCGCCTGGGGGCTGCTGCGGGGAGCCATGGCCCCCCGCGACTCGATCGGGTTGCTGGTGCTGGCCGAGCGGTTCGCGTACAACGACAGCATGCCCTCCATGACCTTCGAGCGGATCGAACCGTACGCGGAGCGGGCCGCGCCCGGACTGCTCGCAGCCGTGCGGGCCGAGTACGCCGATCGACGCGGCTCCGACCTGCTCGACGAGGCACGCCGTCTCGTCGAGCAGATCTCCGGCCGTAACGGGCTGAGGTCACATGTGCCGCTTGTAGCTGCGGACCGACAACGGCGCGAAGATCGCGATGACGATCAGGCACGCCAGGAGCGTCCATGCCACCTCTCCGCTGACGAGGGCGCTGTTGGCGAGGTCGCGGGCGGCCGTGACCAGGTGCGAGACCGGGTTGATCCGTACGAACGCGGCTAGCCAGCCGGGCAGGGTCTCGACGGGGACGAACGCGTTCGACAGGAACGTCAGCGGGAACAAGATCATCATGGAGATGCCCTGGACGGCCTGGACGCTCCGGACGATCGTGCCGACCCAGGTGAAAACCCAGGCCAGCGACCAGCCTGTGATGATCGCCAGCAGGATCGCGGCGAGCACGCCGCCCGCTCCGCCGCCCGGGCGATAGCCCATCACCAGGCCCATGCCGAAGGTCAGAGTGGCCGCGATCGTGTAGCGCAGCAGGTCGGCCACCATCGGACCGGCGAGCGGGGCGATCCGGGCGATCGGCAACGACTTGAACCGGTCGAAAACGCCCTTCTCCATGTCCTCACGGAGCTGCGTGCCCGTGGCCATGCACGTCGTCAGCACGGTCTGGGCGAGGATGCCGGGGATCATCAGGGGGAGGTAGCTCTCCACGTCACCTGTGATGGCGCCGCCGAAGAGGAAGGCGAACATCGCGGTGAACAAGATGGGCTGCAGCGCCACGTCGAAGAACTGCTCCGGATTGCGGCGCATCTTCATGAGCGCCCGCCACGCCATCGTCAGGGTCTGGCCGAGCGTCTCCCCCATGGAGACGCGCCGCCGGGCGGCCGCCACGCGATCGGCGGCCCGGACCGCCTCGCGGGCGGGTGTGGTCATGGTGCTCATCGGTTCTCCTCCGTGCCGGTCTCGTCGTCCCCGTTCGTCCCGTGGCCGGTGAGGGCGAGGAACACCTCGTCCAGGCTGGGCTTGGCCACGTTCACCGAGGAGATCGACACCCCGGCGGTGCGCAGTGCGATCAGTACGTCCGCAGCCAGGTCGGCCTGGTCGAGTGCGACGTTGAGACGGCCCTGCTCCGGGATGAACACCGGGTCGGAGCCGAGGACGCGCCGCACGACCTCCACGGCGGTGGCCACCTCGCCCGGCTCGGCGAGCAGCAGCTGAAGGGCGGAGTTGCCGACCGCCGTCTTCAACTCGTCGGGGCTGCCCTCGGCGACCTTGCGGCCGTGGTCGATGACGGCGACGCGATCGGCGAGCTGATCGGCCTCGTCCAGATACTGCGTGGTCAGCAGCACCGTGCAGCCATCGGCGACCAGGCCGCGGATGGTGTCCCACATCTGGCCGCGCGTGCGCGGATCGAGACCGGTGGTCGGCTCGTCGAGGAAGATCAGCGGTGGCCTGGTGATCAGGCTGGCCGCCAGGTCGAGGCGCCGGCGCATGCCACCGGAGAACTGCGCGATCGGCCTGTCGGCGGCCTCCTCCAGGCCGAACTGGCCCAGCAACTCGACGGCGACACGCCGGGCGCGCGGCGCGGCGATGCCCTGCAGGCGGCTGAAGAGCCAGAGGTTCTCGCGGGCGGTCAGGTTCTCGTCGACCGACGCGTACTGTCCGGTGACGCCGACCAGTTGGCGGATCATGTGCGGGTTGCCGGCGACGTCGACCCCGAAGATCTCGGCACGGCCCGCGTCGATCTTCAACAGGGTGGCCAGCATCCGCAGCATGGTGGTCTTGCCGGCGCCGTTCGGGCCGAGGACGCCGAAGATCTCTCCGGGGTGTACGGCCAGGTCGATCCCGTCGACGGCACGGTGCTCGCCGAACGTCTTCACCAGCCCTTCCGCACGTACGGCCAGATCGGTTCCTTCGTCGGAGGCCGGGCCGCCCCCGGTACGTCCGAGTTTTGTGATGCTCATGGCCTCACTCTCGGCGACGCCGGTTTCACGGCGCCCTCGGCCGGTTTCACCGGTTGCCGGGTTCGCAGGCCGGAGGACTCAGTGGCGCGGTCCCGCCCCGGCAAGGCGGGTCACAGCCGGATCAGGTCGGCGACCTCCTCGGGCAGGCCGGGTGACGTCATGACATGGCCCATCCCGGGCACGACGTGCAGCACCGCGCCCGGAATCGCGGCGGCCAGGGCCTCGCCGTGACCGAGCGGATAGACCGGATCCTGGTCGCCGTGCACGACCGAGGTCGGCGCGGTGATCGACGACAGCGGGGCGAGCAGGTCAGGGGCGTCCATCCACGCGGCCCGGTGATGGTTGGCCGCGGCCGCCGGGTCGGTGGCCCGCGACAGCGCCAGCTCCAGCATCGCCCGGGCGGCCGGCTCGTCGAACGGCCGAACCGGCCCGTTGAAGACCCGGAACAAGGCCACGTCGGACTCCACATCCGGCGGCAGCCCGGCGGCCAGATGCGCGAGAAACGCCGGCGACGGCGGCGGCAGATCATCCGGGTCGGCCGGCTCCCCGGCCCGCGCCCGTGCCCACACCAGACTCGGATCATGACCCATCGGCGAGCTGGACATCACCGTCAAAGACCGGACCCGGTCCGGCGCGTGCACACCCAGCCACTGCGCGATCATGCCGCCCATGGAAGTCCCCGCCACATGGGCGGAACCCAGTCCATAATCGTCCAGCACAGCCAGGCAGTCGCGAGCCATGTCCCCGATCGTGTACGGATGAGCATCGAAGTCGACCACGCTGGACCGGCCGGTGTCCCGATGATCGAACCGGATCACCTGAACCCCACGCTCGACAAGCCGGCCGACCAGCGCGTCAGGGCAGCTGACACCCTGAGCAGCCGACCCCGCGATCATCAAAACAGCGGGAAGCCCAGGATCTCCGACCCGCTCAGTCCAAATCCGCAACGGCCCGGAGGGCACAAATCGCTCGTGCGCATTCACCATGGAGGCACGGTAACGGCTACCTGCCGCCGAACGCCGACATTTACCGACTGCCCGGCCGGGAGCAGGGTGCCGCAACCGATAGAACCGGTCGTACCTCAGCAACTGCCTCCGCGCCCGAGCTGCCGTGCTGCCGGCCGACCTGGACGCTTGGCCCGCCACCGCCTTCCCGGCCCGGCGACCTCCTGCGTCTCGGGGACCGCCCTCACCCGTCCCCGAATTGCTGCTCAACTATTCGCATCTGCGCCTGCTTGGTAGGTCCTGTTCGGGTCGGCGTTCTGACACGTATCGGGACGCCCTTCTGATTTCGCGTCAAGTGTCCTAGCGGTCGACGACGCCGTAATCGACGCTGTGGAAGAAGTCCAGGAACTCCGCGAGGGACAGGCGGAACGTCCCGGTGTCCGTCTCGGGGGTGAGCCTTCCGTTCAGGTTGGGGGCGTTCTTGTGATGGGGGTTGACGAGGCTGATGGTCGAGGCGTGCGTGTCGAGCGTGGGGAGGGCGGCGGCCATTTCCGCGAGGTTGCCGAATGGGGTGCCGAGCACGGGGTTGGTCTCGTAGTCGGGGACGGGCCACCTCCCGAAGAGCTGGAGGTCGACGTCGGCGATCGCGTAGGCGTGCCGGGCGTAGAGGTACGGCCGATCCGCCCGCATACTCCCCGGTAGTGCCAGCGCAGAGAGGAGCTTGACGACCCGCTCGGCCCACGGGGCCTCCAACCGGCGCGACATCACCGCGTTCATGATCTCAGTGCACGCCATTCTGTACTCGTTGTCGGAGTCCAGAGCCTTCAGCGCGTCATCTTCCCCGTCCGCGGTCTCCGCCAGCTTCTTGACGAGGACGCCGAGATGCGGGTCGAGATCCGCGGCGTCGCGGAGCCCGTCGTGAGAGTGCAACTGCTGCGTGCAGAGGCTGATCAGTTCCTTGCTGACGTTGCGCCAGCTGACGCTCGCGGTGGGAATCGCCAGGCACGGGGATGTGCCCTTGGCCTGGTCGTTGATCATGAGCAGCAGGTTGAACAGTTCCGCGCCGGGCTTGTCGGCGGCGGCCGGGTCGGTCACCTCGATCGATCGGCTGTACCGGAAGCGGTTGCCGTACAGGCAGCCGAGGACCGCGTAACCGGAGCTGCTGCCCTGGCCGATCTCGGCATAGCCGTTGTTCGCGGTGTCGCTGACGGGGGGCTGGTCGGCCAGCAGGCCGTACGTGCCGGCCAGGGCAGCGTAGGCGCGCTCGACGATCGGCGCCCAGAGGGCGGTCTTCAGCTCGTAGGTCGTCTGCAGGTATTCGATGCCGTCCTCGTACTGCCCGGTCTGGTCGTTCATGCCGCCCATCGTCTTGAGTCGCCGGCGGACGGGGTCTCCGCGCTGCACGCGGACGCGTGCGCCCAGCAGGACGCCCTGGTCGTTGTGCGCGAAGATCGCCGATGGCAGCTCGACCTGCTGCGGAATGCGGTAGGCCCTGTTCTGGTGCCGGATCGTCCGGGTGAAGGTGACCACGTACCTGTCGTCGCTCTTCTTGACCATCCGCTTGATGTTGGCGGGGTCGTGGTGGGCGATGGCGCCGAGCGGGGCCAGGAAATAGCAGTCGCCGAGCTCTCCCTGGCACACGTCGTCGGCGCTCGGGCCGCCCTGCAGCCACAGCTTGTTCTTGGCCGTCAGCGTCACCACCTCGGGGAGGTCCGCGCGGGGAGCGTCATCCGACTCGTCGAGCACCGGGTCCAAGTGGTGGACGTACAGGTCGCCGGGCTTTTCGGGCATCGGCACCTTGGCCATGGCACCCTGGAGGGTCGCGTAGACGTTCGGCGGTCCGAGAACGAGCGACTTGCCGGTCGCGTTCGCGGCCTCGTCCAGGTCGCCGTGCACCATGAGCCGGTAGTACGCGATGGCCACCTCGTAGGTGATGGCGAGATCGTCGTGGTCCGGATCCGAATCTTCCGGATTCTGTTTCACATACTCCTCGACCAGGTCTTTGAAGACCGTTTTGACCTCGTTGGGAAGTATGCGGAGGGCCGCTTTTCTCCTCTCTTTCGAGCAGTCGGCCCACGCCCGCAGCACCGTCGGCCAGTCGCCCAGGTGATCCTCGGCGGCGAAGTGCAGCACCACCTCCTCGGCCAGCTTCTGAGTGACGGCAGGCTGCAGGATGAAGGCCTCGACCTCTTCCTGGGATTTGGTCTCGATCAGCCTGATCACATCAGCCGTCTTCGCGGCGACGGGGAGGTGGGGTTCGAAGGCCTCCATCCGTCTGCTTTTGATGATTGTTCCCGTGTCGCCGGTTACCGCCTCGTTGACGATGAAATGTTGCTCCTCGAGGACGGCCACCTTCGCGTCGTCACTCTTTGGCCTGCCGACGTCTTTCCGGCGTAGTGAGGTCTGTTTGGGGTTGCTCATCGGTTGGCTCCGCACGCGAGGACGGCCAGGAAGGTGGAGGAGGCATCGCAAGGATCCATCGGGGGCCGACCCACGTCAATGCCTGGTGGGCCCGGTGAAGGTGTACGGAGACCAGGACGGAGAAGGCGGGCCGGCATCTCCTCGATGATCGCTGGCTCCACCAGGGCTCGGGCGCTGTGGCGCATGTCACGTATGCGTGTGTCACAGGATCCGGGCCTGCGGCATCTCATGGGCAAGCCAGTGACAGCAGCAAGGAGCACATCAATGGAAACCCGCCTGAACCTCTTCGCCAGCCCGGTCGTCGCCAAGGCCCTGGGGCACTACGGGGCGGCGGCCCCGGTGCTCATCCAGGAGTCGGCGGTGCCGGCCACGACTCAGAATCTGGTGATGCTGCGCGCGAGCCAGATCAACGGCGACGGCTATGCCACCGACGTCCACGGTCAGAACGCCGCGCACGCCGGTGAGACCGTCGCGCGGCTGAACCTGGTCGCCGTCTGGCGCGAGTCGACGGTGTTCACCGACGCCGAGCGCGCCGCCCTGGAGCTGACCGAGCAGGGCACCCGCATCGCCGACGGTGCCGGTGGGGTCACCGATGAGGCCTGGGCGAACGCCGCCGGGCACTACGACGACGACCAGCTCGCGGCGCTGGTGGCGTTCATCGCCCTGATCAACGCCACCAATCGCTTCGCCGTCATGAACCGGCAGCGGGGCGGCGCCTACCAGCCCGCCCGGTAGCGATCCGCATGACCATCCCGAACGTCACACAATTCGCGAGTAAGGACCCCGTCATGGAACGTTTCGACCTGTTGACCAACGAGCTCGGCGCCAAGATCGCCAAGCGTATCTACAACGTCGCCGTGCTGATCGAGAAGTCGCCGCTGCCCAAAACCACCCAGGACCTGGTGATGCTGCGCGCCAGTCAGATCAACGGCTGCGGCTTCTGCGTCGACTACCACACCAAGGACGCCGCGGTCGCCGGTGAGAGCGCGACCCGCATCCACCTGGTCGCCGCCTGGCGCGAATCGACGGTGTTCTCCGAGGCCGAGCGGGCCGCGTTGGCGCTCGCCGAGGAGGGCACCCGGCTCGCCGACGGCCATCACGGCGTGTCGGATGAGACCTGGGCCGAGGTGCGCAAGCACTACGACGACGATCAGACCGTCGCGCTGGTCTCCCTGGTTGCCATGATCAACGCGAACAACCGGCTCAACGTGATCGTACGCAAGCCCGGGGGTTCCTACGAGCCCGGCATGTTCGCCGGCATGGCGAACTGACCGGCGCCCTCCACGGTCACCCTGATACCGGTGACAACCTGAACGGCCGGGATACCCCGGCCGTTCAGGTATGGGCGCCGCCCTTCACCTTCCGATCGTCTCCGAGGACAGGGGACGGAGCTATGATCTGCGACCCGCCACAGCAGTCGCCGACCAGCGTCGGCATCGGGTACGCGCGCTGTCCCAAAGGACCAGGAACTCGAGTTCAGGGCTCACCCGGCGGCATATAGCTTGGCGATGCGTGCACCGAGGTCGGCGCCGTAGTTCTCGTGGTAGACCTGGGCGGAGCAGTAGACCGCACCGCCCTGGCGGGCCAGGGTGGGCGTCCAGACGGCGGCGTTCTCCACGCCGGGGTCGTTCATCGCCAGGCCGATGAGTGCGATGTCGTCCACGCTGACGTCGATGAAGTAGTCGCTCACGCCCTTGCGCTCGTACAGGCGCCATTGCAGCGTCGCGCTCGTCGTCCCGCTCAGCTTGGCCGTGAGGTCGACCGTCGCCTTCACCCAGGTGCCCGCTGCATCGGCGGCGACGTCCCGCTCCCAGACCACCTTGCCGTTGAGCAGGAGCTGCTTGATGTGGTACCCAGCCGGATGCTCCGGCCCGCGGGCGTCACGGTGCCAGAAGCTCACCACCCGCTTGGCCGCCCCTGAGGTCAGGACGGTGTTCCGCGTCGCGCCACACGACATGCCCGCCTTGGTGGCTGTCTGCTTCTGGACGACGAAGCTCAGCCGTCCGTCGCCCGTGCGGGCCAGGTTGTCGGCCGAGGGGCGCGTCCATGCCTGGTCGCGGGAGACGAACGGGAGCTTGTACTGCAGGACCCCGGCGAGTTCACCGCTACGAATGTGCTCGACCGCCTTCTTGGTGACCGCCTCGACGTAGGACACCGTCGGCTTCTGGGCGGCGTGGCTCAGCGGGTAGGCGTATGGCATCAGGTAGACCTCGGTGCCGGGCAGCCGCTTGGCGAGCTGCTGCACCTGGTACGACAGGCTCCACGGCCAGGAGACGTCCCGGTACGGCTCGTCACGGAAGGGGAAGACCACGCCGTCCACCAGCGGGATCTGCCCGGCGATGAACGCGTCGGTGAACTGGCCGTAGTAGACGGTCGGGACGAACTTGAGCGCGGGACTGATCGCCTTGGCCGCCGACCGCATCTGTCCGACGTAGGCGGGGGTGAACGTCATGAGGTCGTAGGCGTAGTCGTCCACCGTCCAGCCGACCAGGTTCGGGTGGCTCTTGGCGAGGGTGGCGATCTCGCGGGACCAGGCAACGTAGTCATGCTTGAACGGCCGGGACACGCAGCAGCCTGCCTGGCTCGGCGAGTACACCAGCACCCAGACGTCGATCCCGGCGGCGGCCGCCGCGGGCAGGAACTCATCCCGCAGGTCGGTCCAGTGCACGTCGTCACCGGCCATCGGATAGACGTAGGTGTTCGCGTTGAGCGCTTTCAGTCCCGCGATGATCGACTTGGTATCCACGTGCCTGATCCCGTCGGCGCGCGGCTGCTCTTCACGCATGAGGTTGCCCGCCGTGCCCAGCGCGCCCGGAACCCTGGCGTGAGACACGCCGGGGATCATCGACAGCAGCACGGCGAAGACGGCCACGAGCGCGAGACGGATCACGAGAGTTCCTTCGGGCATGATCAAGTACGGGCCCGTCAGCGTAGCGAGCTCTGGTATGTGGCCAGTATGTCGCCGGTGCGGCCGATCAGGTCGGGGTAGCCGTCGTTGTACGGGCCGGCTCGGGCGCGTCGACCACACCTACCTGCGCCTCGGCGGCGCATCGCGCCCGGGCGCTGTTCACGCTTGGCGACCGGCATGAACGTGACACCGAAGATCACCGCGTTGCGCGGCAACAGGTCACCCTCGCAGCGGCCGCCTTCCTAGCCACGCCGCGCCCGCGCCTCAAGTCCAGTGCTCGCCAGGCCCTTCGACATTACAGAAGGTCAGGCTAAGGATCTTCGAGGTTTGGCGGACACGTCGGTCAACCCCGTTTTCCGCATGTGACCGATCTTCAGCGGGGGCATCACTCCTGAAGTGGCAACCTCCCCGAAGATCCCTACGCGGGTGTCGTGATACCCCCGGTGCGGTGCCGGTAACTGCCGGGCGGTGACCCGTACTGGCGTTTGAAGGCATGGGTGAAGGTGTACTGCGAGCTGTAGCCGACCTGCTGGGCGATCGTGTTGACGGGGGCGTCGGAGGCGCGCAGGAGCCGTGCGGCGGTGGTCATCCGCCACCATGTCAGGTAGGTGAGCGGTGGCTGGCCGACCAGATGGGTGAACCGCCGGGCGAAGGCGGCGCGGGACAGACGTGCCTGCGCGCCCAACTGCTCGACGGTCCATTGCCGGCTGGGGTCTGCGTGGATGGCGCGGAGGGCGGCGGCGACGGCGGGGTCGTGCAGGGCCGCGGCCCAGCCGGTGGCGGAGTGGCCGGAGACGCGCTGTTCTTCGAACCACGCGCGCAGGATGTAGAGCAGGAGAAGATCCAGCAGGGTGAGCAGGATGGTGTCGGAGCCTGGGCGGGGTTCGTCGCTGTCCAGCTCCACGCCGAGGAGTTCGACCGCGGCGCGGAGTTCCCTGTGGCGCCCTACCCGCGTCGGTAGGTGGATGACCTCGGGCAGGTCGTTCAGGAGCGGATGCGGCCCGGATCCGTCCAGGAGGTAGGCGCCGCAGAGCATGACCACCGTCGGCGGCCGGTCGGCCGGCGTCTCGTCGTTGCGGCCGTCATCGACTCCGGTGAGCGTTGCGGGCGGCTCGCTCGCCAGGGTGGACGGCTCGTCGGCCAGACCGTGCGCGGAGCCGCGCGGCAGGAACGCCACGTCGCCCGGCCCGAGCGCGATCGGCTCACCCTGCGACGGGAGCAGCCAGCACGTTCCCTGGAGAACGATGTGGAACCCGGCGGACGGCATCGCCGGAGAGCGCTCGGCGAAGGGAGCGAACCTGGTCACCCGGCCCGAGTGGGGTCGACCGGTACGCGCCGCACTCACCACATCAGACAGAACATCCACGCAACCAGCATAACCAACGACGACCTCGACAAAGACGATGACGCAAACTCCAGAGCGCATCACGCATTCAATCGTCTTGTGCCAGCGCCTTACTGTGCTGATGGGCTGAGCAACCGCGCAGCCCCATCGTGAGGAGACGACATGAAGATCGCCGTTTATGGCGCGAGTGGATACCAGGGAAAGCTCGTGCTCACCGAGCTGGCACGACGCGACATCGAGACGGTCCTGGCCGGACGTGATCGCGCGCGCCTGGAGGAGGCCGCCTCGGCGGTCGGCCTTCCCGACGCGGAACGGCGCGTGGCCGACACCGGCGACCATGAGGCGCTGGTGAGCGCGTTCCGCGGCTGCGACGGCGTCATCAACTGCGCCGGACCCTTCACCTCCTCAGGTGAGGCCGTGGTCCGCGCCGCGATCGCCGCCGGCTGTCACTACGTCGACACCTCAGGCGAGCAGCTCTACGTCAAGAAGATCTTCGACACCTTCACCACGGAGGCGGAGAACGCCGGGGTCACCGTCGTACCCGCCGCCAACGACGGCTGCGTCCCGGTAGACCTCCTGGCCCACATCCTGGCCGGCCGCCTTGAACCGGTCGAAGAGATCATCACCACCCACGTGGTCGTCGGCGGCGGCGGCATGTCGCGCGGCTCACTGCGCTCGCTGGTCGAAACGATCGACGCCATCAAGGCGGGAGGCCTGTCCTACGACGACGGCGACTGGCGCCCCGGCATGCCCGCCCGCCACACCGCGATCCGGCTGCCGGGACAGTCGGAGGCGACCCCGGTGATGGCCTTCCCCGTGTCGGAGGTGGTGACCATTCCCCGTCACATCCGCGTCCGGCATGTCGAGGGCCTGACCGAGGCGGCGTTGGGCGACCGGCTGAACACCCCGCTCACACCGGAGATCATCGAAAGCCTGCCGGAAGGACCCGATGAGGACAGCCGCCGCACCCAGCACTTCACCTACGTGCTCGACGCCACCAGTACCGATGGCCGCCGCGCCCGCGGCATCGTCCAGGGCCCCGACACCTACGGCACAACCGCGGTGATCGCCGTCGAAAGCGCCCGCCGTCTCATCGCCGACCCTGCCAAGCCGGGGGTTCTCGCACCCGCCCAGGCCTACCACCCGACCGCCTTCCTCGACTTTCTCATCCCGTACGGGATCCAGTGGATCATCGAGGACGCGCCGGCAACCTGACGCTGAGCCTTCTCCGGCAACGATCAGCCGCGGTGTGTGATCGTCCGGACGGCCCGCTGGATTGAGCGAAGGCCCTGGAACGCCGCGAAGCCCCTGGCAGAAGTGACCTTGTTTAGAGATCAACTTCATGGATCGGCGCTGCGGACACGTTCGGCGCCGACCCACGCGGCCAGGTCTTCATGGGTCAGCACGGTGTCGGCGTACGGCTCCGGCTGCAGAGCCAACGTACAGCCAGACGTACACAAGCTGACCATCGGCTTCACGTGGACAGCGGCAAGCCGCGCCGCTAAAGTACCGACCGTCTAGACGGTCGGTACTTGGTCATGGGGAGGGACGATGCGAGATCGAATTCTGGACTCTGTCGAGCGAATGCTGGTCTCCGGAGGGGCGGACGCGATCCGGCTGGACGCGGTCGCGGCGCAGGCCGAAGTCAGCAAGGGCGGCCTGCTCCATCACTTCAGGTCCAAGCAGGCACTGCTCCAAGGAGTGCTCGACCGGCAGGTGGAACGGTTCCAGGCCGCGCTGCCGCCGCCGGGATCGCAGCCTGGTGCCTTCACACGAGCCTGGCTGGACGCCACCATTCCCGACACCGACGTCCCAGCACGGGCGCACACCGACCGGGTGGCGGTGGCCCTGCTCGCCGCGCTGTCCGGCGGCCCGCACGTGCTTGAGGCGTTCCGGCGCCGCTATGAGGCCTGGCAGGACAGGCTCGCCGACGACGGCCTCGATCCGAGCACGGCCTACCTCGTCCGGCTGGCCGTCGACGGATGGTGGATGGCGCGGTTGCTGGACCTGGCACCGCCCCACGACGACCTGCATCGCCAGGTTCGCGCGCGGCTGGCCTCAATGATCCAGGAAGGCCTTTGATGCCGCCCAGCACGCCGTCCGGTCTCGTGATCCCCCTCGCGGGTCTTCGCCACACCGTTCGTCGGCGCAGCACTGTTGCCGGCGAGCCGACCCGCATCACCACAGTGAAGGACACGACCCTCGGCGGCGAGGCGAGGCAGCCGTGAACCGCATCCTGGGCGCGACGAAAATCGCCATGTTGGTCACCGACATCGCACTCCTGCTGTACTGGGCGGTGGTGTTCGCCGGCCTGATCCCGCCCGAACTGGCCTATCAGGACTACACCAACCCGATCCTGACCGACTGGAACGTCTCGTTCGTCCTGCTCGACCTGGCCGCGAGCCTGACCGGGCTGGCGACTCTGTGCACCACGTCCTCGCCGCGGCCTCTGATGACGGTGTCCCTCACCCTGACCAGCACCGCCGGCCTCCAAGCAGTCGCCTTCTGGGCGCTGCGCGGCGACTTCACCCTCACCTGGTGGCTGCCCAACTTGTTCCTGCTGTTGTTCCCGCTGCCGGCGCTCATCGTCTTGATTCGTCCAACCACGAACGCGGCGGCCGATCGGTAGCAGAGCCACCATCGCGACAGCCGTCGCACACGTCAGTGACGCACCACCCACCACAACACGCCTGCACGATCAGCCGTACCTGGCTCTGCACGTGAGGCTGTACGCCGACACGCGCGGGCTCTCCAATCGGCGAGCTTCCTCGTCAGGTCGCTGATCTCGTTGACCGTTTGACATCTCCCCCAAGGCGATGCCGAAGGGCCAGACCTTCATCTCCTGCACAGCACCGCGTCCAGCAAGGTCACCTGCACAACGAGCTCACCTTCTACACTCGTGGCGCACTCAAAATGCAAGATCCCACATGTGGACCACGCCGTCCTGGCCGGCGGTCAGGGCGACCGGGCGTTCTCGGATCTCCATAATGGTCACCGCGGTGACTTCGCCCTTGTGACGGGCCAGGGGTGTGCCGAGCTGGACGCCGTGGGTGAGGTCCCAGATTCGCGCAGTCCCGTGACCGTCGCCGGTCACCCCCAGCGTCCGGCCCCCGATCATCGCGGCATCCATGGCCAGGATGCCGGTCTCGTGCGCGTTGATCGGATCCCCCACCGGTCTGGCGTCGCTCAGGCTCCAGCGCCAGAGGTCACCGCCGTCGTTCGCCGCCGCCACAATGGTCTCCGACAGCGCGACGGCGTGGAACAGCCCTGCGCCGATCATCGTGTGCCGCCGCTCGCCGCGTTCCAGGTCCGTCACCAGCACCTCCTCGCCGGACACCGACGCCACGAGCACCCGCTCGCCGACCCGTGCGACCGCGATGTCTCCCATGTCGTCCGAGTGCCCGGGAAGCTCCCGGCACCGCTCGTCGATCCACTCTGGGGACGACGGATCCCACTCGAAATGATCAGGAATGAAGCCGCCCGCGACGAGGGCCAGGCGCCCGTCCAGCACGGTCGTGTCCAGGGCATGGACGCCGCCGTGGCTCAAGATGACACCGCTGAGCAACTCGCCGCTCATCAAGTCCCACAGTGCCGGGCTCTGGTGGTGGCCGCCCGTGGCCAGTATCACCCGCCCGCCGACGACCTCCGCACCCACGAACATGAAGTCGGGGTAGAGGTGAGGGGCGATCTCGTCTTCTTCTTCCTCCTCGTCCACTCCCTCGTCGTCATACTCCCTAAGATCCTCCAGTGCGCGCGCGGTCCACTCGTCCTGGAGCACGTCCCAGGTCCATACGTCGTTCCAACGGTCTGTGCAGACCACCAATGCGCGCCCGTCCACCTCGACCACCGCAAGATCGTTCACGGGGCTTTCGGACGGCAGCGTGCCGCTTTGGATAAGTCGTTCGGCAGACATGCGGATCATCGTATGGCCCCATCGGCCACATGACACCGGAAGATCAGCATTCGGGGGTACCTGCAGGGGGTGCGACCGGAATACGCCTGAGGCGTCCCGCCAGTTGACATGAGAGTGGATGTCAAGCGGCGCGACCTGGGAAAACACGGACTGTCGCGGAGCGGCACCCGAATTATTCATCGGCGTTCGAGCCGGAACGTCGGGCCCATGACCAGGGCGGCCACGGAGGGCCGCCCCTTTCGGGCGTACTCCGGCCTGCCCCGGTGGAAGCCGCGCGATGCGCAGCGACGGGCGAGCCGTTCCGGCCTGGCTACGTCCACGAGCTCCAATGGAACGAACGCCACCTACGGCGCGCCCTAAGCGAGTACGAACGGTTCCACAACCTGCACCGCGCCCACCAAGCCCTGACCCAAGCAGCCCCCGCTGCCCCGCCCCGGACGACGTCAGGGAGACAGCCGGATAAGCAACTGCCGCCCGGTCCTTCAGGCGAACACAACGGCCAGACACTGGCACATCACCAGCAGCTACAGGGGCTTGTCGGACACGATCCGATCGTTGATACGCGGGCGGTGGCAGCGCAGCGGGTGGTCTGGGTGGTAGACCGGCCGCTCAGGCAGTAGTGCCGAGAATTGGCCCCACGGGCACGACAGCTAGCCTGTTCGGCAGGGCTTTGGCGGGTGCCGGGGCCCGGCGAGTGAGGGAGACGATGTCGGCGACGCGACTGCTGGTCCTTGGCGCGGTACGGCTGCACGGTCAGGCACACGGTTATCTGGTGAGCGCCGAACTGGAGTCGTGGGAAGCCGGGCAATGGGCAGGGCTCAGATCGGGCTCGATCTACCACGCGCTGCGTCAGCTGGCCAAGGAAGGTCTGCTGGACACCAGCGAGGTGCACGAATGGCCGGGCCGCGTCGATTACGCCATCAACGACAAGGGCGAGGCGGAGTTCCTCGGGCTGCTCAGAAGCGCCCTGAGGGTTCCCGATCGGCGTCCGGAACTGCTCAACGCAGCCCTTGTGCTGCTACCCGCGCTGCCCGAGCAGGAGGTGATCGCGCTGCTCAAGGAACGGGTGCGCGCCCTGGAGGACGAGCGGGCGCAGATCATGGTCACGGCCCGGGAGGGAAAGCGCTCAAGGAAGGTGACCGAGGTGTTCGCCCTGCGCGCGGCGCAGGCGGCGGGCGAGGCAGCGTGGATCCGGGACATGATCGGGCGGCTGGAACGCGGCGAGGAGCCGACCTGACCGGTCCCGGACCGGTTTGACGGGGGGAAGGTGGATCAGTCATAGTTCGATACCCAAATTTGGTTAACCAAATTTGGGTATCCCTAAGGAGTTCTATGCGCATCACCACAGCGGTACTTCTAGCGCTCGCCTCGATCCCCGCAACCTCGATCCCGGTAGCGGCGCACGCCACCCCCACCTGCCGGACAGTCAACGCCAAGGTGGCGATGACCGCCGGCGGCCCCGCCGACCAGCGCATCGCCGGCACCCTGTGCCTGCCGCGCGGCCGCGCCACCACCGTTCAGCTGCTCATTCCCGGCGGCTTCTACGGCCAGACCTACTGGCGGATGCGCGGCGACCGGCAGCGCCCCTCCTACGTGGAGACGATGACCGCCGCCGGGTACGCCACACTGACCATTGACCGTCTCGGCACCGGGGCGAGCTCCTACCCGCCGAGCACCCGCTTCGGGCAGGACACCCACCAGATCGTCATCCGCCGGCTCATCCGGCAGTTGCGCGAGGGCCGTCTGGGCGGCGGCCGGTTCGCCAAGGTCGTTCTGGTCGGCCACTCGCTGGGCTCGACCCTCGCCCGCACGGTGGCCGCCGCCCATCCGGCGGAGGTGGACGGCGTCATCCTGACCGGCGAGTCGAGCGTGCCGAACGAGGCCGCATTCGAGCAGATGGGCGCGGGAATCCACCGCGCCGCCGACGACCCCCGCTTCGCCGGGCGCGGGCTCGACGACGGCTACCTCACCACCCGGCCCGGCCTGCGGGCCACCTGGTTCTACCACCGGCCCAACGCCGACTCCAAGGTCATCGCCGCCGACGAGGCCACCAAGATGACGGACGTCTTCCCGCCCGGCGACTCCTACACCCCGCCCTCGATCAACAAGCACATCCAAGCCCCCGTACTGATCGTCAACGGCGAGCATGACAAGCTGCTGGCCGGAGCCCGCTCCTCCTCCGCCGCGCTGCACGCCCAGGAGGCCCCCTTCTACAGTCCCCGCGCCAAGCTGGAGACCGTCCTGGTCCCCGGCACCGGGCACGTGCTCAACGGCCACCGCACCGCGCCCCACTGGTTCGCCCAGGCACGCGAGTGGGCCGACCGGCGCGTGGGTGGAGCGGCGCGATGAGCCAAGAGCCGATCGACAGCCCGACCGGGTGGGTGGCCAGGCACGTCAAGAGCTACGCCGAGTCCGGCGGCGCCCGCGGTCACCTCTTCCACGGCGCGCCCACGCTGCTGATCACGACGATCGGCCGCCGTTCAGGACTACCCCGGCGCACCGCCCTCATCTACGGCCGTGACGGCGACCGCTACCTCGTGGTCGCCTCCAATGGCGGTGCCGCCGACCATCCGCTCTGGTTCCACAATCTGCTCGCTCAGCCACAGGTCAAGGTGCAGATCGGGGCCGAGGTGCTCGACGCGGTCGCCTGCCCGGCGGCCGAGGGCGAGCGGCTCCGCCTGTGGGAGACGATGACCGGGATATGGCCGCGCTACATCGGCTACCAGCGAGAGGCGTCAAGACAGATCCCGATCGTGATCATCGAGGTGATCTCGCGCGCACGGCGGGCAGGTACCCAGCACGAATAGTTTCAGGGACACGCCCGTTCGGACGCTTGTTCGGCCACGGCGAAGGGCCGCGCACCAGCGGCTCATCCAGGATCGCATGGGCTTCCATTCGCGACCGGGCGCCAACCGTTTCGGAGGCCGCCCGGCCCTACTGAACGGGCTCCGAAACAGTCCCTGCGCCACCTGGCGAGCCTGAGGGGCTGACCTGCCGGTTCTCGGGTGGTGCCTGCTGGCGATCTGGTACTCGTTGATGAGGCCGCCGAGAATGGACCTGCGGTGGACTCGATGGCGGGCGAGGTCGATGGGGTTGGCGCGGTGGAAGCGGCATCGTGTGCTCATCGTGCACCACCTGACGCCCTCACCCGCAACACGGCCGTCAGCCGACTTGACCTCGGCATCCGAAGGCCCGCTGTACCGACGTGAGAGACCACGCCTTGACCGCCGACCGTGACTGCCAGCCCTTGCGTCCACTCCGGGATAGTCTGCGCGCGAAGAGCGCTCCTCGCTCTGGAAGGTTATTGAGCTCAACAATCCGTAAGCTTCCAGATCAGGGGCGCTCTTTGCCGGCCAGCCGATCACCCGGTCCGAACTCTCCTCGGCCGCGGCGAATCACCAAGGCCCACAAGGCGTCCTTTGAAACGGGCTGATGGCGGCGTAGAGGACTCCCGTCTTCCCAGCTCACAGAGCATCTCACGTGTTTCCCGGCCTTTGCCCCGAGATCCAGGCCGAGATAGTGCACAACAGTTAGCGACTTATCTTTTACGAACTATGATGTAATCACTCGAAAGTGCGTCGCGAGCTTGCCGTCGCGTAGAACGTGGAAAGCGATTCCGGGTGGCGCCTTCTCATCTTTCATTCGGTCGTAGTGCGACTCCCAAGGGAGAATGGCCGTGGACTCGACGCCTGGAGCCACCAGTACGGGGATGCCGTGAAATCGAGCGGCGGAGGCACTATGAGCATGTCCACAGAGGATTCCAACGACATTATCGTGCCGCTGGACAACGGTGGCCAGAGCATCCGGGTTGCGCAGGCCGAGGACGTCGAAGCTGGGAATATGCAACGGCGTAGGCGGATGATGCATGCAGACCAGAGCCGGTACATCTCGCGCCGCATCCAGAGTGGCATCCAACCAGGTCAGGGTATCGCTGGACATCTCGCCTTCGTCGCGACCGGGGATAGTTGAATCGCACGTTATTACGACTGCACCGTCGAGGCGATGCCATTGATTGAAAGGGCCATCATTGTCCGGGCTGACGAATCCCATCGCGTTACGGAGTGTCGACCTGTGATCGTGATTCCCTGGACACAGAATCAGCGATTTCAGCGGACCCAAAAGGTACCGTAGTGTTTCGTATTCCTCGTCGGTCCCTTTTGCCGCCAAGTCACCGGTGACGACGACCGCATCGACCGGCCGTGCGAGACCGAGCAAATAGCTCACGATTGCGCGGACGCGATCCGCGCTTTGGTCCGATGAGCCCACGTGCAGGTCACTTATGTGGGCAAGCAGCACCATGGCGGTCTCCCGAGGTCTGATCGGAACGCGAGGGGTCGGGCCCTGCTGGCGTTGCCGGAGGGGGTACTGGTGTCGTCGGACAGCGATCTTGGCAGGCACGGGCACAGCCCGTCTACCCACGCTGTCACGCCCAGCAGTCAAGGGTCCGGGCCTATTGATCACAATCTTTTGAATCTTGAGGCGTGAGTGATCGACTCGGTGCTATAACGGCCTGACACGTACGAATGCTCTGATCTACCCGGAAAGCGGCCGCCGATGAAAGGGGGCGCGGGCATTGACAACGTCGAGTTCTGCGGGCACGCAGCCTGGTCTTGTGCCCGGCGATGGGATCCCGCAATCTACTGAACTGCTCGCCTGCTTTGATCGCGGGAATGCCGGCGACAGGTTGATGACCGGCATTGCGTGCCGGCTGAGGTGGCATCACGACGAGCAGTGGCAGGCCGAGGATCGCTCCCGGGATGCGGCCGACGAGGATGAGGTGCTCGCCAAGATCAAACGACACATCGACACCATGAATCTGACGCGCAGCCGGTTGGTCGATGAGCTGGACGCTTGGCTGACGAAGAGCCTTTCGCAGAACCTGTCGGCACCGCTGCACACCGAGACCCTGGGCTCCGTGGTGGATCGGCTGTCCATTGCCTGGGTCCGTGCGGATCGGCTGGGGAGACGAGAGGATGGCGGATCGCGGAGCCGACACGCCGCACGACAGCTCCAGGAACTCGCCCACGCGTACGACATTCTGGTGAGTGAGATCCGCGCGGGTTCCCGGCGGGTTCCCGATTGGCGCGGCCTGAAGTCCTATGGGGAGCGTTCCTGACGTGAACTTCAACGGTTGGCGCGTTCGGGACACCCAGTGCCTGCGCGGGGGGCCGCTTCGCGTTCAGCGCGGTGATCTCCCCGTGGGCTGCCGCCTGCCCTATCGCCGTGCCCTGGGTGAGGTGCCCACCGGTCCTTCCGAGCTGCTGGATCGGGTGCTGGCGGACGGCTGGCGGGTGGAGTTCCTCGTCAGATCGGAGATACCCAGCGGGCCTCCTGCCGAGCCGATCCGGCTCGGTGACTTCCTGCTGTCCATGGTCGTCGTTCGCGCATTGCGGGAGGCAGCCGAGATCGCCGGTGTGGAGGTCCCACCGATGTCCTACACGGGCACCCGCGGCCGGCTCATGCGCCGGTGTGAAATCCCGGTGACGGTCGAGGAGGACGCTCCGGGCTGTATGGTCACCGCGAAGGGGCGAGATCCGATAAGGATCGAGGTACGTCCCGTGCGGCCGCCACGCTGGGTCGGTTTTCCCCGTTACGCGGATCGTATGACCGTGGCGATGCCGATCTGGCATGACCCGTCCGGCGACCTCGTAGACGTGCACGCGACCTTGCCGCTCCGTCTCTACCTCCAGATGGAGCAGGATCTTGGCGTGCGCCTCCCCGGCAGTGGAGACATCGTGCCGCGGTACCGATCCGATGTCGTCGAGCCCGATGCGGGTCACGTTGTCTTCGTCGCCACGACGAGCAGCCCTACCGGCAAGGACTACGGAGTCGATGGATTTGCCGAAGTGGCGCGCCACCTTCTCATGCGGACGGGGCTTGATCTGCGCTTCACCCTGCTGACCAACGATCCAGACCTGCCTCCGGTGCCGATCGCGCCGGGTGTCCGGATGCGAGTGGTCTGTGGAATGGACGCGGCAGACTGCGTGGACTTGTTTGGATCAGCGGAGTTGGTGATCGGCAATGACACAGGACTTACGCACCTCGCCGCCCTGTCGGTGCGTCCAGACGGTGGCGGTCCGCACGTGGTCGGGCTCTACAACATCTTCAGTCCGTTGAAGTGGAACACCGGCTCACCTCGTCACCACAGCGTTTCCACACCACTTGCCCAGATGCTCGCGCTCGCCGACATCGACATCTACATCAACCAGTCGGGCTTCTACATCGACCCCTCACTCTGGGCCGAAGGGGCGGACCTCTCGACCGCACCCGCGCACATCGTGGCGGAGTTCGCGGCGAACTGCGTCGGCTGGATGTAGCTGATGGCCCTGTCTGCGCCGCTACGCGGCCTCGCCACGGCGTTGGTCCTGCGGAATCTCGCCCTCGGACTGGTCAACGTCTTCTTGCCGTTGCTGATGCTTGAGCGGGGCGCGGAGTTGTGGCACATCTGCTTGTTCTACATCGGCTACGCCTTATGCAAGCTCCTCATCAACTACCCCAGCATCGTCCTCGTGGAACGACACCATCCGGGTTTCGGCCTGGGGGTTGCACTGCTGGCCTCTGCGCTCTATCTGATTCTTCTTGAGGCGTATGTCAGCGGTGCCGGAGACTGGCTGATCGTCCTGGCACCGGCGGCCCTCGCCTGGATGAACGCCTTCTTGTGGAACTCCCAGCACATACACATCTCACGGGCGCTGGACGTTGCACGGCGCGGCCGTGACATGGCGCTGCTGAACACCTTTACCCACCTGGCCCTCCTGGCCGCCCCGCTGATGGGCGGGATCCTGATCACCCTCGTCGGACAGCAGGCGCTCCTGTATGTAGCCATCGGAATCATCGTTGTGGCGGCGTTCCCGGCAAGATCAGCTCGACACTTGCCCAGGTTCCCCACACCCAGCCTCGGGGACCGCCATCCCGCGCCGACCCGCGATCTCCTGGCCAACCTCTCCTTCAATGCGCACAACATGGTCCACTTCCTCGTGTGGCCGGTCTACCTCGCCGTCGTCATCGGCGAGTTCGCCACAATCGGCATCCTCACCGCGGCAGCCGAGGCGATCGGCCTCATGCTGTTGATGGTCGCCGGCAAGCGTGGAGACCGAGGCGCCACGCGGCGCGTCCTGGTTGAAGGCACAGCGGCAACCATGGTCTTGCACGTCGCACGACTTGCGGCCGCCACCACTCCTGTGGCGATCATCCTCATCGGCGGAGCGGCAACGGCGGCCATCGGCTACCAGCAGATCCCCTGGGTGAGCACCTACTACGCACACGCCCGGCGACGCGGCGCGCGCTACGTGCTCTGGATGGAAATGGCCGGTGACATTGGGTATGTGCTGGTCTGGTCGGCGCTCCTGATCACCGCGCTGGTGTCGGCCACCCCCCAGGCCCTCTTCATCATGGCGTTCCTGCTGGCCGCATTCTTCACCGTGGGATGCCTGCTCATCAACAAGGAGCACAAAGAGGATGTCCCGGACCTCGTGCACACTCCGGAAGGCCCCATGGCGACGAACAGGACGTAAAGGAGGCGATTAATGACCCTGCCGCGGCAGGGATCCCTGACGAACACGCTCCTATCTGCGTCCTTTTGCCGCAAACTTCTTGGCCACCTCATAGAGGCAGGTCGGAAAGCGAGGAATTGCTTGCCTAAGCGTGCTCAAATAACGGATGCCATGCAGCGACCACTCGGCCAGCTGCGACTCTCGGTCACTGACAGATGCAATCTAAGATGCCAGTATTGTATGCCGGAAGAAGAATACGAGTGGCTCTCACGGTCGGACATTCTCAATTTCGACGAATACCGGCGTCTGGTCGAGGTGTTCGTCGGGCTGGGCGTCGACAAGGTTCGGCTGACCGGTGGCGAGCCGCTGCTTCGGGCCGATCTGCCGAAGCTGGTGGAGGCCCTCTCTGCCATCCCGGGCATTGAAGACCTCGCGCTCACGACGAACGGGGTGCTCCTGCGAAAGCACGCCCACGCCTTGCACTCTGCCGGTCTCGATCGACTCACCATCAGCCTCGACACCTTGAGTTCAGATCGCTTCGTCAAGCTTTCTCGGCGCACCACTCATTCCAGCGTCCTGGATGGATTCCAGGCAGCGACCGAGGCAGGCTTCACCCACACCAAGATCGACACCGTGGTGATGCGTGGCACCAACCACGACGAATTGCCACAACTTATCGAATTCGGGAAGAACGTCGGCGCCGAGGTGCGCTTCATCGAGTACATGGACGTGGGCGGCGCGACCAACTGGAACCGGGAAATCGTCTTCAGCCGCGCAGAGATGCTCGAGTCCCTGACCGCCACGTACGGAAACATCAAAGAGGTACCCAAGCTCGACCGTGCTCCCGCCGACCAGTTCGAGCTTCCCGACGGTACCGTATTCGGCATTATCTCCTCCACCACCGAGCCTTTCTGCGCCCCTTGTGACCGCAGCCGCTTGACGGCGGACGGCACCTGGTATCGGTGCCTGTACGCCATGGCCGGCACGGACCTGAGGAAACCGCTACGAGAGGGTGCGACGGCCGAAGAACTTACGGAGTTGGTGGCGACAATCTGGAGTCGCCGCCGTGACCAGGGTGCCGTGAACCGCCTCAACGAGAACGAGCGATCAGTGTTCGTCGGCCTTGATCGGCTCAAGAAGGATCCGCGTCTTGAGATGCACACCCGCGGCGGCTGAGTCTCGAAGAATCTGAATTAAGGAGTCTTGAATGTCGGCAGAAGTCGATCTAAGCGAATCACTCAACCACCTCGACTCCGCGGGGAACGCCCGTATGGTCAACGTCACGGAGAAGGCCGTCACGCGACGCGAGGCCGTCGCATCGGGTGAAGTGGTGATGAAACCGGAGACCCTCAACGCCATCATCACCGGCAACATCCCGAAAGGCGACGTGTTCGCCATAGCTCGGCTGGCCGGCATCATGGCCGCGAAGCGCACCCCCGACCTCATCCCCCTCTGTCACCCAGTCGGACTCGACGGCGTCACCGTCACCCTGGAAGCCCTGCCGCCAGATCGGATATCCATAACCGCACGCACCACAGTGACGGCTCGGACCGGCGTGGAGATGGAAGCGCTCACCGCGGTCTCCGCTGCCGCACTGACCATTTACGACACGTGCAAGGCCATCGACAAAGGAATGCGGATCGACGCCATCCGGCTGGAGGAGAAGGCCGGAGGACGCAGCGGCCACTACAAACGGCAGAAGGACTGACGTACAAAGGGTCGTGGAGGCGACGGATGGCATCGACTGGCGTGGCCGTCTTTGACCTCGACGGCACACTTGTCCGCGGCGACTCCCTCCGCCAGTTCAACAAATGGCTGCTACACCGCGGCCGAGCCCGCCATGTGGTCGCGTTCCTGACGAGCCCCATCTTCAACGCCCTCATGGCGCTGCGACCGACCCACATGGCGGGCCACACCATGCAACTCTGGATAGGGACCTTCGGGCTTTCAGAGGACGACCTCACCACGGCCGCCGAGGAATTCGCCGCACTCCATGCGGGCCCCGACAGCGGAAACCTGATGAGCACGACCCTCAACCGGCTATCGAAGCATCTGGACGACGGCGACACGGTCATCGTGGCCACCGGCACGCCACGCCCACTGGCCGAAGCTCTCTGCCGCCAGATCGGACTCACAGGGGTGCACGTCCTGGCGTCCACGCTCCGAAAACGCATCGGCGGACACGTCCCGGATCAACACTGCTTCGCGGAGACGAAAGTAGACAGACTCCGGGATGCCGGATTCAGCCTCCCGGTCGCCTACGCCTACTCCGACAGCCCGTCCGACATACCCCTCCTGCGGGCTGCATGTCACAGTGTCGTCGTCGATCCAGATCCACGACACATCCAGCGGATCCAGCAAGCCACCGGCCACACATGCGAGGTCCTTCGGAATCAAGCTTTTAATCCTGAGGGGTGTCAGAACTAAGCCAAGGCCCTGTACAACGGCACCTCTTCGGTCAGCCGGCTCGCTGGTACTCGTTGATCAGCCCGCCGAGAACTTCGCGGCGCTCGATCCGGCCGTCGGCAGCGGGTTCACGTCGAAGTCATAGGGCGAATGCGTTTGCGCGAGGCGCCCGCGGCGGGATCTTCAGCACGTGAATGTTGTCGCCTGCGAGCGGCATGACGGGCTCGACTGCGCCTGGACGAGCCGAGGTGTGGGCCTGACGGTTGAATCGGTCAGTGTGGACGGTGAGCCGCTGGGCTACTACACCACCAAGGAACTGATCGAGTTCCACGCCATCGGTGACGACGCGGAGCCGTGGGATCGCACCTCCGCGCAGGCGCACGAGCGCTACCGGAAACGCCTGGCCCACGACCTCCGCCCGTCCCGGCTGACCATCTGGCAGGAGCCCGGCATCGGGATGACCGGCGACAGGGGGCTCGGCGCGACCACGACGGCGGCGCGTGCGGTGCAGGGCGTGGGCGATGAGGCCCACGAGGTCGATCACCTCGACCGCCGTACGAAGCGCCGGCGAACTCCCAGTACAAGCTCACGCTCGTCGTCCACCTGGCCACCGGCGTCGCGGCGGCGGGCACGTATCTGAAGGAGCAGACCGAATCCCGCCTCGCGGCAGAGAGGTTTTTGTCAGGGGGAAGGCATCCGTTGGTTCGGGGGTGCGTGATGAGGCGGTCCCTCTTGAGACGTCAAGGTTCACGCTCCTGATCTACCGGCTCAGCAACGCGGTGATCACCATCCAGTACGGCAGAGAGGTACAGGACGAGGCCCTGAAGGTCGACCCACGGCAACGCGACAACGTGCGGAAGGCGGCGCTGTGGGTGGCGCAGGCCATGGATCGGCCCGCGCCCGCGGTCAACCCCTCGGACGGGCGGTTCGGCGCGCCGCCCTACGCGTGCGCCCTGCTCGGGGACGGCGTCCCCATGTTGCCGACCGTGTGCGACGACGGCGATGTGATCGTCCAGGTACGGCTCGCCCCGCCATGGCGGGGCAAGAGCGGGATCGCCGTGGCCAAGGAGATGATGGCCCATTACGGAAGCAAGCCGTTCAAGCCCGTGAAGGGCCTCGGGGATGAGGCGTCCCTCAAGAAGGACATCATGTGGGTCCGGGTGAGCAACCTCGTGCTGAAGGTCGGCAACAGCACGAAAGCCCATGTCGCCCGGATCCTGGAACGCCTGCCGCCACCGTGAGCTGATTTCAAGACTGGACCGCATCAGGCTCGTGGGCAGCGCCCACCCGATCACGATGAGCCCGCTGGGCGGCCGGACCGTTGGGACATGACCACCACGATCCTCGCGGCTATCGGTGCCACCATCCTGGAACTCAGACCGCTCGCGCGTGTCCGGTCCTGCGCCCCCAGGAACACAGTGATCGTCTCGGCAGGACTCTCCCGCAAGGGGAAGCGCACTCAGCCGTTGTCTCCGAGGCGCTTTGCAGCGACCGGTGTGATCTCGAACACCGGATGCCGATCCGCCTCGGCGATGAAGTCTTCCACCGGAGAGTCCTTGGTGGCCTGGAAGTACGGCCGCGTGGCGGTGGCGATGCGAACGTAGCGCTTGAGCACGGGGCCGGCCTCCTGGGCTGTGACCTCTCGTACGGCGTAAGCACGCACGTCGAACCGGCGGCGCAGCGTGACCTTGCCGGCGGCGCGGGCATTGTGCACCCACGACACGACGCCGTACGGGGCAACCAGCCAGCGCTTGCCGTCCTCCTCGACGACGGTCACCGGGTTGGTGCGCAGACGGCCGGTCTTGCGGCCCTTGGTGGTCAGTATGTACGAGCTGGGCACCAGGCCCGCACGCACGAATACGCTGATGATCGCGTCGCCCACGTTGCGACCGCGGCTGCGGCGGAAATGCTTCTCCGGCCGGAAAGTCCCGTCGGGTTGGTCCGGTGTCGCGTCGGCCATGTCCTGCACCCCTCGTCGGTCGGTTCATGGAATAACCCGGCTTCCCATGACCAGCCTATGTCCGTCTTTCGCCGCCCCAAGGGCACCTGAACGCCGCCCGGCGGGCGGCATGAGCGCCGTCGACCAGATCGAACGCGTACTGGAGATCATCTTGAGCCCGCCGCGTACGCTGGCAGTGGCCATCACAGACGAGCTTCGCCGGGCCGACAGGGTCCCAAGCGGTGTCATGTCCCAGACTCACGAGCGGGCGGAATGAGCAGGTCCAGCGCGTAGAGGAAGGGATCCCAGGTTGGATGTTCACCGGGCTTCAAGGGGCAGATGCCTTCGGTCCCTAATGCGGTGGTGCCACACCGGAGTGCGGAGAAGTAAAGCGTGCCGAGCGTGAGCAGGACGGTCGGCGCCGTCGAGTTCCGTGTCAGCCCGGCCTCCGACAGGTCCTGCAATGTCCCGATCCGGGCATGTAGCGATACCAAGCCCATGCTGTCCGTAGCGGGAGTGAGGACGGTCTTGCCCACCTGGGCATCGGACAGGTCGATCATCACTTCGTCCGGGGACGGTGGCCGTACCAGCGTTCCCATCAGATCGAGTTCGCCGGTGATCGTACTGCCTTGCAGGTCAATACGCCCGATCACGGTGGAGGACGCGGCGCACAGGTACCCGATGGTGGCCCGCCGCAGCCAAACCCCGCCGACCCTGGTCCGATCCAGATCGATGTGGCTGCCCTGGATCCACATGTTCCTTTTGACATGGGCGTCACGCGTCCGCAGCGCTTCGGCCGACAAGCCGGCCCGTCACGCGGACGCAGGTGGGCCGCAGTGAGCCCGCGGCGCTTTGGGACTGCTCAGCAAGAGGGCGGCAATGACCTCCGCCCGGATCCGCCGTTCCGCCGGCCACAACGGGCCGGCCGCGACGTCGTCGTGTGCCGGGACGCCGGTTCGGAGATCCAGACTCTGTCCCTCTTGGAAGGCCCGCCTTAGCCGTGCTCGGCGGGGTTCCAGCCACGAGGAGGGCGGCGCGTACTGATCTCCGGCATATTCACCTTCCTGCCCGTCTCCGCCATTGCCGGAAGGGAACGCGCTCGGTCTCAGTCAGCGGAGAATCGCCCAGGCCGGCCTGCCGTTCCCAGTACGCCAACGCGTCACGAGCGACCAGAGTGTCGGGGTGGTCGGGCCCCTGGACACGTTCCCGCACCGGCAGCAGCGCCGCGAATTGGTTCCGCGCCGAGTTCGCATCTCCGGCCTCCCCCGCCCAGCGGGCAAGCTCATGCCGCGCGTTCAACGTGACCGGGTGCTCGGGCCCCTGCACGCGCTCACGGATGCGGGCCAGTGCCGCGAACTGCTCGCGAGCCGCCACCGCGTCTCCCAGCACTCCGAGCAGAACAGCGAGCACGTGCCTGCTCCCTAGCACGTGTGGGTGCTCAGGCCCAAGGACGCGCTCGCTGACGGGCAGCAGCGCCAGAAGTTGATCACGCGCTGATCGCGGATCGCCGGCCTGCCCCGTCCAGTAGGCGAGGTCATGCCGGGTGGTGAGGGTGTCGGAGTGTTCGGCTCCCAGCACACGCTCGCGGATGGGCAAGAGCGCGGCCGCGCCAGCACGAGCCGCCGCCGGGTCGCCGGCCTTCCCCATCCAGAGAGTGAGGGCATGCCGGGTGGCCAGGACCTGGGGATGTCCTGGGCCTTGGACACGTTCCTGGACGGGCAGGAGCGCAGCGAGTTCGTCGCGGGCCGCTACGGCATCGCCCGCCTTGCCTCGGTAGCGGGCGAGGTCGTGCCGGGCGGCGAGGGTATCCGGGTGGTCAGGGCCGCGGGTGGTGTGGAGGGCAGCGTGCCGGTCGAGTTGCCAGGCGTGGGCAGTACGCGGGTCGCCGCTGGCGACCAGGTACTGGATCGCTTTGGCTGTCCCAGCGGAGTCGGGGGCCAGGAGGGTGCGGATGTGCGGCAGGAGCTGGGCACAGCGCGGCCAGGAGGCGATGCGTTCCGGGTCGGCCGGTAGGGCGGCATCCAGCAGTCGGGCAGCGCGTTCGCGCAGCAGTCGGCGTTGCGCGCCATCGAGCTCGGCCCTGATGACGGCCTGGACCAGGCGATGCATGCTGACCAGCGGTTGCTCGGGCGCTTCACCGGGCCGGGCCGGTTCCGGCCGGGTGAGAGTGATCATGCTGTACGAGGCCAGCAAGGCGACGGCTTCGGCAACGTCCACCGACTCGCCGAGCACGTTCGTCGGTAGGTCGTCGGGGGCGAAACAGGCCAGCAGGCGCAGCAGGTCGACTGTCAGCGGGTCGCGTGCGGCCAGGTCGTCCCGCGTGACCTGCCAGACCTTGGCGATCGCCCGGCGGTCATCGTCGCTCTCCCCAGCCGGTGACGCGGCGTGCATGCGGCCAGGCGCCGCGGCCAGCAGACGCCGGTATTCGGCCACACTCATGCCGGGCGTACTGGCGATGTAGCCACCGGCCTGTACCAAGGCCAACGGCAAAAACCCCAGCTCGTCGGCCAGGCTATGCAGGTGCGCCACATCAGGCCCTGCAGAGCCGATCCGGCCGGCCAGCAACGCCATGGCCTCCCGCGCTGACAGGACGGGAAGCGAGATCAGGCTGCCGATCGCCTCCCAGCCGATCGCCCGCCGAGAGGTGATCAACACGTGTCCCCGTTCCAGCCGCCCCAGATAGGGGTCGAGTTCGTAGGGATCCTCCACGTTGTCGAACACCAGCAGCCAATCTCCGCGCCCGGCCAGCCAGGCCAACGCGTACGCGTGCGCGTCCTGGTCCGCCAGCGGCGGCATCGGAGCCGGTCCGTTCTGGCCGCGGCAGGCCGTAGCGGCGGCCAATGCCCGTCCCAGATCGGCCAGCCCGCTCCTGACCTGCCCGGGGTTCTCCGCAGTGATCCACCAGATCAGCTCGTAGTCGTCACGGTGTGCGTGGGCGTACTGCAGGGCGAGTTCGCTCTTACCAATGCCGCCCAGCCCGCAGATCGCCTGACTCACCACCCCCGCACCGCCTTCCGGCGCAGCCGTGAGCTGCCTCAGAGCGCGCTCCCGGCCGACGAATCGCCGCGCGGGCGGCCGGGGCAATCCCACCACCCGTGGGGACGACGGCGGCTCCGGCGAGCGGCGGGACGAGCGGACCTGCACGATCAAGCCGACGAGCCCGATAACCATGCTGATCACGCTGGCGCGCTGATCCAGCAGCGCCAGCACATCATCGGGCAAGCCCAACGCGTCGGCGAGAAACCCGGCCAGCCCCACCGCCAGCAGAACCACCGCGAGCACCAGCAGGATCCGCCGCGCCCGGCCCGCCCGCCATAACCGCACGACACAAGACTGCGCCCCGAGAGCGTCGCCCGCCACCCTTTGGACACTCCCGGTGGGCACGACTGTCCCTTCTCCCGTACTTGGTCTGCCCCCGGTAAGGCGTTGCTGCGACGGGCATGCCGCCCGTACTCCAGACACGGAGGCCTCGCCAGCCACCGGCATCCACCCTTCGAACATAGTCCTAGTTGTGATAGGACTATTGGGATATTTGAAGGTGGCTCGAGGAGGTCCAGATCGCTGATGTTGATTGCCATCGATCACGCGGACGGCACGCCGTTGTTCGAGCAGATCGCCGCCGCGGTCCGTTCCGGGATCGTGGATGGCTCGATCCGGAGCGGGGAACGGATGCCGACGGCCAGAGAGCTGTGTGCGTCCCTCGACGTGAACCGCAACACGGTGCTGCACGCCTACCAGCGGCTGCGCGACGAAGGGCTGATCGAGCTGAGGCGAGGGCGCGGGGCGACGGTCACCGCCCAGGCAGAGCGGCTGAGTCAGTTGTCGGCCACCGTGGGACGGCTCATCAGCGAGGCGCGTGAGCTGGGCATCTCGGCGGAGACGCTGTCCCGTCTCGTCAAGGAGTCGTACGGATGAGGGTGCCCCGAACCGGCCTGAAGCGTCGGCGGGCATCCTGGGACGACCCGGCCGCGGGCCGGATCACGGCCGCCGGGGTCGTCGTCCCGAGCACTCTCGTCCTGCTGGCCTCGCTCTGCACGGTGACCGTGCTCCCGCACGGCGCCGAGCCGTCGGCGGTTCACCTGATGTCCTGGGGCTGGACGGAGGAGAACCGGCCCTCGTGGCTACTCGTCCTCGGGCCGCCGGTCGCCACCGCCGTCATCGGCGCGTGGATGAGCCACGCCGCCACGCAACTCCTCCTGGATGCGGACACCACCATCGGGCAGATACGGCTGCGCACCTTGTGGGGGCCGCTGACCGCGGTGTTCTTCCTCTGGACGGCCTACGGTGCGACGTGGGCACAGGTCGGCTCGGCGCTGCCGCCATGGCTCGTCGCGGCGGCAGCGGCGATCGGCTCCGGCATCGCCCTGGCGGGCGTGCTGCTCGTGCCAAGGCGTTCCACAGGCACCACAGGCACCGCAGGCACCGCCGCTGACTCCCCGCAGAGGCGGGCACTGCCGCTGACGGCGTCGCAACGAGTCCTCTGGACATCGTCGACCCGCCGCGCGCACGTCCTATGGGCGGCCGTTCCACTGATCGCCTGGCAGGCATGGACGGTGCACACGGCGGCCGAAGCGGGCCGCGGGTTCGTCGTCCTGGCTGTCGCGGTCGTGCTGCTCGGGCCGTGGCGCGTGGTGATCGACTCGACCGGCATCCAGGCGCGGCCGCTGATCGCGCGACCGTCGTTCACGTACTCGCTCGACAGCATCCACCACGCCGAGGTGCTCGGGGTCCGGCCCTGGGCGGACTTCGGCGGCTGGGGCCTGCGGCTCGGCCTGCGCCGGCGCCACGGCATCATCACGGCCGGCGGGCCGGCCCTGGCGGTCACCCTGCAGTCCGGCCGGACGTTCGTGGTCACGGTCCCCGACCCGGACACTGCCGCGAGCCTCATCAACGGGCTGAAAAAGAGAGAAAGCGCTGACTCCACGAAACGGTGAACCATCATGAACAGCCCTGACCAGACGCTGGCGGCCACGGGCCTGACCAAGCACTTCGGCAGTCGCGAGGCCGTCTCAGATCTCTCGTTCGAGGTACGCGCCGGCCGGGCCTTCGGGCTCCTCGGGCCGAACGGAACCGGCAAGACCACCACCGTACGACTGCTGACCGGCCTGCTCACCCCGACCCGCGGTTCGGTGACGCTGTTCGGCCAGACGCTCGGCCGCTCCAACGCGGACGCGCTGCGGGCCAGGGTGGGCGTCCAGACGGACACCCGCCTCTACGAGAATCTCAGCGTCCGCGACAACCTGCGGACCTGGGGTGAGCTGTACGGGCTCGCCCCGCGCGTCATCGAGCGACGGATCGGGGAAATACTCGAATTGCTCGGCCTGGCCGACCGCGTCGGCTCGCCGGCCGGAGAGCTGAGCAAGGGCATGCGGCAGAAACTGTCGGTCGGCCGGGCGGTGCTGCACGAGCCCGATCTCCTCTTCCTCGACGAACCAACCGCCGGACTCGACCCCGAGGCGTCGATCGAACTGATCGACCACGTCAAGGACATGATCAAGACCCTGCGCACCACGGTCGTCATCTGCACCCACCAGCTCCACGGCCTCGAAACGCTCTGCGACGACGTCGGCATTCTCAAGAGCGGCCGCCTCGTCGTGACCGGCGAGGTGCGGACCCTCCTCCATCAGCGCTGGCCGGAACAGCGTTACCTCCTCGAAGTCGACGGTGATCCCGCCTCGGCCCGCGACGTCATCGCCTCCGCCCTGGGCAGAGCGGTGGAGTTCTCGACCGTCGAGGGCCGGCTGAGCTTCGCCCTGAGGAAGGAGGAGACGATCTCGTCGGGAGTCGCCGCGCTGGTGCACAGCCGCATCCAGGTCCGGGCCGTCATCCCCCGCCGGCCCACGATCCAGGACCTCTACTTCGCCACCATCAACGACGGAAGCGCAGCATGATCGACCGCCACCGGGTCCGAGCCCTGATGCGCAAGGACTGGCGCGAACTCGCCCGCAACACGCAGGTCATCGCGTCACTCGTCATCCTGCCGCTGGTGCTCGTCGTCATCATCCCGAGCGCCGTGCTCCTGCTGGGGAACAACTCCGCCGCCCTGACGACGACGGTCGCCGGGCTGCAGGGCTTCCTCGACAACCTGCCCGTGCAGGCCCTGCCGGCCGGATACTCCTCCGAGCAGCTCATGGTGTACGCGGTCATCGTCTACTTCATGGCCCCGCTCTTCCTGCTGATCCCGGTGATCGTGGCCAGCCTCACCGCCAGCTCCAGCTTCGTCGGCGAGAAGGAACGCGGCACCATCGAGGGACTCCTCTACACGCCGCTCACCGACCGCGAGCTCGTGCTGGGCAAGGTGTTCGCCTCCGTGATCCCCGCCGTGCTGCTCACCTGGACGTCCTTCCTGGTCTACACCGTCCTGGTCAACACGCTCGGGGCGTCGCTGATGGGCGGCCTTTTCTTCCCCACCTGGACCTGGGCCATCAGCGTCCTGGCGCTGGTGCCGCTCGTGGCGTTCCTGGCGACCTGCCTCATCGTGGCGATCTCCGGTCGCTCCACCACCATGCAGGGCGCGCAGGGGACGGTGGTCCTCATCGTCCTGCCCGTCATCGCCCTGATCCTCGGCCAGGCGACCGGACTCATGCTGTTCGACACCCTGATCGCGGGCATCGTCGCCGTCGCGCTCCTCGCGATCGACGTCGCGATCTTCCGCACGGTCGTCGGACGGTTCCAGCGAGAGCGCATCCTCACCCGCCTGTAGATGCCGGCTCGGGCCATGGCCGCGGAACGTCACTGGAGTGCCGGCCGATTCTGTACTACTGTCCGGAGACACGGCGGTGCTCTCCCGCCGAACCTCCGGCGCGGGTCCCCACGCGACCCGCCGGTCGTGGGGGCAAAGGGGACATCACGCGCCTCGGGAGCCGCGCTTCCAACGGTCGACGCTCTATCGCGGCCGCCACGGGCCGCGGGCGTGGGCCGGGCCCTGGCGATGGCTGCGGGAAGAGCCCTACATGACCAGCAAGAAGCAGCTCAAGGCCCGCGTCCGGGCCCGCATGGCCAAGACGGGGGAAAGCTACACCACCGCCCGCCTCCATGTCGCGGGCAACGCCGGGGCCGCCTCCGACGGCGGCTGGCGCTTCACCGGCGGCCGCCACCCGTCCACCGCAGCGATCACCTCCGTCCTGGTCAACCAGGGCGCGGCCGTCAGCGAGCCGCTCGTGTTCCTGGCGGGCGGCGGGATCGGCGCCGGCTACATCCTGTGGGAGTTCCAGCACGACCAGTCCCGCCACGTCGTCCTGGGCTTCCGCAACCAGTGGCAGTATCACGACCGCTGGATGGCCAAGACGCTCACCCGGCTCGGCGTCCCGTACGAGGAGCACCGCACCTCCGGCCTCCGCGCCGCCAGTGACCGGCTGGCCGCCGAGCTGGACGCGGGACGGCCGTGCGTGATCCTGCCCGACCGCTACCACACGGGCTACTGGCAGGTTCCGGCGCTGCTGGACGGGCACGGCGGGCATCCGGTGGTCGCCTACCGGCGCGACGAGGACGATGTCTACCTGGACGATCGCGGGCAGGCGCCGATCCGTCTCCCGCGTGAGCGGATCGACGCGGCCCGGGCGCGGGTGGGGTCGTACAAGAACGTCACGCACGTGCTGGGCGAGGCGAAGCTGACCGAGGCGGCGCTGGCCGAGGCCGCCCAGGAGGGCCTGCGCGACTGTGTCGCGCACCTGTCGGCCGCCTCGGACTCCTTCTCACTGCCCGCCTGGCGCAAATGGGCCAGGCTGCTGGTCGACACCCGCAACGCCAAGGCCTGGCCGAAGGTGTTCGCCGACCAGCGCTCCCTGGCCGACGCCCTGCTGTCGATCTGGGAAGGGGCCGAGCCGGTGGGCATCGACGGCGGGAACCTCCGCGACCTGTTCGCCGACGCCCTCGACGAGGCCGCCGTCCTGCTGGACCGGCCGTCGCTGGCGGAGTCGGCCGGCCGGTTCAGGGAGATCCAGGCCCTGTGGCACGAGCTGGCGGAGTCGGCGCTGCCGTCGGAGGTGCCGGAGTTCGCCCGGATCCGCGAGCTGACGGCGGCGATCAAGGAGAGCGTCATGGCGGACGGCACCGCGGGAGGGCCCCAGGCGGCTCAGGCGGCCGAGGAGCTGTGGGTGGCCCGCGCCGCCGCCAACGACTCCCTGGCCACCCTCGCCGACACGGGCCCCCTGTTCGCCGGCCTCAGCTCCCGGCTGAGCGCCATCTACGAGGCCGAACGCACCGCGGTCGCCCAGCTCGCCTAGATGATTGATGCCAAGGGGTCTGGCTGCGGTTAGTGGTCATAGGCGATCAGGGATCGCTTGATCGGCTGGCCGGTCTTGTCGTTGTGCCAGATCACGCTGGTCAGCGCGAGGATGCGGGTCA